>QEVD01000612.1 GCA_003576975.1 Candidatus Zhuqueibacterota bacterium
CGGTAAAAGATCGGCTCTATCAAGGACCGTTTCCACAATATGCGCCGGAGGAATTTTTGCCCGGCAGCGAAGTGGTAATGACCACATCGCCTTCGAAAGATATTGTGCCGAATTTCGGCATGGGGCTGACGGTGTACATCTCCGGCGATTACTGGCCGCCGCGCACTCAGGGTGATTCGATCGAGAAGTATTGTGAGGACTTGATCAAAATTCCCTTTGCGCAAAAAATCTACATCCGCCTGAATTGGCGCGATGTTCAAAAGCAGCCCGGCAAACTGGATTTCCCCGAGGGCTGGAAGATTACTTTCGACCTTGCCAAACGTTACAACAAGCGCGTCGGTTTTCGCATCATGCTGGAGAATCCGGATTTTCCTGAGCCGGGGATGCCCGAGTTCTTGATGAACAAAGTTCCTTACGTGAAACTCAAAGGCGAATGGAAGGGCAATCCGCAAAATCCGCGCTACCAAAAAGAACACCGCATGCCGCGCTATGATCATGCCGATTATCTGGCGGCGTTCCGCGAGCTGAATGCGTTGCTCGCCGATGAGTTGAACGGCAATCCACTGGTGGAGTACATGGACACGTTCATGTACGGCTTCTGGGGCGAAGGCCATTCCTGGCCGTTCGACGGCAATCCCTTCCCCGATAACAAGATCGCCGAAGAGACTTTCGTCAAAATGTTCGAGATGCAGTTGGAAGCATGGACCAAAACCCCGCTAGTCACCAACACCCAGCCGGACTTCAGTTTGGTCGGCAATTCCGAATTGCTCGATCGCACCATTCGCACCCACAACTGGATTCGCACCGACACCATTTTTATCGAGAATGAACAGATCGAAGCGTTGAGCAACCGCCCGCCCTGGGTTGCCGCCATCAGCGAAGTCGGCATGACCACGGTTGCGCCCGAGGCGCTGGTGATCGACGAAGGCGTCACCCGCACCGAGAACATCATCGCACACGTGTTGGATATCGGCGCGAATTACTGGTCGCTGTGGCACTGGCACAACATTGCCGCGAAGAACATCATGGACTACTACGAGAAATATCCGGAGCACATCGATCAGATCGCGCGCCGCGTCGGCTATCGCGTTCGGCCCTCGTGGATCTGGCATTTCGAGAAAGATGGTTATCCGGGATTGGTGATCGGCTTCGTGAACAACGGTATTGCCTGTGTCCCGGGTGTGTTGCGGGTCACGGCCTTCAGCGACGATGGCAAAGTTCAGGTCAGCGGCTGTCTGGATCCGGGTTATCCGATGACGCGCGGCGTGCGCCAGGCGATGCTAATGCTGCCCAAAGGCACGGACTGGAAGGGCTTAAAACTCAAGGGCGAGCTTGAAGTGAAGGGCTTACGTTATCCGCTGCGCTGGGCGTGCCATCAGAAGCTCAATGATGACGGCAGTCTGACGCTGCGCCAGACCCGAGGGGTGTGAGATGAAGGTAATGCTGCGATACGGCATACCGTGTCCCTGATGATTTCCGAAATCTCCGCCGGCACGAATTGGAAGAAATACATGTTATCAGCGAATAAAGTCCTGCTGATCGCAACCACCTTCTGGATGTTGCCTCTTTGTTTTGTGGAAAACAGGACATTGGCAGAGGACAAGATACACGTGTTAAAGATCAACGGTGCGCCTGATTTCGAATTGACCGGCGATGGCAGCTCGCCGCAGTGGGGAAAGGCTGAATGGGTGGATCTCCCGCAGCGCAGGGAATTCGGCGAGGCGTTTTCGACAAGAATGAAAATCCTCTACTCGGCGACCGGCATCTATTTTCTCTTTGATTGTGAAGACCGAAGACTGACTGCGACGCTCAGGGAAGATTTTCTCGATCTGTGGAATGAAGACGTGGTCGAGGTGTTCCTGTGGACGGATGAAAGCTTCCCGGCATACTTTGAATATGAGTTGTCGCCGTTGAATCACGAACTCCCCATTTTGGTTCCCAACAACAAGGGCGATTTCTGGGGATGGCGTCCCTGGCATTATCAAGGAAGCAGACTGACCCGGCACATGACAAGCGTGCAAGGCGGTGAGAAACAAAGCGGCGCCGCTATCGTCGGCTGGATGGCTGAATTTTTCATTCCCTATGATCTGCTCAAGCCGCTGGGCAATGTGCCGCCACAGTCCGGCACCAGATGGCGGGCGAACTTCTACCGCTGTGACTACGACTCTGGACAAATGGCGACGTGGGAATGGCAGGCCATCGAGTTCAGATTTCATGAATACGAAAAATTCGGAACGCTGATCTTTGAATGAATGTCCGGCGATGTCCGACAACCACCTCAGCGAAAGGTGCTTCGCGATGATGATACCGGTGATCCGCAATACTGCGGCCGTGCTGCTGTTGCTTTGTTCTTGCGAATTGCTGCGCGGGCAGGATATCGGCGCCTCGGCGTCTGGCAAAAATGGAATTGTTGCTGCCGGCAAGCCAGAGGCAGTGGTCGCTGGTACCGCCATCCTGCAGGCCGGCGGCAATGCAGC
>QEVD01000613.1 GCA_003576975.1 Candidatus Zhuqueibacterota bacterium
GCTTGATGCCGAACGATTTCATTTTTTCGATCAGGGTTTTGGGATCGACCTCGGCGCGAGCGATGGCATTTTTTTCCACGCCTTTGGCCTCGCGCAGCAGCGCGATGACATCTAAACAGCAGCCCCCAGTAGTGCCGACTATCGTCATTCCCTTTACAAAATGCATCACCGCAAGCTCAACTCGCCGGCGCGATTGATCACAAAAACTTTCTTTTCCCCCTCGGCCGCCAACACGTCTCCGGTTTCGCCGTCATAAAAACGCAGTTCCAAATTTTGCCCCTTCAAGTCAAAGCGCACGAAGCCGTATTTGCTTATGCCCTTTTTTTTGACGTTGTCATCCGGATCGAAGCTGTTCCACCAGGTATATTCCTGGCGCTGGGGATTGCCGGCTTTCACACGGCTCGCCTTGGCGCCGGCGCCGGAAACGACATGAACCTTGGGGTGACCGGTATTTTTGTAAGCCAGTTGTAAAACATGCTCGTGTCCGGCAATCGCAGCCTGAACCGCTACGCCGCTGCGCGCAATGACGGCTTGCACGGCGCGCATGTAGGCCTGGTATTTCGGAGCGCAGGTATCCTCGGGATCGAGCAAATTCACTGCAAAATCCACGGCGTTGGAATCCTTGCTGCATGGGTTGAGATAGCGCACGGTATTCGCTTCCTCGTCCCAATGTTTGTAACCGCCGTGCGGCCCAAGTGTGTAGAACGGATGATGCAAGAAGAGCAGGCGCCATTTCACGCTGTCGTTCTGTTTATGCGCCGCCAGCAATTGATGCAGGCTGTCCAGCGCGGGCTGCCACGTCGTCGTGTCCGTGCGCAGCGGCAGCGCAGAGTCAAGAAAGATCATTTGGATTTTGTTCGTGTCCGGGCCATACAACACGGTTTGTGGCAGGCCTTTGTAGTATGTCCAGGCGCGGATGGTGTCCGCGCGCTGATTGCCGAGATCGCTGATGCCGTAGGGCGCGGTTTGCACGCTGTAAATATTCAACGGCAGTTTGAAATCAACCGCCAAAAAAGCATAATAATCGTGATTGCCGGCCAGCGCATGCACCTGAGGCCGGCCCAAACTGTTCGTCACCTCGTTGAACGGGTCGAGCACGGATTTAATCTTTTTCGCTACTTTTGCGCGTGGAATATTCAAGCCGATGGGATAAAAATTATCGCCCAAAAAAATCAGCGCGTGGAATTTGTCTTCACGATACATTTTGCGCATGACTGCGGCATTGTGTTTTAGAATATCGCCGGCTTCGCCCACGTCGCCGATCGCGACGAAGGAAAAATCGGCCTGGGTGGGCTGAAAGCGGACGATGGATGGTCCGCAGGAAAGTGATAAAAAGAAAACCGTTGCGCCAAACAATAGTTTCAAAAATAGTTCGCGGCGAGGCGTAAGCATGAATTTTCTCGTGGGTGGTTGCATCAAAAATTTCATAGGCGCTGAGCTTTCCAAACGCAGAATAAAATTCTGCAAGTCTTTCGCCCACAAAATTGAAATCCCACCAAAAAAGCCTTTTGCTTCTGTGGGATTTCCACTTTTGTGGGCGGAGTTTAGGGCTGCTTGAAGAGCTTCGATTTTTAACTTGTCTGAAAATCGGTGCAGATATTCACCGTTCAGGAAATCGTGCGCCACTGCTACAACTTAAGATTGGCCGTAAACCGGCTGGCGCTGCCCAAATTGCCGAACTCAGTATACGAAAAATCCAGGTTCAAATGAAAGACTTTCAGCGGCAGGGCCACGCCCGCACCGAAGGTGAAGGTTTCTTCGTCGGCATTGGTGCGATAGCCGCCGCGCAACGCCAGCGCATTGCGCCACCAATATTCCGCGCCGAGATTGAGATTTTCGGCATTGTCGTTGGGATGATTGAGTTGCAGCGCCGTCGTGACTTTGTGCTCCGCCTGGTTGACGATTTCCGTGGCAAAGCCGATGCGGAAAATCGTGGGCGGCGCAAAATCTTGAAAGCTGCTGGTCTGTGAGCCGTCGCGAAAATAGAGCGTGCCCGAGGGCTTGATATTCGTGCCAAAATTCGACACCGAGATGGCAAAGCGCGAGGTGCCAAAGCCGGTCCAATAATACGTGCCGAAATCAACGAACACATTGCGCGCGTGCAATTCGGCCAGTGTTTCATCGACATATTTGAGCGTCACGCCCATGCTGAAGCGATCGGTCATGCGCCGCGCGAATGAAAGCCCCACGGCAAGATCGCCGAACGAAACAAAGTTGCCGGTGCCGAGCGGCTGATACACCGTGGTTTCCTCGAAATCATCCGTGTGCAGCGCGGTCACGCTTACGCCCAGCGCGTTCAATTCACCTAGGCGATGAACATACCCGGCGAATTCGTGCTTCACCTCCACCGGCCAGTTCACATGGGAGAAGATGAATTCGCTTTTGTTCATCTGCGCAATGCCCGCGGGATTCCAATACAACGCGGAGGCATCGTTTGCCAGCGCGACAAAAGCCTCGCCCATGCCCACGGCGCGCCATGGCCGTGCCCGCGCGCTGATTGCCGAGAATGGGAATAAGCTGGGCGCGCGCGGCGGGAATGAAGATCACCAGCGCGAGCAAAGCTGCACCGGCGGCGACTCGTTTGTTGTATTTCAATTCAGTTGTCTTCATCAAAATTCTTTCTGTGATTTTCAGGCCCTGAAGATTCTGGTTCTGCAAAACAGCTTGGTTCCCGCGGGCTGAGCCTGTCGAAGCCCGCGTTCCCACTGGGTATTCACACAGTTTGAGTCAAGCTGCTGTGACTAGAACCTCATCACCAACCCCACTCGGACATTCCGTTGCGTCAAATATCTCGCCGGATTAAACGGAAACGGATCGAGCGGTGCCTGCGTGTCGGGATAAAATGGATCGTTCCAGCTCGTG
>QEVD01000053.1 GCA_003576975.1 Candidatus Zhuqueibacterota bacterium
ACAAATCCTACCTGATTGACATCGAAATCCTTGCCCACGTAGCGGCCGCGTGCCAGTGCAATCCATTTGTCTTTGAATTGCACAAACCCGGCTGAGCCGGCGAAGTCGCCCTCTGAGTTTTTGATCGAGCGCGCGAGCTGATACGAGAGCTGCCAATCCGAAGTACGAAACGCGCCATCGATATCGAGCACGCCGTCAAAATCATTTTCGGTTTTCTTTCCAACAAACAACACGCCGATGGAAGAGTTGTCGAGTATTTGTTTTTTGAGGCGCGCTGAGGCAAAACCGGCGCGCGGTTCCCTGAAATTTTCCCCGCCGATTTCATAATTCTCTTCTCCGGTCAGCGCAAGAAACCCGCCGTATTCCCATTCACCGAGACGGCCAAAAGCTTTCGTGCCGAACTGCAACGGCACTTCCTTGCCATCCGGTAAATTTTTTCCAATACGACGCGAGTAAAATAATTCGAGTGGACGATAGAAACCGGTGTTGCGCTGCCTGCCCGAAGGCATGAAAATCTCATTACCTTCGGTGAAAAACGGCCGGCGTTCTTCGAAGTAAGTTTCATAGCGGGAAATGTTGAAAGCGAAGGGATCGGCTTCGATTTGCGCAAAGTCCGGATTGCCGGTAAGCTGGAACGTCAAACGCTGCGAGGGATTATAAAAAATGTCGATCCCAGCGTCGGGATCGAAATCGTATTTGTCGTCATGCAGATAAGTCGTCTTTGCGATGCCCACCGGATAGATTTCCAAATTCAAACCTTTGGCCGAAGGACGATGTTCACCAAGTTCCAAACGGCCGAATTTGGAAATACGCTGGCCTTCATTCTCCTCGTAACGGCACCAATAAATGTCTTCGTTGCGCGCGGGAATCCAGCGGTCGAAATCCAAACCCCAGGCGGTGAGATTCTCATTATATTTGATGGAACGATAGGGCACGCGCATTTCAATCACGAAGCCCCAATCATACACTTTGGATTTGGCGAACCACACGCCGTCCCAACTATAATCGCGATTGCGCGCGTCGTCGAGCAAACGGCAATCGCTGCGCACGCCCGAGGCCGTGACGGCAAATTTATATGCCGTGCGCCGGTCGCCGAAGGTGTCGAGCATGAGTGAAACGATGTCACCGCCAAAGTCATCGAGCTTGCCGGTGTTCTTTTGAATGTTTTTCTTTTCGTCATAGCAAATCATCAAGCAAAAAAGCGCCTCCTCTGTGGTGATGAGTTTGGCAACGGTTTTCGTCGAAGGTTCTTTGCCGGCAAAGGGCTGTAGTTGCACAAAGTCCACGACGGAATCGGCCTGCGCCCACGCCGGATCGATTACACCGTCGACGACAATGCCAGCGGAAAACTTCTTGAGCTGCAGGGTTTTGTCGAGGTTGGCTTTGAGCGCGCCGGCGCTTCCCAGCATGGCAGCCAGCAGCAATGAACAAGCGGGCAAATTGCGACGCATGTGCAGACTCCGGGGTTGAATAAGAAATCGCTTGAATTTTCGGGATTTTGAATACGAATAAGGACGTGGGAGGTTGCGAAAGGTTCAACGCGATTTGTGTGCAAACAGGCGGGAATGCAGGCTTCCTCTCCGCTCATCATGCAGAGAGAAAGCCTGCATCAAAAATCAAAACAGGAATCATCGTTTTGCTGAGGAGAAATTACAGCGGCCAGTCGCGCAAGATTCTTTCAGTTTCTTCGGAATGGCCGCTCTCGTCGCGCACCATGTCTTCGAGCTGCACCATCAGACCTTTCTCGCCCAACTCTTCGGCTTCTTTTGCGCGTTGCGTATAATCCTTCGTCGCTTGGCGTTCTGCCGCGAGCACGGCTTCCAACATTTCGCGGTTGGTGCGCGCAGCCGGCACGGCGCGCGGTTTCGTGGTGGGCTCACCGCCGAGGGCGACGATTTTGTTCGCGAGAAATTGCGCGTGCAATTGTTCGTCCGCCACTTCGGTGAGAAAGAATTGTGAAAGCTGCGGCCGGAACGGCCCGCTGGTCTTGGCGGCATAGGTAAGATACTGAATGATCGCGCCGAGCTCGCCGGCGAGATCTTCATTCAAACGGTCGATTAAATTCTGCTTATTCATCATCATATCCTTTCATGTTGTTTTCAGTTACTTTGTTCAAAACTGTTGATGCGTGCATTACAATAATTGCCAAGGGACTCCATTTAAGTAACATACTCATTTCCTTCAACCGCTAATTGACGCGAATGTACGCTAATATATTTCTAATTTGCGTTTATTAGTGTTCATTCGCGGTTTGTACTATGGAAAAATTATTTAATTCTGATTCCTAATCAGGCTCCGGCTTTTGCGTTGCATCAGGTTGCGCGTTACGCTCGGCCTTTTGATTCTTTCGTTCACCCGGAACGTTGCAGGAACGGGATAGTCAGGTGTGAATGCCCAACTTGGGCAAAATCACCAATTGCAATAAAAAGTAAACCGCAATGATCACCAACACTGTAATAGAATCCATAATGTTCCTCATGATTTGCCAACGTTAGAGATTCTGAATGACGCGCGCCAGGCGTGCACGCACTTCCTGCGCAATTCCAGCAAGCTTGGCGTTGTTCACGCCCGCCATCGAGGCAATCGGATCAACGGCCGCAACTTCGACGCCGCCGGCTTTTTCCTGCACGATGACATTGCACGGCAGCATCGTGCCGATGTATTCTTCCGCCTGCAAGGCCTGATGGGCAAAGGGCGGATTGCATGCGCCCAAAATTTTATAACGCCGGAAATCAACGTTGAGCTTTTGCTTCAGCGTCGCCGCCACATCGATTTCCGTGAGAATACCGAAGCCTTCTTTCTTGAGTTCCTCGGTAACGCGCGCGATCGCTTCGTCAAAACCGGAATGAATTTGTTTGGCAAAATAGTAACTCATGATAACCTCTTCAATGCAATTTTCTTAACGGCCTCATGCCTGCTTACACTTACTCGACAATTTGAACTCTCACAACACCGCCTGCTCAACACAAAAATTCATGAATTGCTTGCGCTGCTTTTTTACCGGCGCCCATTGCCAAAATCACGGTTGCGCCGCCGGTGGCAACATCGCCGCCGGCAAACACGCCCGGCTTGCTGGTGGCGCCGGTTTCCGGGTCAATTGTGATGATGCCATGCTTGCCTGTCTTTAATCCCGGCGTTGTGCGCGGAATGAGCGGGTTCGGTCCCTGGCCGATGGCGACAACTACGGTATCGACTTCGAGAGTATAATTGGAATTCTCAATTGGAACGGGCCGGCGGCGCCCCGACTCGTCAGGTTCACCGAGTTGCATTTTGATCAATTCGATATGTGTGACCCACCCTCTGCTGTTACCCGCCACGGCCACCGGCGCTTCGAGAAAGCGAAACTCGATGCCCTCTTCTTCGGCGTGATGCACTTCTTCCGCGCGCGCCGGCAGTTCGGTGCGCGAGCGGCGATAAACCAAATACGCATGTTCTGCGCCCATGCGCTTGGCAGTGCGCACCGCATCCATGGCCGTGTTGCCGCCGCCAATCACGGCCACGCGTTTGCCGACTTTGATGGGCGTATCCCATTCCGGAAAGCGATAGGCGCGCATGAGATTGAGGCGCGTGAGAAATTCATTCGCCGAATAAACGCCGTTTAAATTTTCACCGGGCACATTCATGAAGTAGGGCAAACCCGCGCCCGTGCCGATGAACACGGCATCATAACGCCCGAGCAACTCATCCACCAATTCCGTGCGGCCGACGACATGATTGGTGCGAAACTCCACACCCATTTCGGCAAGTTGATCGACCTCCGCCTGCAAAATCGCTTTCGGCAAACGGAATTCCGGAATGCCATAAACCAGCACGCCGCCGAGCTTGTGCAAAGCTTCGAACACGGTGACGCGATAACCGAGTTGAATCAACTCGCCGGCCACGGTGAGGCCGGCTGGGCCGCCGCCCACCACAGCAACGGACTTGTTCTGTTTGTCTAAAATATTGATCGAGAGCTTGCCATTGCTTTGCTCACGAACGTAGTCTGCCACAAAGCGCTCAAGACGGCCGATGGCGATGGGTTGATACTTTTTACCCATAACACAAACCAATTCGCATTGGCTCTCTTGCGGGCAGACGCGACCGCAAACTGCGGGCAAGGCATTTTTTGTTCGAATGATTTCCGCGGCACGAATGAAGTCGCCGTGCGCCACCCGGTCAACAAACGCCGGAATGTCGATGCCCACCGGACACCCCGCAATGCAAACGGGTTTCTTGCACTGCAAACAGCGGCCGGCTTCGAGCACGGCTTGATCATCGTCATAGCCCAGCGCGACTTCATCGAAATTGGTAATGCGCCGCAGCGGCGCCTGCTCGGGCATTGGTGTTTTTTCGGGGATGACTTTTTTGGGCATAGACTTCTCTAAGAGACTCGAATCAATAGCTCGAATCGATGGATTATGGGTTCCAGCACCCCTGCATCAATAAATACTCCCGGCTCAATCAAAATCATTTCTCCTACTTTATCAGTAGGCATTTCTTGCTGATCGTCACGTTCGGCGTGTGAAGCCGAAATACATATATTCCCGATGGCTCTGAAAACGCATCCCACATCAGACGATGTTCGCCCTGAAACTGGAAGCCATGAAACAAATTCTCCACGCGCCTTCCCGTGATATCATATACGCTCACCTCAACGAAATCATCCTGAGCTAATTGATAGGTGAGCAAGGTGTTGCCATTAAATGGATTAGGAAAGTTGTGAGACAAGCTATGGCTAGATAACTGATGGCCTCGATGGCCCGCTACAGAGTTCGCCGGTTTCACTTTCATGGTGTAATGGACGGTTATTGTGCTCTCTGGATATGCGCCAACATAAGCGCGGAGAAATTCATAATTCTCCTTCTCAAAGGTAAATGTGATCGAGCTCGCTAAAACCCGCAGCGCGAAGCCCCCATTACTGTCTAAGTGCAGATAATCTTCCGGCCAGGGCGTGGCATGCCCCCAATATGCCGTAATACCTTCAATGGGATTGCCCAAGCTGTCAGTAACAGAGCCCAATATTTGACACATTGCATTTAATGTATCATTCGGCTGGCCAAAGGTTGGCGAGTTGTCGAGATAATACCAATCTGCCCAAAGAGACCAGGACTGGCCTTTACGTAGCGCCGCGAAAGGAAATTCATCCAACACGGTTGAGTCTTGCCTGACGAGTTTGATATAATCCGCTGATGGATTAATGTGAAATTGATTCTCCAGACTCTCTTGAGTGACGACGAGATAGTTCTCATCCATGAACAAGCCCTTTTTGAAAGACGCCTTGCTCGTATTTGACACGAGCAAATAGTTATCCAAGCTGATAGGATCTGAAAAAGGGTTATGAAGCTCGATTAGCCAGCGACTTGCATCAACGGTGATCTCGCTGATATATTTTGGCACAATCGGATTGGAAAGCAAAGGCAGCGTACAAATGGCCAATGCGATGAGGAGCAACCCGTGCTTGCTTTTCATGGCCCGATCCTCCATTCAAAAAACAAATTTTTTTCCGGCATGAAATTCTCTCTTCGAATGTAATATCGCCGCTCATTGGAGTTTGTTTGCGTCGATTCATAAGGCATCGAAATGGAACTCAAGACCAGATGCTTCGGCATTGAAATCGAAAACTCCGCTCTTCGCAAGGGCTTCTTCCAGAAATGGGTCGTCGTTAAAATATATTCGAACCTGTTGCTCATGGTCTTCTGATGATATTCAATTCGGATGACCTTGGTATCGTAGGAAGAAAGTTTCAGAGCAAAAGCAACGCCATTTTTTGAAATCGTATACTTGAGCGCTTTGTTTTCATAAACGTCGGTCACGCTGATAGAGCTTGGAAATGGCAAATCTACGGTGTTGATCAACGGATAAAATATCGTTCGCGTGCATGGTTGTGGGGAATTGTTTTTGAAGTAATAATCGCCCGTTAGCATGCATTCGCCGCCGGAGACGTTGATTGCGATCTTTTCTTTCTCAAAATTCAGCGCGTGATCAAAAAATTGAGACGCGATGAAAATTATGGCGATAATCGGTATCATTGCTGTGACGAACTTCCCTGATATCTGAAAACAGTCACACGGCTGCTTGAACCATCTCAGAACATGTTTTATCTTTCCCGTTCTCTCCCAGCATCCGGAATTTTTCTACTGACTCTCTTTCTTCATTCCGATACATCTGCTGCCGGCGCACCAACTCATCGAAATCGACTTGATGCGCGTCGAAGTCCGGGCCGTCGACGCAGGCGAATTTGACTTGACCGCCGACGGTGACGCGGCAGCCGCCGCACATGCCGGTGCCGTCGACCATGATGGGATTCAAGCTCACGATCGTGGGAATGCCATACGGCCGGGTCAACTCGGTCACGGCGCGCATCATAGGCACCGGGCCGATACAAAAAACGCGGTCGAGAAGTTCGCCGCGTTTGATCATTTTAGCGAGTGGCTGGGTCACCAGGCCGTGGATGCCATAACTGCCATCGTCCGTGGTGACCAGGAGATGGTGCGCTTGCCGTCGCATCTCCTGCTCCAAAATCAGCAACTCTTGCGAGCGTGCGCCAATGATGGCCGTCACTTGATTTCCCGCTGCGCGCAAGGCCGCAACGACCGGATAAATTTCCGCGACGCCCACACCGCCGGCGAGGCAAACACAATGGCCAAAATTTTCGATATGCGTCGGTTCGCCGAGCGGGCCGCAGACATCCGGTATGAATTCTCCGGCTTGTTTTTGGCCCAACAAGCGCGTGGTCCAGCCCACCTCCTGCACGATCAGCGTGATCGTACCGCGTTCCGGATCAGCGTCCGCGATGGTGATGGGAATGCGCTCGCCCTCTTCATGCGCGCGCAAAATCACAAATTGCCCGGCGCGGCGATGCCGCGCGATTTCCGGCGCCGCCACTTCAAAACGTTTGACACCCGGCGCCAAACTGCGCGCCTGCAAAATTTTATACATGCCGTTATCCGCAATACGCGAGATTCTTTCCCAATTCTTTAAAAAGCCGCAGAGGCGATAATTGCTGCAAGCTCTCCATCATCTCATTCACCACTTGCAGAAATTTTTGTTCCTCTGCGGCCGAGATCCATTCCAACCGTAACCGTTTCAAGTCGATGCCATAGCCCGTGAGCGCCCGCCGCAATTCTGCCATATGGCGGTGGACTTGGTCTTCGCCATGTCCGCACGGGCATTGCGGGCTGGCGGCCAGCAAAACCCCTTCCGCGCCAAAGCGAAAGGCTTTGAAGATTTCGCGCGCATGCACCTGCAGGATGCACTCCACCGCGATGCCGGTGAAATCGGCCGGCAGTTTTCGCCGAACGGGATTGGAAACGTCATAAAACACTTGCGCACCACTCATACACAAGAAGCCCACCATGCGTGGCCGCTCGTTGAGAGGCTCGCGATGCGGCGATTCTGCCGGCCGCTGTCGAGATATTGGCATCATCTGCTCCGGTTAGTCGCAGCATCTGCCGCAACAGCCGCGGTGATGACCATGATGGCGTCCGGACTTCATCATGCCGCGGCCGCTGCGCGCCGACCAATGCGGCACACCGTCATCATCCGCCAATTCGATTTTTGCGGAGCCTTGCGTCACCGTATAGGGATAAAAATGCAAACCGTCGCTTTCCTTTTCCAGTTCGCCGCGCAACTCGGCTTCGCCTTTTTTGAGTTCATAGTTCTTCTGTTTCCAAAACCACAGCGGCCCCAAATGCACGGCATATTCCTTGCCTTCGCATTTGAATTTGGCCACCGGCATTGCCGCGTCGGTGATCTCGCCTTTGAGCGTCACGATCTCATCGCTGTCCCAGCGTTCGCGCGCTGAGCCGCGGCGTCCGTCTTGCGCCATGACGACGATCGCAAAGAGCAAGATCATTGCGCCGGCAAGCAAAAACCTTTTCTTCATCACTCAACCTCCTTCAAACAAAAGCTTCATCAATTCGATTGCAAATTCAACGATTGCCGTTTTTTTCAAACCCGGTTACTGAATCATTTCATCAGATGACAAACAACATGCCGAAAATAGGCGCGACGAGACAAAATCTCACGGTGTGTAAGTATCTATATTTCTAAGAATATTGCCGGGCCGGTATGAGGTGTGGTGAACAAAATCCAGCAAACGGTTTGCAACTGTGGGAAAAAAGATGAGTGCTTTCGCAGTCTTGAGAATGGGCGATTTTGGCAAAAAACGCCTCACCTCGTCTGCTCTTGCGCCAAAGCGCGCAAAAAATTGCCGTGGAAATGTTGAGGGATACCCAACACTTCACGGCATCCGGTTAGTCAGCAAACGCAAGACTCTGGCGCGATGCCAATTTTCGCGTAATAGAATTCCTGCCAACAACGGCGGCAGCGCCATGGTGAAGATGACCAACAAAACGCCGGTAAGAGAAGTTGCGCCCCACGTGATGACCGGATAAAACGCGAAAATGAGCAGGCCTTCCAGCAGCAACAGCTTAGCGCCGAGCATTTCCCAGCGCCAAGCAATGGCTGCGGTCAGCAAAAAAATCAAACCCGGCACGGTCGCGTGCAACAAAACCTTGGCGGGCGTCAAACCTTCGCTGAAACCCGCGGTTGCGCCAAAAAACACCCACGTGCTCGCCCAAAGCAGCGCGAGACAGCGCGCAATCGTGCGGGTGTGCCGGTACCGCCAATCCAGAACAGATTCAAAGCTGGGCATACGCGTCCCTCAGGTTTTGCTGGAGGTTTTGGCAAAAAAGGTCGAGAACACTTGCTCGACTTTCTGGCTTTTGCATTTCGGGCATTGCGGTTTTTTCTTGTCATGCTCCGCCACGCGCAAGGCCTCGAGGAATTGATGGCCGCATTCTTTGCAGCGGTATTCATAGGTCGGCATGACCTCACCTCCTTTCGATCAGACGGGGTGAAACGTGCGACAGCCGTGCCCTGAGCTTGGCTTCGACAAGCTCACCTTCGACAAGCTCAGGCACCGCGACAAGCTCGCCTTCGACAAGCTCGCCTTCGACAAGCTCAGGCGCCGCGACAAGCTCAGCCGGCGTTGGAATCAAGGGTCTCACGCCGCCTCAATGTTCCATGGTAAAATTCGTGACAATCGGGTGCGCCAGCCGGTCATAATCGCGATAGAGCATGCGCATCACCTCTTGATGTGTGCCGGCGTTGAATGTGATCATGTGATCTTCGGTCAGGCGGTGGCTCACGTAAAGCGGCAGTTTGTAGAGATTGCCGAACGGCGGCATGGCGCCCGGCTCACAATCCGGGCAGACGCGCGCGATTTCATATTCATCTGCCAGGCGAACCTCCCGCGCGTTCAGCGTCCGCCGCACTTTTTCAAAATCGATATGATCACTGGCGGGCAACACGAACATGCAGTACTTGTGATCGACGCTAAGAATCACGGTTTTGGCGAACATTCTGCCGGGCGTGTGTGTGTGCGCGGCCGTCTCTTGCGCGGTAAAATCCTGGCGATGATGAATCACCTCATACGGCACCCGCTGAGCGTCGAGATGCGTTTGCAACGATTGCAGCATTGGCATAATAGTTCTCCTCTTGAGGTTTGTGGTTCGTGCCTGTGTTTTGGCCGTTGGTCTCTGGTTGTTGGTCGTTGGTTGTTGAGATTGTTGACCGACACAACCTATCACCTGCAACTTGCCACCTGCGCCTTCTCAGTCTCCTCCCGGCGCATCCGCGCCCAAATAAGCATTCATCCCTTCCAATTCGTGTGAGAGATGCTCGACCAAATGCCGCATGAGATGCCGCACAGAGAGCATGCCCTGTAATTTCCCGAGGTGATCGACAATGGGCAGATGGCGGAAATGCTTGTCGGTCATGAACTCGAAGGCATCACTCGCTTCCATTTCTTGCGGGGCGATCAGCGGGTCGCGCGTCATCACCTCTTCGACGCGCGTTTCGTGCGCAGCGAGTCCTGGCCGCACGACGCGCCGCATGAGATCGCGTTCAGTGAAAATGCCGACCAACCTGCCGTCTTTATCAATCACGCCCACTGCGCCCACGCCGACGTCACACATTTTTTCCGTTGCCGCTTGCACCGTGTCTTGCGGGGCCACCACCACCGGCGGCACACGCGCGATTCTCAAGAGTTTCATACGGGTCTCCAGTATTTGAGTGAATTCAACGTGCCACAGGTCAAATATCCTTAGGAATCAGAATTAAATAAATTTTTCATATCTCAAACCGCGAATGAACGCTAATAAGCGCGAATTAGAAATTTATTGGCGTACATTCGCGTTAATTAGCGGTTGCAGGAAATGGGCATGTTTATTGACTGGCATTCCTTAGCGCAACAAAATCATTTTTCTCACTTGCGCATGGCCTGCCATTTTCAACCGATAGACGTACACGCCGCTTGCCAGCATTGTTCCCGCTTCATTTCTGCCCTCCCATTTCACGTTATGATTTCCGGCAGCTTGAAAAACCGGAGCAAAGGCATAAACACGCTCGCCGAGAGTGTTGTAAATCGTCAATTCCACCCAACCAGCTTCCGGCAGCTCATATTGAATGATGGTTTCAGGATTGAACGGATTGGGATAATTCTGCGCCAGCCGAAAGCTGTGCACGGCATCGCCGGGATCTTCGATTCCCGTGACCGGCACTTTGCGCGCTTCTTTCAGCACCCAACTCTCCGGATCGAATCTCACCGCCAGCGGCGCGGTGTCAAGCGGCACAGAATACGTTTGCACCAGCAGAGAATCCCAAATGGTAATTTTCTCCGTGGTCAAATCCGCGTAGACAATTTCGAGATCAATGGGCATTTTGTAAACATGATCATACTCCGCTGAAACGCTGGCTTGCTTCTGCTCGATTTGCAAAAACAGTTCATGCCCGGCAGGCGTTGCTTGATAAGCATAGCCCCAGTTGTAAATGGGATAATAAGGTTCATAAATCCATTGTTGAAAAAACCAGTCTAAATCCTGGCCGCTGGCTTGCTCGCAAAAGTCGCGAAATTGTTCGGTGGTGGCGGTATTGAATTTGAACGCCGGGTCGTTGGGATAATCGTGCAGAATTTTCATGAACACCGAGTCGCCCAATACGCGGCGCAGCATGTGCAGTACCCATCCGCCCTTTTCATAAACCGTCAATCGAAAAATGTACCAGGGTTCGTCCGTGCTGTACCGATAAATCGCATCGCGGGCCCAGCTCGACATCGAACCAAGTCCGGCGACTTGATAATCACGATACGCTTTTGGGCCATAACGTTGTTCGACATACAACGCTTCGCTGTACGTTGCGAAACCCTCATTCAACCAGATGTCGCCCCAATTTTGACACGTCACAAGATTGCCGAACCATTGATGCGCCAGTTCATGGGCGTAGGTGTATTCCCAGCTCGTACTCACCCCGCCGATGCTGGTCAGCGTTTGATGCTCCATGGCCCCGCCCCATTCAAACACCGCATGGCCGTATTTTTCCTTAACAAACGGATACATGCCAAAAAGATCGGAGTAAATGCGCAGCATTTCCGGCAGCGTGGCGAATGCCGTTTGCGCCGCAGCCAATTGCGCGGGATAAACGTAATGCGTGATCGGCATGAACTGCCCGGGAGCGTATTCGAATTGATCGCCAAATGTTGCATAATTGGAAATCGCCAGCGAGACAAGATAAGTGGTGATGGGATAATTTTCTTTCCAAACGAAAGTTTTTGTGCCGTTGCCGTTATTCGTTTCTGCGACCAGCAAGCCGTTGGAGGCCGCGATCAAATTTTGCGGCACGGTGATGCTGATACGTGCGGAATCGGCTTTGTCGTCAGGATCATCGATGCACGGCCACCACGTGCGCGCGAGGTAAGGCTCGCTCAGCGTTGAAATCACAAGGTTGCCGTAAGCATTGGTGTCGAATCCGAAGCCTTTCAATCCGCCCGTGCGCGGCACACCGGAATAATTCACGGTGATTTGAAAGGTTTCGCCCGCGTTATAAGCGCGATCAAGCTGTACGGTGAGCAGCCAATTCGCATGCGTCCAGCTTGCAGCATTTCCGGAAACGCTGAACGCGCTCCACGGCGCCAGGCCTTCGCGGGCATCAAAATGCAGTATCGCCTGCTGCAAACCGTCGATCTTGCTGCGAAACACGCCGGTGACACTGCCGGCGAGATTGTTGGGCGCGGTGGTAATGGTGAGATTCAAATCGTAATAAACCGCGTCCACCGAGGGATCGCTTGACGGCTTATTGGGAAGCGTCGCCGAAAATTTTTTCATTCTGGCAGCCTGTTCTTTCTGCAGCGCAGCGCGCGTCGCCTGATGCATGCGCTCGAAGTAAGCCTTATCCGGAACTTGTGCGGCAGCGCTCAGGCAAAGGGTCAGCGAGGCCAGGTTAACCAACAAAAATCGTCTCATGCGTTCTCCAACTGGGTTTTAATCATTTGTGACAGGCAGGGTTATTTTGGGAATAATACTTCTCACTTCCCGTCGTTTGCAAAAATCTGGTGATTCTCCGAACCCCATTGCATGCTTCACCAGAAGCCTTCGCATCAAAACGGGACTTAATCATTGAATTCCTATTCCGCCGCGCTTGTGATTTTTTTTGAAAAATGATCTTCACTTAGGCGTTACGAATCATCTCGCCTGTCTTGGCCTTATGTAGGCCGCAATTGTCCGATGGTTTGCAGCTACACGGCCGAAAAAATGCTTGTGTTCTGGGGCAGGCGCCCTCTGCGCCCAAATGCTGCGCGCTTACATCGTCTTAATCGTCTCCCCAGGTACCACCTTGATCCAATTCGTGATGTTCGTCATTGCGGTGATCAAGGGCCCCTGGATTAACACAAGCACGCCGGCAATGATTGTGAAGCAAAGCAACATGCCGAGCGGCCTCTGGCACAGCTTGAGCGTGAGGTTGCGCAACAGCCAAATCGGAACAGCGAAAACATGCCACAGAATCACAAAAGCCATCAAACTCGGGCTTTTGCCTTCCGTACCTGCCAGCATGGCCATAATCAATAACAGCAGATAGAACGTGACCATCATGTGAAAGCCGAGAAAATAATAGCTGGCAAACAAACCCGGGCCCGGAAAGGTCGGCTTCAACACCGACTTCAAATCGCGCATTATGGCGGATGTGGCATCGGGCTCATCCATCTCGTGATGGTGATTATGATTGGACATAACGTTACCTCCTTCCCCGTGAAACGCCGCATGACGGCGTCAGAGAATTTTTTGTTCATGTTCGCCTCATCAAAAGAATAAGGTGCAAAGCTGATGGCTATTTGTTCGCAAAATTAACTGGCAACGGCCAGGCCGTTGCAGGAACATCATCAAGAATATCATATTGGGAACGGACACTGTTCGGCGTTAATCCTAAGCTTCGGCCCGGCTCTCCACCGGCTTCAGCTTGGCCTCGACCAGGCGAATCAAAAGATCCGCAGCGGCCGTCATCTCGATCTGCGCCGTGTTGATGGTCACATCATAGGCGCAGGCATCATCCGCAGGCACGTGAAACTGGCGTTGCAAAAAATCTTTCCGCTCCTTGTCGCGCCGGTTGATTTCCTGCAGGGCTTTCTTTTCATCGCAACTCAGCTCGTGCATGACGCGCACGCAACGCAACGCCAACGGCGCAGTGACGCGCACACGCAAACCCGCCTCCGGCGGCAAAACAAAATTGGCGCCGCGGCCGAGAATCACGGCATTGCCGTTGTGCGCCAGGCTCAACAGCACTTGCGAGAGATGATAGAGATATTGCGTGTTGTCGAAACGCTGGCCGGTGAAGAGATTGCGGAGATAGGTATCCATGGCATTTTGACGATGCTCATCGAAACGCGCCACCAGCTCTTCACGGGCATGCGTGCGGCCGGCAATCGCTTCGATGATTTCACGATCAAACACGTGCCAGCCGAATTTCTCCGCCAGAAGGTGTGAAAGTTCCGTGCCGCCGCTACCGTACTCGCGCGAGATGGTAATGTACGGCCCGAATTTCCCCGGCAGCGGCTGCTGCGCGACCCGCGTTTGCCGCGCCCACTCGGCGCGTGTCATTTCCCAACGTTGCATGTGCTTGGTGATTTGCTTTTCAATCGAAATGTCTCGAAGAATTTTACTCATGGCAACCTCCAGAAGCATGGCCTTCGACAGCCTTCGACAGGCTCACACTTGCTCCAATCCCGTGCGCAAATCCTCAATCAAATCATGCCAATCTTCCAAACCGAGCGCGAGACGAATGCCGCCCGGCTCCATGCCGCGTTTGCGTTTTTCTTCTTCGGGCAGGGCCGCGTGTGTCATGGAGTAGGGACATTCAATCAAAGTCTTGAGCTGTCCCAAACTGACGGCAAGCGTGATCGAATAGGCATGATCGGCAATATAATCGATGAATTTCTCGCCGCGCTCGCTTGCGCTCAATTTCTCGTCGTGCTTCAGCACAAAATAAATCATGGCCCCCGGCGAAAACTTGCCTTCATAGTTGATCATCTGGCGTTTCGCCAAGTCAAACTGCGGATGCGACTCCAGCCCCGGATAGAAAACGCGCGCCACTTTGGGATGTTCCTGCAAAAAACGCGCGACCTTGTGCGCAGTTTTCTGCTGATTGATCATGCGCGCCGCTAACGTCGGCAGGCCGTACACCAAAAAATTCCATGCACTCTTCGGCGACAGCACGCCGCCGAAATCTTTGCGATAGAGCATAAGCGGACCATAGAATTTCCGTGGTCCGATCACCGCGCCGCCCATGTCCGTGCCAAAACCGCCGATGTCTTTGGTCAAACTATGCACGGAAAAATCCGCGCCCCACGCGATGGGCCGCTGGCAATAAGGCGTGGCAAAGGTGTTATCCACCACAATTTTAATTTGTTTTTCCGGCGGGCGATCTTGATTGATTTCATCGACCACCCGGCGCACGGCCGCGATGTCGATGAGGCGCAAATCCGGATTGACGGGCGTTTCAAAATACAGCACGCGCGTCTTAAAAGTGATCGCGCGCCGTAATTCCTCCTCATTGCAAAAATCGACAAATTTGGATTGAATGCCATAACGCGGCAGCCAATGCGTCACCAGGCTGTAGGTACAGCCGTAAAGAATGTGATGCACGACAATCTCCTGGCCGTTTTCGCAGAGCAGGCCGAGTATCGCGCTGATGGCGGCCATGCCGGTGGCAAACGTCACACACATTTCCCCGCCCTCCGCATAAGCCAGATTTTCCTCCAGCATGCCGCGCGTGGGCTCGTCCAGGCGATCGTAGATGTAAATCGGCATGCGCTGCAGAAAATCCGGGGCGTCGCTGGCGAATTCATAAAAACCCTGCGCCCCGCGATGCGCCGAGCTGAGACGATAGGTCGCGGAAGACGACATGGGCGGCACGACATGATGATCGTAATCCCACTTCTTGCTGTCATAGTTGCCGTGAATCAAATGCGTGCGCATGCGATAATCGGCTTTGGGCTTTTTGCGGTTTTTGGGTTTGTCAGGCATGGCGTGAGCCTTGGGTTTGGAGGTTCGTGAAGGTTCAGACTGTGTGAAAACCTGGAATGACTGCACTCTGAGCTGACTCTGGCGAGCCGTGTTCAGCCTCGATGAGCAGGCTTCGACAGGCTTCGACAAGCTCAGCCTGCGTTGAAATCAATCGTTTTCACACACTCTGTTTGGAAATGAACAGGATTCATTTGGAGGGAAGTCCCGGAGAAAAATTTGGGTGAGGCGGCGCTGGACTTCCCCGAGATAATGCATGTCGTTCCAACACTTGTCCTTAAAGTGAAATATCAAGAATTGTACCGGAGAAAAGCTGCGGCAGGCAGAAACTGCGTTTGAATAATCAATAAGTTAGAGAACTCATATTTTGGCGTATGCTCCAAAATTCTGCGAGAATGGGAATAATAATTGATAGGATTCGCAGTTCTGGGAAAATGTGTGAGGTTGTTGGGTTTATAGCCTGGGAAAAACTTAAGGCAAAACTATAAGGCAAAACTATAAGGCAAAACTATAAGGCAAAACTATAAGGCAAAACTATTATGGGCAAAACCATTCAATCGTTTTGACCCAAATGGTTTTGCCATTCAAACTTTCAAAATTTTATTCTGACTTTTAATGCTTTATGGCTTATGACAGACTCCGATCAACCCAAAAGACTTTAAGAATCCGTGCACATCCGTGTTTATCCGTGGCTGCTTTTTTTGGGGCCACGGATTGACTCGGATCTACACGGATGATGAGCCGCTCCGTTTGAATCTTGCCACGTTGAGCAATCAATTTTTAGGAAGGCTCGGGCTGAAATGGATAATCCAAAAAATCCGTGCGCATCTGTGTTCATCCGTGGCTGATTGTTTTTTTAGCCACGGATTGACACGGATTAACGCGCTTGCATTGTAATGCTTTCTTTGCTTAGATTTCGCCCCTATGAATCCTCCCACTTCCGGCTGTCTTGCCGGTTTGCGCGTGCTCGATCTCTCGCGCGTGCTCGCCGGGCCGTTTTGCACGCAATTGCTCGGCGACATGGGCGCGGAAATCATCAAAGTGGAACGCCCGGGCAGCGGCGATGACACCCGGCAATGGGGCCCGCCCTGGTTTCACGGCGAGTCGGCTTACTTTCTGAGCTGCAATCGCAATAAAAAAAGCCTCACCCTCAATCTCAAATCTGCTCAGGGCCGTGAATTGATCAAGAAGCTCGCGGCCCAAAGCGATGTCCTGGTCGAGAATTTCAAAACCGGCGAGATGGCCAAGCTGGGATTAGATTATGCTTCCCTCCAACCGCTCAATCCGGGATTGATTTATTGCGCCATCACCGGTTATGGCCAAAACGGGCCTTATGCCGAACGGCCGGGATACGATTTCATCATTCAAGCGCAAGGGGGCGTGATGAGCATCACCGGCGAGGCCGAGGGCGAACCTTGCAAAGTTGGCGTGGCCATTGCCGATGTGATGGCAGGCATGTATGCCGCGAACGCGATTCTGGGCGCGCTGGCGCATCGCCACAAAACCGGGGCAGGCCAGTTCATCGATATCGCGCTGCTCGACAGCCAGGTTTCGTGGTTGATTAACGTTGCGATGAATTATCTGGTCTCCGGCCAGGTGCCGCGTCGCTATGGCAATGCGCATCCCAATCTCGCGCCCTATCAAGCCTTTGCCACGGCAGATAGCCAAATTGCAATTGGCGTGGGCAACGACGAACAGTTCCGCCGGCTCTGCCTTCATCTCGATCTCGCCGAGATGGCGCAGGATCCGAAATTCGCTAACAATGCGCAACGTTTGCAGCATCGCGATGCCGTGACCAGCCGCTTGCAAAACCGCTTGCGTGAAAAATCAACCGAAGAATGGCTGGCCATTTTACTGGCGGCGCAAATTCCGGTTTCGGCGATCAACAGCATTCCGCAAATTTTGCAGGATCCCCAAGTGTTGGCGCGCGACATTGTGAGGACCATCCAGCACCCAGCAGGCGATTTGCGTGTGCTGGGTCCGGTGGCAAAATTCTCAGAAACGCCTTCGAACGTGTATGCGCCGCCGCCATTGCTGGGGCAACACACGGAGGAAATTCTGAAAGATTTGTTGGATTTTGATACAGAAAAAATTCTTGCGCTGCGCGAGTCCGGGGCAATTTGATTGCGGATTGGGGAATGGGGAATGCGGATTGTGTCAGGAACAGACAATTGACAATTAGCGATTAGCAATTGAAAATTAATACCTTAATTTTGCGCTGGATTTAGCCAAGCACGCAATCGGCTCGGTTTTGAGCGCATTACGAGTCATTCAAGTGGTTGGGCATTAAATTTTTGCCTCAAGATGAAATGAAAAACTCCGCTAGGAGTGAAATGTTTATAGTGATGGACGCAAACAGTTTTCGACAACTCCGGAGGAGTGGCATGCTCTTTTCATCGAACGATAAAGTTCTACCCTGATTTGCAGACAAGCTGCAAATCAAAGCTTCTGCGAAGCAACAAAAAACTATTCGGTGAAACTCGGTGACCATTGGCGATAAAGTTTTTCCACCGAAATGCGCCGAAGTCACCGAGCATCGCCGAAAAAATTTATCGGCAGAATTATTTCAAATCGTTCTGCCGGCAAATTATCCTGCCATAAACTTTCAGAATCTTATTCTAAC
This sequence comes from Candidatus Zhuqueibacterota bacterium, assembly GCA_003576975.1. Classification (GTDB taxonomy): domain Bacteria; phylum Zhuqueibacterota; class Zhuqueibacteria; order Zhuqueibacterales; family Zhuqueibacteraceae; genus Coneutiohabitans. Next base: position 17,956 of record QEVD01000053.1, read on the forward strand.
TTTGAAAAGCTAATCGCGTAAAATCAAGCCCATACAACATTTCACTCCTTCGGAGTTTTGAAGGATAGCGGGGCGGATTTCACTATAAATATTCCACCGCTTCGCGGTTTGTTTAAGACGATTGTCGATTCTTTCTTGTCATATCTCAGCATGCAAAACTCAGGTAATAATTAGCGCGTTGCTAATGGCTAATGGTCAATAGTTAATGACCAATAGTCAAATGCCTGATGACCAATGGTTAATGGTAATTCGTCATCACACAAAATTTTTACCGATCAAACATGAACACCGTACATCGTGTCAAGAGCCTGTTCAAAGGCCTGCCCAAAAGCTCGTTCCCCAAAGACAAGATTCGCGTTTTGCTGTTGGAAAACATTCATCCGGCGGCGGTGGCGCGCTTTGAAACTGAGTCTTATCACCTCGAATCGCTTTCCTCGTCTCTCGACGAAGAGGAATTGTGCCGCAAAATCGAATCTGTGCATCTGCTCGGCATTCGCTCGAAAACGCAAATCACGCCGCGGGTTTTGCAGCATGCGCGGCGCTTGTGGGCGATTGGCTGCTTTTGCATCGGCACCAATCAAGTGGATTTGGCGCAAGCGCGGCGGCAAGGCGTGGCGGTATTCAATGCGCCCTACAGCAACACGCGCAGCGTGGCCGAGTTGGTGATCGGCGAGATCATCATGCTGCTGCGCCGCATCTTCCCCAAAAGCCTGGCGGCACATGACAAAATCTGGGACAAAAGCAGCGCGGGCTGCTTCGAAGTGCGCGGCAAAACTCTGGGCATCATCGGCTATGGCCACATCGGCTCGCAGGTTTCCATTCTCGCGGAAGCGCTGGGCATGGAGGTGATTTACTATGACATTGCCGAGAAATTGCCGATAGGCAATGCCAAGCCCGTGCATTCGCTGGTGGATTTGCTGCATCGCGCCGAGGTGGTGACGCTGCACGTGCCGGAGGATGAATCCACCATCAACATGATCAGCGCGGCGCAATTCAAGCTGATGAAACCGGGCAGCTACTTGCTCAACCTCAGCCGCGGGCGCAACGTCAATCTCAGTGATTTGCGGCAGGCACTGCGCGAGGGACGGCTGGCAGGCGCGGCCATTGATGTTTTTCCGGCCGAGCCGCAATCCAACCAGGAAGCATTTGAAAGTGAATTGCAGGGCTTGCCCAACGTCATTCTCACCCCGCACATCGGCGGCAGCACGCTGGAATCGCAGGAAGATATTGGGGTCAAAACCAGCGAAAAATTAATTACTTATATGACCACGGGCGCGACGATTGGCAGCGTGAATTTCCCCGAGGTGCAATTGCCGGTGCAAGGCATGCGCCACCGCGTGCTGCACATTCACAAAAATGTGCCGGGCGTGGTTTCCACGTTCAGCCAGGAATTCGCGCGCTTCGGCGTGAACATCGAGAGCCAAATCCTCAAAACCGAGGAAGACATTGGCTACATGGTCACGGATGTCGATCGCTTGATTGATCGGCAGATCATCGCAGATCTCAAAAAGCTAGAGGTGACGATCAAGGTGCGGGTGTTGTATTGAAGAGCAATTTTTGCCACGGATGAACACAGATTTTCACTGATTTTTGATCCGCGCGCATAGCGGCTCTGGTCAGCCTAAGTGAACGTCTAAAAATTACTACCGGAGTTCGTCGTAGTCCTGCCCCCTGGTGGGGCATTGATGGGACACAAAATTCATTGTTCCTTCAGCCGCCCAACCTTTACCTGCAGCGGCCAGGCCGTTGCAGGAACATTATCCCCAAAAACCTGTTTCTCGCATTACAAGCGAAAAAACTCTTGCTTTGCATTATGTAATTTCGCAATATCCCGCCATTATTTCTGGGCGGCTGCTGAATGCCACCTTTACCCGAAGTTTCAGCAGATTTTTGAGGAGTTTTTATGCCAACGCCTCCCTCTCTCGATATCCCCACCGTTTATCACATAAACGTGCAACAATCTACGCCATTTTCAATCAACGGTTTTACCGCTGGTGTACCAGCACAGGGGAAATGATTTTCATTTATCGCTACTGACCAAACGCGATGAAAACGGGGCGAAAACTAAAACCCGGGCAGCCGGGCACCAAAAAACTCATGCGCGAATTTGGCGACAAGCTGGTGTGCGTGCGTTACCGTTACGATGCCGGGAGGCAACGCCGCTTGAAAACCGTGGAACTGATTCTCGAAGAAACGCCCTGGCAGCCGGACACAACAAAGATTTCTCTGAACAAAATCATGCCGATTCGACTGCGCTATGACGAAGCAGCTTTACGGCAACAAGTGCTGCAGGCCGGCGGAAAATGGCTCAGCGAAAAGCGCGTTTGGACTCTGCCGTATCGCGCCATTTTGAAACTGGGTTTGACGGAGCGGATTGTGGTGAATGGCTAATGGTTAACCATTCACAATTCATAATTGACAATTATTTTGGGGAAACAACAGAAATGGCAAAAGGCGATGATATTCAAGAACGCATGATTAATTTTGCGGTTGATATCGTGAAATTGAGTTCCAGTTTGCCCAAAACGAAAGCGGGCAATCACATCTCCGGGCAGTTGCTGCGCTGCGGCACCTCGCCGGCACCCAATTATGGCGAAGCGCGCGGCGCGGAAAGCATAAAGGATTTTATTCACAAATTGAGCATTGTACAGAAAGAACTAAACGAGTCCGGCATCTGGCTCGAAATTCTCAGAAGAAGCGAAATGCTGGCATCGGCGGCTCTTCATCCCCTGATGCTGGAATGCACAGAGCTGTCGAAAATTATAAGCTCGAGCATACGCACGGCTAGTAACCCGAAGAAAGGATAACGGCTAATTGCGAATTGAGCGTTAACAATTGCTAATTGTTAATGGTGAATGTTGAATGACGAATGCTTAATTGCCTATGGTGAATGGCGAATTGATAATGGTTAGTTTTCGCGGGGTGAATATGAACCAAGTGCAACCAAACAGCCAGCCCAAGCTGCTGGATCAAGTGCGGCACGCGCTGCGTGTGAAGCATTACAGCCGGCGCACCGAGAAATCGTATGTGAATTGGATTTATCGCTTCATCGTTTTCCACAACAAACGCCATCCGGCGGAGATGGGTCCAGTTGAGATCAAGCGCTTTCTCACGCATCTGGCCGTGACCGGCAACGTCGCCGCTTCCACGCAAAACCAGGCGCTGTGCGCGCTGCTCTTTCTTTATCGCGAGGTTTTGCAACGGGAAATCGGGACGGTGGAAGGCATTGTTTGGGCGAAGCGGCCGCAAAAAGTTCCCGAAGTGTTCACCGTGGAAGAGGCCGGCGCGGTTTTGAAGTGTTTGAAAGGGAACTACTGGCTTCTGGGCATGCTGATGTACGGCTCCGGCCTGCGGTTAATCGAGAGTCTGCGGCTGCGTGTAAAAGATATCGATTTTGCCGGCCGGCGACTGTTCGTGCGCGAGGGCAAGGGGGAAAAAGATCGCGTCACGCCGCTGCCGGAGATTACCATCGCGCCACTGCGGCAACAATTGCGCGCCGTAAAGGCGCTGCACGAAAAGGATTTGCAGGCGGGCTTTGGCAGCGTGTATTTGCCGTATGCGCTGGAGCGGAAGTATCGCAATGCCAGCAAAGCCTGGGCGTGGCAATATGTTTTTCCCGCCGCAAAGCTCTCGATTGATCCGCGCAGCGGCGCGCAACAACGGCATCATTTTGACGAGCGCGCGGTGCAACGCGCAGTACACGAGGCCATTGCCAAAGCCGGCATTCACAAACACGCAAGCTGCCACACCTTTCGGCATTCGTTTGCCACGCATTTGCTGGAAGCGGGTTATGATTTGAGAATCGTACAGGAATTATTGGGACACGACGACGTCGAAACCACCGCGATTTACACGCATGTGATGAGCAAGCGGCTGAACAGCGTTAAGAGTCCCGCAGATTTTTTGGACAAGAACGGCTTGATGCGGCCCAATATCCCCATCTCAGACCTTACGCCGGCCCTGGGAAAACGTTTTCGTGAAGTATTGGAGAACTGTTACAATGGCGATGTTCAAAGCACCCTCACTGCGTTTTTAGATTTGCATGATAAATACGCGGAGAAAAAATGGCCGTGATTGCAGAAAGTTTCCAATATTAGAAAGCAACTTTCGCAAAGTTCGATATCAAAAGTTTCTATTATTGGAAACAAAAAAGTGGCTACATGTAGAAACTTTTGTTCCAGAGATTTCTACATGTGGAAACAAATGGCTGTATTTGGAAACTTTGTGAGCGGTGATTTTGACCACTGAATAACAAGTTAGGCGAATTTTCATCTGAATACTTATGAATAAAAACTGGTTTGAGTTCATTACTGGTTATGCTCAGATTTTGAAAGCTGGCTATCAACTTGCTGGGCAATTTGAGCATAATACGCTAGTTGGCGATGTCAGGGAGTATTTTGTAAGTATGTTTTTATCAAAAATACTTCCAGATGCGATGGGGGTAGGTAGCGGCGAGATCATAGATAGAAATGGAAACAGATCGAAGCAAATTGATGTCATCATCTACAATAAGAACTTCCCAGTTCTTAAGGTTATGGGCGGTAAATCGATCTTCCCAATTGAATCCGTCGTTGCAACGATTGAAGTTAAATCCACACTTGATGGAAAGCTGGTCGAAGCATTAGATAACTGCAAATCAGTCACTGATCTTTATGTAAGCGTGCAGGACACGCCCGTTGTAAGACAACAACTTGAGGCTGGTGGCATTGAGTTTGAATGGGCTTATCCAGCAACCTACATATTTGGCTATAAACACTATGCCACGCACATTAGCGAATTTACGGATGTAGTAGAGAAATGGGGTGATTCGTACTACTTTAACCAGAACGAAAAGTTGTTTGGCGTATTGTCTTACCCTACTATGATCGTAACTGAAGGTTGCTTGTCAATAAGAGTTAGCAAGAGAATCCCGATAGCGCCTGTTGATAATTGCGACGTTGTCTTTGCCGCAACAAAAACCGACTTCAGGCTTCATGTATTTATTTGCGATTTACTAAACGCCATAACTCGAAGGACTTTTTTATTTCATCCTTCATTGCAAGACTGTAGATTTGGCATGGAATCTTACTTCGATACAATTAAGTTGATTGACGAAAGAATTCACTTTGGCAGCAATTGGCATTATATTTATAGAAAGTTTTGATCAAGATTAGTTTTCTACAATCGCCTAACTTGGCGTCAACCGGACGCGGGCGCGCGATGCATGATTTTTGATTCTGATGATTTTCTCGTGCGCCCGCGCCGGTTATGCAGGCGTTAGCTGAGAAGAGCAACTCAATGGATACAATTTATATAGATGAGTCTGGCTATACAGGAGGTGATTTGCTGGATGCAAATCAGCTCTTTCAAGGAGCATCATCAATAAGAATTGATGAATCAACTGCAAAGAAATTGGTTGATGAGTATTTTCCCACTAGACAAAGTCCTGAACTGAAGCACAATAAGTTTTCCAGAAGAAGAAATTACTGGCAGAGACTTTTGGAAATACAGAAAGTTCTTTTGGATGAGTTTATGGGATTTACATACCTATGTCACAAGAAGTATCTACTTATACTAATGTTCTTGGATTCTTGCGTTGAGCCATTTTTCTACCGCAAAGGAATGGACTTCTATAAAGACGGACAAAATTACGCGCTGGGCTCACTGCTGTACTTCACTGCCCCCACATTTTGGGGAAAGGACAATTTTGACGACATTCTATTTTTCTATCAACGTGCTTCAAAGACGAAATCTGACTTGAATATCCAAGCACTAATTGAGAAAGCAAAATCCTTACAAGGAAAGGAATTATCAGAAAACTTGATTCCACTAATTGTTGAAGATGAAGATTGCATACGGTCAATAAAGAATGAAGAAAACAATACTGACGCAGCACTCGTTGTACTGCTCAGCCTCCTCAGTCACATTGAGAAATACCTTAATGCAGAATATACAGTTATTCATGATAATTCGAAGAACCTACTTACTTATAACAGCTTCATTAGACAGTTCATCGATATTAGAGAAGAAAGAGTTTTTCAAGCAACTGCTAATACTCAAGCAAGGTTTCCTGTAAAATTAGTGGGAGTAAAGCAAGTGGATTCAAAATTAAGCTATGGCGTCCAACTGGCCGATTTGCTCGTCGGAGGAATGATCGAGCATGCACTCTCGATGAATGGCATTAAGGAAAAGAATGAATATAATCAAAGGGTGAGAGAATTATACGGAAATGCCAATTTGTTACACCTGTTGCCCGACTTGGATTTTGAAGACTCAAAGAAGTATCGTAGCGACAATGACTCTCTTGAGTTCATTGATTTCATTGGAAAGAAGATCAGCTAACACTGCGTGGTGCGGACTTGGCAGGCCGTGCATGAATTTTGGACTGTGCTGATTTCAATGTTCGTTCTTCGAGCGAGCTTTGTCCTCTGCCTGCCAAGCCGCACACGCTGGCGTTAGGGGCGCAAAAAAAATCAAGGTATCAATGGTTCGCAATGGTTTCGTAATGAAACTTAAGAATCGTAAGCGCACAACAACGCGTCCTGCTCGCGCCCTCCCCTGCCGTCCTGGCTGCGCGAGGAAGATGCATGCACGAACTTAACGATGAGGGCTGAATGCTAAGGACCGCGAAAGCAGTAACGAAGTCACCAAGCACGATGGTTTCGTGAAGCAGCTCGTGTTTATTTGAAATATTAAACGCCGAGTTTTGTTGACGACTGTTCGATTCGCAAGAAAGTTCTTGGCGCTGGCTCGGCGGCCTTCCGGTTTCCTCGCTGCGCGGGCAAACCTCTGGCGGAGAAGGGAGAAGGTGACACCTCGCCAACTTGCCCTGGTGGGCGAGGCGTGCAAAGATGGCAAGTTGGCGAGAGTGCTTAAAGAAACGTCCTGTCGAGTTCGACTCGACTGAGCTCGTCGAAGTCGGCAGAACGTCCTGTTTGCCGGTGGCTTGCTGAAGCACGAGAAGAACAACCTGCTAACAAGCGGCTGGTGTCGGACGCTGCCGCGCCGGGATGAAATTCAAATCGTGCAAAGTTCAAAGGTTTTTGGTTTCGGCTGTGGATGTCGCCGAGCGCGCCAGCGCCGCACAGCCTGCTCGTTAAAATCGCTTCGAGAAGTTTGATACCAAGTACTGGCAAAAGCTCTGTGATAAAGCTTAACGCTCGTAAGTGCCCGACGACGCATCCTGCTCGCGCCTCCCCCCGCCGTCCTGGCTGCGCGAGAAAGATGCGTGCAACGGCTTAACGATGATATCTGAAATGCTAACGATGAGTTTGTTTACGAACTGACAAATATATCCGAGTGCTGACAATGAAGTTCGTGAGCAAGCTTATGATCATATCCGAGTGCAGACGAAGAAATTAAGAGACGACACGATTTGCAAGC
>QEVD01000614.1 GCA_003576975.1 Candidatus Zhuqueibacterota bacterium
CACGACCTGGCTGCCGCCGCGGTTGATCACACTCACAATCACCTGCCAATGCGTGGTCTGGCCGGCGGTTACTTTCAATTGCGTCGGCCGCACGCTCACGACTTCCAACACGGCCGGGCTTTCCACATTCACCGAGCCGCCGGCGATATTCGAAGCGAACTCACGATTGCTGTTGATCTCCGTGCCTTTGAGACGGAGCGTGATCGGTTGCGGGCCGGTGAGCAGGCCGGTTTGCGTCACTCGGATCCGCAGCGTTTTGACGCCCAACCCGGCGATGATCGAATCGCCATCAACGAACGTTCTGGGTCTGGCAAAAACATACCCCTGATTATTACCCACCGCCACGGTGATGGAATCCGGATTGGGATGCAATTTGACGGCGCTGCCGCCAGTGTTCGTAACCGTTGCGGTAATCGTCCATTCAAAACTGCGCCCGGCTGTGACATTCGGTTGCGAAGGTTGCACGGCGGCGATACTCAACACGCCCGGCGACTGCACATTGACTTCAGCGCCGCCGCCGTCATTGGTATCATCAATCACTTGCAAGCCGGTGCCGGAATCCGTGCCGCGCGCCACGCCGGAAATGCCCGCAAAGCCGGTGGTACTGCCGGTCTGATCAATGACAAAGGTCAGCGTGCGGGTGGAATTGCCGGGCAAAACCGTGCCGCCTTCGTCGAACTGTGCCGGCTGCGGAATGGTATATTGCGAGGTCACATTCTGGCTGCCGATGGTGAACGCGATTCTGGTCGTCGACAAGTCGAGATTGACGCTGGAGGGCGCAGTATTTTGCAGCAACATTTTGACGGTCCAATCACGTCCCATCCCGGCGGTAACCTGGCTTTGCGAAGGCGTCAACGATACGATGCGGAAGGCATTGCCCTCGATCACCACCCAACTGTCCGTTGTCGTGGCATTTAAATCCGTCTTGGGCGCCAACGAGTTGGCATCTTTGCCATAAACTTCCGCGTCCAGCGTGATAGCGCCGAGCGTGGCGCCGAGGCCGACATTCACCGTAAAGGTGAAGTCGCGAGCATCATTTCCGGCAATAATCGTGGGATTGCCGGCGTTGGCCGCAACGATGTAATCGCCGGTTTTATCCAAGGGGCCTTGGCGGAAGCGTAAGCGCACACTGTCAACACTAGCACCGGCGGAATTGCTGATGCCGAGATTGTTGGCAATGCGCACGGTCACCGAGAGATTCGTCTGGCCGCGCGACACGGTATCCCGCACCGCGGTCACCGATTGAATCGCCAGATTCGCCGGCCGCTGCACCGTCCACGTATCTTTATTACCGGCATTGTTGGCGCTCACCGGTGTGCCGCTAATGTCGCCGGCAATCGTGCCGTTCAGTGTGATCAATTCCAGCGCCGCGCCGGGATTGACGGAAACCGTGAAAGACAGCGTCGCAGACGAATTGCCTGAAATCTGGGTTGGATTGCCTGCACCTGCAGTCACGCTGTAATCGGACGTACGATCCACCGTGCCTTGAAAGGTCAAATTACCGACGATATTTTGAATGGTGGCCGTGCCCAAATTCTGCACCGCCATACTGACGTTAATGCCGCTCTGGCCTTGTGTGACAAACTGCGGATTGGTCGAAATACTCGTTATACTCAAGCTGCCCAGCGTAATCTGCTGGCTGCCGTTCGCGCTCAAACCGGCAGAGACGTTGACCGTCGCCTGTCCGCCCAGCGTGCCCGCGCGAAACGTGAATTGCAAACGGCTCGAGGTATTGGTGGTTATTTGATGGCCGGCGGTTTCGCTGTCGGCATCCGGCTCGACAATGGAACCAAATGCGGTCGGCGAAATCGAAACTGTAAAATATTTGCCTGAGCCAACATCGTTGCCGTCGCCGTCTTTAATAATCGAGCTGGTAAAAACAGAGGTGGCAACTCCATCAGCCGGCAGGTTGGGCGGAACCGGCGTCAAACTGATGTTTCCTTTTGGCGCGCCCGGAAAAACGGTGATCAAACCGGTTTCATCAGAAATGCCCGGGCCATACGTTCCAACCAATCTGCCATTAACCGAACCGTCTGCCGCAGCGGCCGTTGGCGAAAAGGTGAAGGAGGAGCCCGTGCCGCTGGCCGGTGGCGCCAACGAGCCAGTGCGCGACCAGGTTACCGAAACATCGCCGAGATAATTGTTGCCGACATCATAACCTGCGGCATAAACCGTGGTCTGTTGATCTGCCGTCATGGTTTGGCCGGCAAACTCCTGGCCGCCGTTGTTGGGCGCGGTGCGCAAAACAACGCGCGACACTTGACCGAGGTTGACGCGAATCGTGCCGCTGTTGGCGCTGCCAATGGAGGCATTGGGATGAACCGCACGAATCGAACCAGTGCCTTCGGTTTGCGCGGTGAATGTGGTGGAGGTGCCGCTGTTTGAGTTCAAATTTCCAATGGGGCCGTCCACGTTCCAGGTCACGGCTTCATCCGCGATGTAGTTGTTGTCGCCGTCAAAACCG
>QEVD01000054.1 GCA_003576975.1 Candidatus Zhuqueibacterota bacterium
TTCCAGGCTGAAGGTCGAGGCTTCGCCTTTGAGAATTGTGCGTGACAAGAACCACGAGATCACAAATGTCAAGAAGATGCCCAATAATGCCACACCGACCACGGCGCCGGCGGAGACGAGCCCCGCCAGGCCGGCGGGCACCAGCGCGCCAATAAAAAGCGATGCTATTAAAATTTGTGTGGGCCAGCGACCGTTGCAGAGCGCGAAATTGTTGGTGATGATGGCGATGAGCCGCTCGCGCGGGCTGTCAATGATGCGCGTGGCAATGATGCCGGCGGCATTGCAGCCGTAGCCCATGCTCATGGTCAATGCTTGTTTGCCGTGCGCACCGGATTTGCGAAAAAGATTGTCGAGATTGAAGGCGATGCGCGGCAGATAACCGAAATCTTCCAATAATGTGAACAATGGGAAGAAGATGGCCATGGGCGGCAGCATTACACTGACCACCCACGCGCCGGCTAAATAAATGCCGTCAAACAAAAAACCGGAAAGCCACCAGGGCGCGCCAATTTGTGTTGCGAAGCCTTTGAGAAGGGGATGAAGCGTATCGATCAGCAAACAGCGTCAGCAACAGCAGCATGATGGGCACGCCGGTAAGACGACTGGTGAGAAGTCTGTCGAGCACGCGATCCCAATCAAATCTCGGTTTGTCGCCGGATTTGGTGACGGTGCGCTCTGCGATGCGCGCAGCATCCTGATAGATGGCGTCCATCAACGCATCATGCAGATTGTCGCCCACCTCCCAGCGCAGATTGTTGGCGGCGGCTAGAATCGATTCGGTATTTATTGTTGAGGGTTTCATTCTTCGATTGCGGGAATCAGTCTCTTGAGAACCAATGATTTGTTTTCTTGATAAACATCTTAAAACCGCAAATTGACACGCACAAACGCTGATTTCATTCGCCGTTCATGCGCGGGTGCGATTTTGGGTTGCGATGGATTTGTGGGACGCTGGTGCTTCGCTCAACTTGCCAATGCGGCTTCGGCCTTATTGAGTTCGCTGATCCCGGGTTGCATAGCGTGCGCAAGGCTTGTCAACTCGCCGGTGCGCACGGCTTCAATCATGCGCGGATCGCCCTCGAGCAGACGCAATGCCACCCAGCGCATCATCTGCACGAGTTGCGCGATGGCTTGCTTCATGGCCCGCGATTCATTCTTGATGCGATGCGGCTTGCACACGTATTCGCCCGTGGCCACTGTGTGCAACTGTTTTAGCAACTCCTGCATGCCCTGACCCTGGCGCGCGGCAGTCGGGACAACGGGCACGCCCAACTCCTTGGTCAGCAACCGATCATCGATTTGAAGCTGATGCCGGCGCGCTTCGTCGATGAGATTTAAGCACACCACAGCGCGGCTGGTAATTTCCAGGACCTGCAAAACCAAATTCAAATTGCGCTCCAGGCGCGTTGCGTCGACCACGATCACCGTCACATCCGGCTGGCCGAAGAGAATGAAATTGCGCGCCACCTCCTCATCCGTGCTGGTGGACAGCAGGGAATAGGTGCCGGGCAAATCGACGATCTTGTAGCGTTTATCCGCGTAAATAAATCCGCCTTCCGCTCGCGTCACGGTTTTCCCCGGCCAATTGCCGGTGTGCTGGCGCAAGCCGGTGAGGCTGTTAAACACCGTGCTTTTGCCGGTATTGGGATTGCCTGCCAGCGCCACTACGTAGTCGAACGATTCCATGTTCACGCCGAGTTTGATCAAGTTGCCGGCGTGATGCACCGGGCAGGCTTCACAGGCTGGTTGGGTGACGGGCAAACTCATGAGGCTTTCTCCTGACGATGAATGTAAACCAGATTCGCTTGATCCTGGCGCAGCGCAATCAAAGCGCCGCGAATGTTATAGGCTTTGGGATTGCCGCTGGCGCTGGACAGCTCTGCCGAAATCGTTGTGCCCGGCACGATGCCGAGATCCATCAGCCGCCGGCGTTGCAAGCCGCGGCAGTTTTTTGAAATGCCGAGCACCACACCGGATTCGCCCATGGCCAGCGAACTCAAGGATTCGTGCGGGCCGATCATTTCGTGTCCATTGGACAAGGTCACGACGCTGACATTCGCCGCGGCCACCGGCGCCAACCGGACTTCCTCGCCATTGGCAATAAATTGAATGCGCTCGGCGGATTTATCCTGCACACGAATGATCATGCCCGGATGCAATCCCTGCGCCGCTAGTTGCGCATAGATGATTGCCGGCTCATCTTCAATGTGAACGATGCGGCCGAGTTCACCGGCCGGCAGATCGGTGAGAGGCATGTCTTGCTGTTGCGGCAATTCGCCGCTGGGAGTTGGAATGGGGTCGCCGTGCGGATCGAGCAGAGGATTGCCCATTTGCACGGCCAGCGCTTCGGCTTCTTCCAGCGTCGTATTGTGTTCGCGGCGTTCGGCCTCCGCATGCCATTCCGTGGCAGCCAGTCCCGTCTCATCCGCGAAATAACGTTCCCAGAGGCGATGGACACGAATAATGCGCAGCGCATATGAGCGGCCATCCGCTGTTAGCGCAAAGCCGTTTTGTTGGGAAGTGATCAAACCAAGGACTTCCAGCTTGGTGAGCAGTTTCGCGGCGTGATCATTCGTGATGCTCAACGCGCCTGACAAACTTTCGAGTGTGGCAATGAGGCTTTTGTACTCTTGATGATAAAGATGCTTGAGCGCATCTTCAATCAGGACTTTTTCATTCGTGCGTTTGAGCTTGCGCAATTGCCAAATCAAACCATACGACGGCCAAAAGATCAAACACGCCAGCGCCACCAGTCCGATAGCGCTAATCAATGCAAGCAAAGGATCAGTCATAAGACAGCCCCAGGTGATTTCACTAGATTTTCGAAAAGCAAAATAGCGTTGAGAATATGTATGGAAATTTCAAATCAATGATATGAAATTACATCCTAAAATAAAATTTAGGATTGGCTAAATTTAGCATTCCAACACCACTCTATCAAGCGAAATTTTTATTTGTCATAAAATTTCAGTAACAACTTTGAGAAAGTTTAAATTAATGCGATAGTTAATCGCGATCACAAGCGAAAACGCCGGCAATCAAATTGTGTACGTGATGCAATATTTCATTCAAATGACGGCAAAATCCAGGAATCTCGGTGCAGGTAAATAGCCCTTGCTTTGCTGAGGAGAATTCTTTATAATACCGCGACTTTTTTGTTTATCATGATAAATGCTTGAAGATAAAAGCGCGAACGGAGTTGGGAAAGAGCTTGTTAGCCGTGAGACAAGCAAGAGGTGGAATGGAACGCAACTCACGATTGGATACTTTGATTATTGGCGCCGGGCCGGTTGGGCTGGCTTGTGGTATTGCAGCACAGCGCAGCGGCCTATCTGCGGTTATTGTTGAGAAGGGTGCGGTGGTCGACGCGCTTTACCGCTTCCCGAAGCACATGCGTTTTTTTTCAACGCCCGAGTTGCTTGAAATTGGCGGCGTTCCGTTCATTGTTTCCGGCGATAAACCAACCCGTGCGGAGGCGCTGAATTATTATCGCCGTGTGGCGCAGCACTATCAGCTCAATCTGAAACTTTACGAAGAAGTTTTGCGCGTCACACGTGCCCGCGATTCTTTTGAAATTGAGGGTTCGGCCGGCACGTATCGCGCTGCGTGCGTGATTATTGCAACCGGTTTTTATGATCACCCGAATGCCCTCAATATCCCCGGCGAAGACCTTCCGAACGTTTCCCATTATTACACCGAGCCGTTTCCATTTTTTCAGCGCAAAGTTGCCATCATCGGCGGCAAAAATTCTGCGGTGGAGGCGGCGCTGGATTTGTATCGTCACGGCGCGGAGGTCACCCTGATCCATCGCGGTGCGGAAATCCGGCAAAGCGTGAAGTATTGGATTTTGCCCGACATTCTCAATCGCATTCAAGAGGGCAGCATCAAGGCGCTGCTCAACACGCGCGTCACGCGCATCGCCGCTGACGCCCTCACCGTGCAAAATGACAAGGGCGAAACGTCAACGGTGAAAACCGATTTTGTGTTCGCGCTTACCGGTTATCATCCGGATTATGATTTTCTCCAGGCCTGCGGCGTTGATATCGGCGGCGACGAGTTGATCCCGCGCCATGATCCGGAGACGTTTGAAACGAACGTGCCCGGGCTGTATGTGGCGGGCGTCGTGGCCGCGGGCAAGAATGCCAATAAAATTTTCATAGAAAATGGCCGCGAACATGCTAAGGTGATTATTCGAGATATTGTGCGGCGATTAAAACCAGCCCCCGAGGCGCAGCCGGAAACGTTTTGGGTTTAGTGAGAGCTTGTTGCAAAAAACGCCGCATTATTTTTGGCGGCCGGCGCGCTTGCAGAACAATCATCGGTAAAACGTGAGGAATGAGCATGTGGCAAAAATTCTTTGTTAAATTGAGCGCGGTCCTCGTTGGCGTGTTACTCATCGGCGGCACTTGCACGCCTCCTGCGCCGCAGCAACGCCCGGGCAACGCCTACGACGGATCGGCCTATTGGGCGCGAGACATTGCGCAGCCGTTAATCAGCGGCTTTGCCTCCGATGCGCAGATTTACACGATTTCCGGTGTACAGGTTTTTAAAGACGGCCGGCTGCCGGCGAATCAGGGCAGTTGGGGAATTGTGGCGTGGAGCCCCTCTCAGCAAAAAGAATTTCAAGTGAATGTGCGGCATAACAGCACGACTTCCACGAGCACGCGTGCGCAAGCGAACGCGCCGAGCGCCAACAACCAGCCGTTGCCTGCGGGCTGGGTCAATAGCACTGACATTTTCAATGCGACCGCTTCCCATCGCGACCCGGGAGCAACGGTAGCGACGTTGGCCGTGTTCAACATCGCCACATATGACGGGCCGCATTGGGGGCTAAATTTCAATACGGGAGCCGAACCGAATCATTACGTGAATTTTGACGGAACCTATCTCGGCACCACGCCGTGAATTTTTTATGAGATTTTCGCAATAATCGAGGAGTAACGATTGAAAGAATTCGATCTCGTCATTGTCGGCGGCGGCCCGGGAGGATATGTTGCCGCCATTCGCGCGGCACAACTGGGCATGAAAGTCGCCGTTATTGAAAAAGACAAACTTGGCGGCCTCTGCCTGAACTGGGGCTGCATTCCCAGCAAGGCATTGTTGCGTTCCGCGGAGGTGTACCATCTGCTGCAGCATGTGCAGGATTTTGGTTTGAGCGTCTCGAATATTTCATTCGAATGGCAGAAGATCATTCAACGCAGCCGCAAGGTTTCCGAGCAGATCAACAAAGGCGTGCATTTTCTATTTCGCAAGAATAAAATCGAGCATATTGACGGCGCCGGACGCTTGCGCAAGGGCAATGTCGTCGAAGTCACGAAAGACGGCAAGGCGGTGGGCGAATACAAGGGCAAGAACATCATCATCGCCACCGGCGGTTCTCATCGCACCATTCCAGGCGTGGCTCTGGATCGCAAGCGCGTGATTACGAGCACGGAAGCAATGATCATGTCCGAGATGCCCAAGAGTATGATCGTCATTGGCGGTGGCCCGATTGGCGTCGAGTTTGCGTACTTCTACAATGCGTTCGGCTGCAAAGTCACGATCATCGAAATGATGCCGCAGATTCTTCCGCTCGAAGATGAAGAAGTCGTCAAAGCGCTCACCGCGAATTTCAAAAAGAGCGGCATGACCATCGCAACCAACGCCAAAGTGAGCGGCGTCAACGCAAGCGCCAAAGACGTCACGGTCAGTTACACTGTTGACGGCGCGGAAAAGAGTGTTACCGGCGAGGTTGCCCTCATGGCAATCGGATTCTCCGGCCAGACCAGCAATCTCGGCCTGGAGGAGGCTGGCATTACCGTTGAGAAATCTTTCATCAACGTCGACCGCCGGAACTACAGCACCAATGTGCCGGGAGTATATGCGATTGGAGATGTGATTGGCGCGCCGTTGCTGGCGCATGTGGCCTCCGCAGAAGGCATTACCTGCATCGAACATATTGCAGGCAAAGCGCCGCATCCGGTGAATTACAACAATATTCCCGGCTGCACCTATTGCCAGCCGCAAGTCGGCAGTGTGGGCTTGACGGAAAAGCAGGCGCGCGAAAACGGGTATGACGTTGCGGTCGGGCGTTTTCCGTTCCGGCCGCTGGGCAAAGCGGTTGCGGTTGGTGAAACCGAGGGATTTGTCAAGCTTGTGGTTGACAAAAAATATGGCGAAATTTTGGGCGCGCATATTCTCGGCAGCGAAGCCACGGATTTGATCGCTGAATTGGTGTCGGCAGCGAAGCCACGGATTTGATCGCTGAATTGGTGGCGGCGCGCGCACTCGAAAGCACGGTTCATCATTTGGCGAAGATCGTCCACGCGCACCCGACATTTACTGAAGCCGTTATGGAAGCCGCCGCCGACGCTTTGGGCGAGGCGATTCATATTTAGTGTTGGTGCGAAGGCACGCTGCTTTTTGTAGATGTTCTCGCAACGGCTTGGCCGTGGCATTTAAACCTCAAGAGTTCGCGCGCCCGAGTCGCAACGACGCCCGCGCAGCCGGGTTGGGGCGTTTTCGGACGGACACGAGTTAAGACTCATGGTTGGTATGTAGTGCAACATGGCCAAGTACAAGATCGGATGGTTGCCCGGGGATGGCGTTGGCAAAGATGTGATGGAAGCAGCCGGAATCGTTCTCGACAAGCTCAAGCTTGACGCGGAATTCCTCCCGGGCGAGGTCGGCTGGCACTTTTGGTGTACCGAAGGCAATGCGCTGCCGGAGCGCACCATCACAATGTTGCAGCACACGGACGCCTGCTTGTTGGGCGCGATCACCAGCAAACCGCAGGAAGATGCGGCGCGCGAGTTGTCTCCGGAATTGCAGGCCAAGGGTTTGATCTACCAAAGCCCGGTGCTCGAATTGCGGCAAGCGTTCAATTTGCACACGAACATCCGGCCTTGCAAGGCGTATCCCGGCAATCCCTTGAACTTTCGGCCAGATATCGACATCGTTGTTTTTCGCGAAAACACCGAATGCTTGTACGCCGGCGTTGAGTTTCACCCCATGCCGCGCGAGCTGATGAATGCGATCGTCGCGCATCAGGCAAAAGCGCAGCGCTTTGCCCGGTTGAATCCGGAGGATGTTGCGGTGTCGTTGCGTTTTATGACGCGCCAGCGCTGCCACAGTATTGCGCGCCAGGCATTTAACTTTGCCCGGCGCAAAGGTTATCGTTCGGTAACCGTGGTCGAAAAACCGAACGTCACGCGCGCCACCAGCGGCATGCTGATTCGCGAAGCCCGGCGGCTGGCGAAGCGGTACCCGGAGATTTATTTTTACGAAGTGAATATCGATCATCTCTGCATGTGGTTGCTGAAGAACCCGCAGCATTACGCGGTACTGGTCTCCAGCAATTTGTTCGGCGATATTCTCTCGAAAATGTGCGTGCAGCTCGTCGGCGGTTTGGGCTTCGGCGCGAGCGCGAATATTGGCGACAATTATGCCATGTTCGAGCCGATTCATGGTTCGGCGCCGCGTTTGGCCGGGCAATACAAAGTCAATCCCATCGGTTTGTTGATTGCTACGCGCATGATGCTGGAATATCTCGGCGAGCATGAAATGGCGCGCGCCCTGGAAAACAGTATTGCAACCACATTGGTGGAGGGCCGCGTGCTCACCGCCGACATGGGCGGTGAAGCCACGACAATCGACATGGCAAAGGCAATTGCCGGGCGCTTGTGAATCGCAAGTGGGTAGAGGGATTGATTGCAGAATAAGGTTGCGGTTGTGCTCGTTTTTTATGATAATCCGTTGGCTGTTGTCATCCATTTGGTCGGCCTATCGTGAGTGAATTATGAGCAGTCTTATCGCCGTTCTCGTAACGTTTGCCAGTTTGGCGGGACTGGTTTTGTTGATTCTTGGCTTGTCTTCCTGGCTGGGGCCGAAGCGCATGAATCCCGTCAAGGAAGTGCCGTTCGAATGCGGCTGGGCGCCCATCGCGGCGCCGAGTGATCGCCAGTCGATTCGATTTTATATGATCGCGATTTTATTCGTGCTTTTTGATATTGAAATTGTTTTTCTCTTTCCCTGGGCCACGGTTTTTCGTGAGCTTGGCCCGGGCGGCTTTTTTAGTATGATGATGTTTGTCGGAGTTTTGGTTATCGGATTGATTTATGCCTGGAAGCGAGGTGCTTTGGAATGGGATTAAGAAATGCGCTGGGCGGCGATAATTTCATCACAACGCGTCTGGATCAAGCCGTCGGTTGGGCGCGCAAATATTCACTCTTTCAATATCCTTTTGTGACGGCCTGCTGCGGCATGGAATACATGGCGCTTGCCGGCCCGCAATACGATCTTGATCGCTTTGGCGCGGCTTTGCCGCGTTTTACCCCGCGCCAGGCCGACGTGTTGTTCGTCGTTGGCACTATCAGCCAAAAGATCGCGCCGATCATGCGCCGCGTTTACGATCAGATGTGCGAGCCTAAATGGGTCGTCGCATTCGGCGTGTGCACCTGCACCGGCGGATTTTATGACAACTATTCGACCGTGCAAGGTATTGACACCATCGTGCCCGTCGATGTGTACATTCCCGGCTGTCCGCCGCGGCCCGAAACCGTGTTGCAAGGCATTATGCTGTTGCAGGAAAAAATCCAAAAACAGAAGCAAGAATACTAAATCCGGAACGTTGGCGGCTCGGATTGCCGGATTCAAACCAGCCCTCCAACGCGCCAGAGATTTGATCATCCTGAAATCCTTAATGTGAAATTATGTCCTGGCTGGAAGCAATTGTCCAAAAATTTCCTGAAGCGGCGAAAATCATCGCCTCTCCCGCCGGCGAGAATGTGCTGGAGGTGACGCGTGAAGCGTTGCCCTCTGTGTGTTTCTATTTGAAGAACGAGCATAAACCCGCGTTCAATTTTTTGATGGATCTCGGCGGCGTGGATTATCTCACCTTTCCGCAGCCGCGCCCGCAGCGCTTTGAGGCTTATTACAATCTTTTTGCCTGGCCCGCCAAGCTGCGCCTGCGCTTGCGCGTGCCCGTGCCGGAAAGTGATCCCATGCTGTTCTCGATTTCGCATTTGTGGGCCGGCGCGGGATGGTATGAGCGGGAAGCGTGGGATTTGTTCGGCTTTCGTTTCAAGGGTCTCGAAGATCATCGCCGGATTTTGTTGTACGACGAATTCAAGGGCCATCCGCTGCGCAAGGATTACCCCATCAATCGCCGGCACCCGCTCATCTCCAATGAAAAACTGGCGGTGCAGCAAAATGGCCACGCCAAAACATTTCGCATCAAAGAAAAAGTCGTCGGACAAAACAC
Organism: Candidatus Zhuqueibacterota bacterium; assembly: GCA_003576975.1. GTDB lineage: Bacteria > Zhuqueibacterota > Zhuqueibacteria > Zhuqueibacterales > Zhuqueibacteraceae > Coneutiohabitans. Next base: position 9,242 of record QEVD01000054.1, read on the forward strand.
GCAGAATATGCTGCTCAACATGGGGCCGTCACATCCTGCCATGCACGGCGTCATTCACGTGTTGTTGGAGCTTGACGGTGAGCGCGTCGAGAACGCGGATGTCGGCATCGGCTATCTCCATCGCGCCTTCGAGAAAGACGCTGAAGCGGTAACGTATACGCAAGTGTTTCCCTACACCGATCGTCTGAACTATGTTTCGCCGTTGATCAACAATGTCGGTTACGCCATGGCGGTCGAGAAGCTTATGGGTTTGCAGATCACCGAGCGCTGCAAATACATTCGCGTCATCATGTCGGAAATCTCGCGCATTACCGATCATCTCACCTGCATCGGCGCCAACACCATGGAACTGGGCGCCATGACGGCCTTTTTGTACTTTGTCAAAGTGCGTGACATGTTCTACGAGCTGGTTGAAGAGATTACCGGCGCGCGGCTGACCGTGTCCTACGTGCGCGTCGGCGGCGTCAAGGCTGATCTCACGCCGACCTTTGGCGACAATCTGCGCAAGATTCTCCAGGAGCTTCGCATCGCCATGAAAGAGATGCACAAGCTGCTCACGCGCAACCGCATCTTCGTCGATCGCACGCAAGGCATCGGCGTGATCAGCAAAGAGATGGCGCTCGATTATGGATTCACCGGGCCGATGTTGCGCGCCAGCGGCATTGATTACGACGTGCGCAAAGCCGAGCCTTATCTGGTTTACGATCGACTCGATTTTGATATTCCGTATGGCGTGAAGGGCGATAATTATGATCGTTATCTCGTGCGCATGGAAGAAATCGAGCAGAGCATAAAGATTCTGGAACAATGCCTGAAGGATATTCCCGGCGGCGAGATCAACGTCGATCACGACGGCAAAGTGTTGCCCGCCAGCAAGATGGCCGACTACGGCAAATTCGGCCAAACGAAAGGCCTGCTGCAAATTCAAGCGCTGACTGATCCCACGCTTTCCGGCGGCAACTCGCGTTTGCGCGACAATATTTTCCCGAACGACAAACGTGCGGCCTTGCCGGCGAAAGAAAAAGTGTATGGCAGCATCGAAGGGTTGATGAATCATTTCATGCTGATCATGGAAGGTTATGGCATCAAACCGCCGGTGGGCGAGGCCTATCAGGCCGTGGAAGGCGCAAATGGCGAGCTGGGATTTTATGTGATCAGCGACGGCAGCGGCAATCCTTATCGCGTCGATGTCCGGCCGCCGTGTTTTGCGCTCATGTCCGGCTTTCATGAAATGATCAAAGGCGATGCCGTGGCCGACATTATCGCGACCTTCGGAACCGTGAATATGATTGCAGGAGAATTGGATCGATGAGTTTGAATCTGTCGCAGGCTTCACTTGATCGTATTGCCGAAGTGTTGACACATTATCCTGCAGAAAACAAGCGCGCCGCGCTTTTGCCCATCTTGCATCTGGTGCAGGAAGAGAAGGGCTATATTCCTGTTGAAATGGAAGAAGGAATTGCAGCACTGGTGGGTGTGCCGGTGGTGAAGGTGAAAGAAGTTCTTTCGTTTTATACCTGGTTCCGCCAAAAGCCGGTGGGCAAGTATCATTTTCAAGTGTGCCGCACGATCTCCTGCACGCTGCGCGGCCATCGCGAAATCATGACGCATCTCGAGAAAAAACTCGGCATCAAAGATGGCGAAACGTCTGCCGACGGAAAATTCACGCTAACCGCGGTCGAATGCCTGGCCTCCTGCGAAACCGCGCCCATGATGCAGTTGAATGAGACGTATATCGACAATCTGACGCCGGAGAAGATCGATGAGATTTTGGCGGGGTTGAAATAAATTTTCCAATGCCAACGATCAGCCGATTCTTTGGAATCGTCATTGGTATGTTTTATGACGATCACATTCCGCCGCATTTTCATGTAAAGTATGCGGAACATAGCGCTTAGGTTTCGATTGACACTCTTGAAATAACCGAAGGCCGTTTGCCTCGCCGGGTGTTGGCTTTGGTGTTGGAGTGGGCGGCTCTTCATCGCGATGAGTTGCGACAAAACTGGCAACAAGCAAGAGCCGGTATGCCGTTGAACGATATCGAGCCTCTTGAATAGTCCGAGGTGATCCTATGATTTCCATCAAAAGTGTTAAGCCGCTAGAAAGATTCAACGTGTTACTAACATTCTCGAATGGTGATCAAAAAGTAGTAAATCTTGAACCTTTATTGAGAGGCCCGATTTTTGAGCCGCTGAAGAATGATCCGGAATTTTTTCGTTCAGTTCGAGTTGATGAAGAGTTGGGCACGATTGTATGGAGCAACGGTGCAGATATTGATCCTGACGTGCTTTATGGAACCCATGTCCCTGCTTGGATGGAAGAAGATAAAGCTTTGGCTTCATAGTCGCTTGAGCAAGGCAAGCATTGATACGGCCATTGTCACGCCGGCGCTCAACTCCGAAAATTCGATTGCGATAAATCAAAAAATTCTCAGTCGCGCTTCACGATACAATGTTGATTTGGAGCCGATTTGCTTTTCACCCGAAGAATTTGAGAAAGAAGAATTGCCCATCGTGCTCGACATCAAGCGGAATGGAATAAAAATCAGCGCACAACAAATTTAGCATGCACGAGCCAAAACCAAAAGCGCATCCCGCCGAGGCAGGACAGAGATGCAAAGAACCCGCAAAGAGTTTTTCTTTGCGTTCCTTTGCGGCTTTGCGTCTCTGCGTGAGAGCTTTTGCTTTTTTGTAGAGTTCATTTGCCAAGGACTGATCGAACATGACAACCAACGGCGGCATTCTCACGCCCCTGATCAAACAGAATTGCCAGACCCTGAAAAACTATCTCAGTGCCGGCGGCTATGAGGCGGCGAAGAAGGCGCTGGCTATGACGCCGGACGAGATCATCAATGAAACCATCAAATCCAATTTGCGCGGACTCGGCGGCGCGGGCTTTCCCGCCGGACGCAAGTGGAGCTTCATCCCCAAGCAATCGCCGAAGCCGAAATATCTGGTGATCAATGCCGATGAGAGCGAGCCAGGCACTTTCAAAGACCGCTATATCATCACGCGCGCGACGCATGCTTTGATCGAAGGCATTATCATCGCCGCGAAGGCGATTGATGCGCACACCGCGTACATTTACATTCGCGGCGAATACGTCGAGCCGGCGCGCATTCTGCAAGCTGCAATCGATGAAGCCTACCAGAATAAAATTCTCGGCGACGATGTTCTCGGCACGGGTTACAAGCTGAATCTCTACGTGCATCGCGGCGCGGGCGCATACATTTGCGGCGAGGAGACTGCGCTGCTGGAATCGCTTGAGGGCAAAAAAGGCTGGCCGCGCATGAAGCCGCCGTTCCCCGCCATTGAAGGGCTGTTTCGCTGCCCCACGATCGTCAACAATGTGGAAACGATTTCGTATGTGCCGAGCATCATCAAGAACGGCGGCGAATGGTTTGCAAAGCTCGGCAGTGAAAAATGCGGGGGCTACCGTTTTTACAGCGTCAGCGGCCACGTCAATCAGCCCGGTGTATATGAACTGCCGCACGGCACGACGTTGCGAGAGATCATCAATCAAGCCGGCGGCGTGCGCAACGGCAAAAAATTGAAGGCCGTGATTCCGGGCGGTTCTTCCTCGCCGGTGTTGCGGCCCGAAGAAATTGATGTAAAAATGGATGTGGAATCTCTCGCCGCCATCGGCTCGATGATCGGTTCGGCGGGCGTGATTGTAATTGACGAAGACACCTGTCTGCTCGACGTTCTGCTGGTAACCTCACGTTTCTACCATCATGAAAGCTGCGGCCAGTGCACGCCCTGCCGCGAAGGCACGGGCTGGCTCGATAAAGTGTTCACGCGCATGGCCCAAGGCAACGGCCGCATCGAGGACGTCGACAATCTGTGGAGCATCGCCAACGGCGCCGCCGCCATGCCGGTGTTCGGCTTTATTAAAAAGTATCGTGAAGAGTTTGAAGCGCATGCAAAAACCGGGAAATGCCATACCGGGGAGTTCACGAAATGGAGGCCCGCAGCTTGAAGCATAATCTGGATGAGGCATTGTATGCAGAATGAAAAAGCCTTTGGCGAAGTTTTAGAAGCTGCCGATCACTTGACTCTCGATGAACAGGAGAGTTTGGTTGATATTCTCAGGCGCCGCCTGGTTGAGCGCCGGCGTTTGGAGTTGGCTGCTGATATTCAAGAAGCCATGCGAGAATTCAAGGGCGGCAATGCACAAGCGTCAACACCGGAAGAATTGATGCGCGAGATTGTCTCGTGAAACGGGAGCTTTTGCGCACCAATGCTTTTATCCGTGCTGCAAAGAAATTTGTTAAAAGGCATCCCGAAGCAGGGCCGGAGATTGCCTCAGCCTTACAGCTTCTGTGCGAAGATCCCTTTGTGCCTGGTCTCAAAACGCATAAACTGAAAGGCATTTTGGACGGCTCCTGGGCTTGCACTGCGGGCTACGATTTGAGAATCGTTTTTAAGTTTGTCGAGCACGAGGGAAAGGACGCCATTCTTCTCGAAACGATTGGAACCCACGACGAGGTTTATTGAATTCGATCATGCCAACCATAATTATTGATGGTAAAACCATCGAAGTCGATGCCGGCGCCACGGTCATTCAAGCTGCGGAAAAGCTCGGCATCGAGATTCCACGCTATTGTTATCATCCCGGCTTGAGTATCGTCGGTCAGTGCCGCATCTGTTTGGTTGAAATCGAAAAAATGCCCAAGCCGCAAGTCGCTTGCTACACGCCGGTGACCGACGGCATGGTTGTGCACACACAAAGCTCGATTGCCCGGTGTGCGATCAAGCGGGCGAATGCTGGCTGCAAGAATATTACATGCGCATCGGCCAGTACGACAGCAAAATGGTCGAGAACAAAGTCAAGAAAGACAAAGCGCTCGACATTGGCCCGCATGTCATGCTCGATCAGGAACGCTGCATTCTCTGCAGCCGGTGTGTGCGTTTCTGCGATGAGGTTAGCAAAAGCTATGAGCTGGGCATTTTCAATCGCGGCGACCATGCGGAATTGGCGCCTTATCCCGGCAAGCAGCTTGATAATTTGTATTCCGTCAACACCGTTGATATTTGCCCGGTGGGCGCGCTCACGGAAAAAGACTTTCGCTTTGAAGCGCGCGTGTGGTATTTGGAGGCAACCAATTCGATTTGCCCGGGCTGCAGCACCGGCTGCAATATCGCGGTGCACACGAATACCAATCGCACGCATCATGCCGAAGGCCGCCGCGTTGTGCGTCTGAAGCCGCGCTACAATCCCGAAGTCAATCAATGGTGGATGTGTGACATTGGGCGCTATGCGTTCAAGGGCGTCGATGATCCCTCGCGCATTTCTGCACCGATGATGAAACACGGCGAGCAGTGGCTGGAGACGACGTGGGAGGTGGCGGTTGACGCGGCTGTGCAAAAAATCAAAAACGCGCTGCCCGGCCGTGTCGGCGTCTGGTCCTCGCCGCAACTTGCGAATGAAGATTTGTTCGTGCTGAAGAAATTCATCGACAGACTCGGCATTCAGAATGTTGCCACGAAACTTGCGCCGCGGGAGAAGCCAGTGAGCGATGCTTTTTTAATCAAAGAAGATCGCCACCCCAACACGCGGGGCGCGGAGCTGATGGACTTTTCCGTCGCCGCGGAAGATTCGCAGAATCTCCTGCAAGAGGCGGCGGACGGCAAGCTGGCCGTCTTGTTGATCTTTCATCATGATCTCACTGGCGGCTTTGCGCAGGAGACTATCGCCAAAGCTTTGCAAAAAGTGCCGACGGTGATTTTCATCGGAACGAATCGCCATGCCACCAGTGATCTTGCTCATGTTTTATTGCCCGCGGCAGCCTGGCCGGAGAAGCACGGCACCTTCACAAATTTTGCCGATCGGGTGCAACGTCTGCGCGCTGCCGTTGCACCGCTTGGCGATGCGCGGCCCGAATGGCAGATTCTAAAAATGCTCGGCAAGCAATTGGGCGTGATGATTCCTTACCTCGAAGCCGAAGACGTTTTTAATGCACTCGCGCAAGAGATTGCGGCGTTCCACGGCATGTCGTATGAGACGATGGACGAATTGGGGCATAAAATCGGTGAAGATCTCAAGGTGGTGAAGGCTCGACGATTGAACCAAGTGCAAGATAAGCTGCGTGTGATTCCCATTTTTGGATAGTTATGACTGACATCATTGCAACCATTCTCAAATTTCTTTTTTTTGTTCTTCTCTTCGTGTTCAACACAGCGGCCTTGTTGACCTGGGTTGAACGCAAACAAAGCGCGCTTATGCAAGATCGTGTCGGCGCGAACCGCGCGAAGATTTTCGGACTGCGGCTTTTTGGCCTGTTCCACATCATTGCCGATTCGTTGAAAATGTTTTTTAAAGAAGACTTTCGGCCCAAAGGCGCAGAAAAGTTTTTGTTTTCGATTGCGCCCGGGATCAGCATGTTTTTTGCGGTTGCCGCCTTTGCCGCGATTCCGTTTGCCGATACGCTCATAGTCGGTGAAACCGCGCATCCGATGCAAATCGCGCCGCTGAATGTCGGCATTCTCTACGTTTTTGCCACGATGTCCATGGCGGTTTACGGCGTGGTGCTGGGCTCATGGGCGTCGAACAACAACTATTCGCTGATGGGCGGCTTGCGCGCCTCGGCCCAGATGATTTCTTACGAGGTTGCAATCGGGGTCTCGATTATCGGCGTATTGATGGTTTATCAAACAGTCAATTTGCAGGAGATCGTGCGCGCCCAAGGCAATCTGGCTTGGGGCTGGATTCCGAAGTGGGGCATTTTCTTGCAGCCCATCGGGTTCCTGCTTTTTTTAACTACCGGCATTGCGGAAACGAAGCGCATTCCCTTTGACGCGCCTGAAGGCGAAAGCGAGATCATCGGCTATCATATCGAATTCAGCAGCATGCGTTTTGGCGTATTTTTCCTGACGGATTTAATTGAAACCGTGCTGATCGCGTGTATCACCGTCACACTTTTTCTTGGCGGCTGGCAGGTGCCTTATTTAGCCACAGCAGGTTTTGAATTTCCCTGGGGCGGGACGCTGGCCTTGTCGAATCCGGTGGTAACCCTCTTGCAGTTTTTGGCCTTTTCGATTAAAGTCGCTATCTTGCTTTGGTTCATGATGTTGATTCGCTGGACGCTGCCGCGTTTCCGTTATGATCAAATCATGTTCATCGGCTGGAAAATCCTGCTGCCTTTGGCGCTTATCAATGTTTTTGTAACGGCGGCAGTGATTGTGTTTTTATAAAAGATGTTCCTGGTTGCTGGCCTCCTAACCTTTCAAATGAGCAAACCACGCGGGACAGCAACCGGCTCTGAGTAATCCAAAACCAGCAACGCAAATCCTGTAACGGCACTATGAACGTTCACGACAAATATAAACCGCTAACTTTTTGGGAAAAAACTTATCTGCCGCGCGTTTGGGACGGACTCGTGCTCACGATGCGGCATTTCTTTTTCAATCTCTGGCATTTCTTCTTGGCGAGTATCGGCGTCAAACGCGAATGGAAGGGCGCGGTGACTTTTCAATATCCCGAAGTGCGCCGCCCGATTTGGCCGCGTTTGCGCACGCTGCACCGTCTCACCAAGCGCGAGGATGGTTCGCCACGTTGCGTTGCGTGCATGATGTGCGAGACGGTTTGCCCGGCAAAATGCATCTACATCGTCGCCGGTGAACGCCCGGAAAAGCAGATTGAAAAAGTGCCCCGGCAATTCGATATCGATCTCGGCAAATGTGTGTTTTGCGGTTACTGTGTGGAAGCCTGCCCCGAGGATGCCATTCGCATGGACACCGGTATTCTTGAGTTCGCCTCGTACGGCCGCAACGGCATGTTGCTCACCAAAGAGATGCTGTTGAGTTTCGAGCCGAAGAAAGAGCATTATACCTCACGGACGGATTTGGTGGAAACAACTTAAATTATCTCGCAGAGCGGAGGAACGTATGAGCCGACCGATGCCGCCTTTTCTCGATAAAGAAAAGCGTTTTCTCGAAGAAGGCCGCTATGGCGACAATGTGATCGTCACTTCTGTTGATTCCCTTTTGAATTGGGCGCGTTTATCGTCCGTGTGGCCGATGACGTTCGGCCTGGCCTGCTGCGCCATCGAAATGATGGCGGTGGGCGCTTCGAAATACGATCTCGATCGCTTCGGCGCCGGCGTGTTTCGGCCCAGCCCGCGCCAAACGGATCTGATGATCGTTGCCGGCACCGTCACCATCAAAATGGCGGAGCGCGTGAAAGTGTTGTACGAGCAAATGCCCGAGCCGAAATACGTAATGTCGATGGGCAGTTGCGCCACCTGCGGCGGGCCTTACTGGAAGCATGGGTATCATGTTTTGAAAGGTGTTGATCGCATCGTGCCCGTCGACGTTTATGTGCCGGGTTGCCCGCCCCGCCCCGAAGCCTTGCTCGATGGTTTGTTGAAGTTGCAGGAGAAGATGCGGCGTGAAAGCATGATTCGACGCAAACTCACGGAGGCGGTAAAATAATGACACCCGAACAGATTGCGCAAAAATTGCAGGAACGCTTCGGCGATCAGATTCTTGCATTCCAGGCCGACGTGTTTGATCCGTTTGTCAAGGTCGCGCCGGAAAACATTCTCGCTGTTTGTAAATTCTTGCATGAAACCCCAGATCTCTATTTTGACATGTGCCACGATGTTGCCGGTTATGATCTCGGCGCCGGCAAAGAACTCGGAGTGATATATCATCTTTTTTCATTCCGCCACAAACACTGGTTCACGGTAAAAACCGAAATGCCGCGCGAGGGCGCGCATCTTCCCACCGTATCGTATCTTTGGCGCACCGCGGATTGGCACGAACGCGAAATTTATGATCTCTTTGGCATCACCTTTGACGAGCATCCCGATCCTCGCCGCATTCTTTGTCCGGATGATTGGGAAGGCTCGCCCCTGCGCAAAGATTACGTCGTGCAGGAATATTATCACGGCATCCGCGTGCCGTATGACGAAGACTGGCACAAGTTCGAAACGTTCGGCGTCAACCCGGAGCGCGGCCATTTCGTCTTTGCCTTTGAAAAGCATCTTCCCCCCAACGGCAACGGCGCTTCCGCAGAGAAGAAGGAGTGAGCATGGTTACATATTTTAAAGATGTGTTCAACGGCATTTTCACGGTTTTGATCGGCATGATGGAAACCTGGAAGCATCTGTTTCGGCCGGCAACCACGCTGCAATATCCCCACGTGCGGTTCGAACTGCCGCCCGGCACGCGCATGCAGCTCTTTAATAATGTTGATGATTGCATTGGCTGTTACAAATGCGCGCGCATTTGCCCGGTGGATTGCATCTACATTGACACCGTCAAAGCCAAGCCCACGGAGGATCTCGGCAAAGCTTCGACCGGCAATCCGATTCGCCAGCATGTTGTGCGTTTTGACATTGATATGTTCAAATGCTGTTATTGCGATCTTTGCACCACGGTTTGTCCGACGGAATGCCTTTACATGACGGATAAATACGAAGCCACGGTGTATGAACGCAGCAACGGGATTTTTCATTTCTCGAAATACGAACCGGCATTAGCGGCAAAAATGCTGGCCGAGCAAGCGGTGGAAGAAGCCGCGGCCGCAGCCGCCAAAGCGGCAAAAGCTGCCGCTGCGCCGGCAAAGCCCAAGCCGGAAGCGAAAGAACACGCGCACGCATAAGAATTCATCGGTAAGTTATAAAATGCCTGAGATTTCGAGATTCTATGGCATCGTGATTTTCATGAATTAGAATGATCATGAGCCGCCTCATTTTCATGCGAGATATCAAGAGCAAGAAGTGACCATTGAAATTGAAACAGGTATCGTGCAAGGCAAGATATCAAAACGGGCCTTACGGATGGCAATAGAATGGTTTGAAAAGCCTCAGGATGAGTTGACGCAAAATTGGGAACTGGCAAAAAGGCGCCAACCCTTGCAAAAAATATCGCCTCTGATTTAGAGCTGGAGAGAAAATGTTTTTGCATATTATCGACGTCACATATCTGTCAGGCTATAAGCTGCGATTAGCATTTGATAACGGCTCTGTTAAAGACGTTGACCTGCGGGATGAGCTTTTTGGTGAAGTCTTTGAGCCCTTAAAGAAGATCACTCTATTCAAGAAAGTGACGGTCAATCCCGATACCAAAACTATTGAGTGGCCGAATGGCGCTGATTTTGCGCCGGAATTTCTTTTTGAAATCGGCAAAGAGGTCAACCTCAAATCCAAGCACAAAGCGATACACACCCGAGTTTAAAGTTTCACAGCGCTTGGGCATCTTGAATCATGATATCATCGCTTCATTCATTCAAATCACGGCGCTCCTAATTCAAAAACGCAATTTTGATCATTAAGGAAATTCGACATGTTCGGCACACTCGGCAACATCTTCAAACGGCAGCGCTATTACTTCGAAGACGAAGGCAGCATGGTGGTTGATCTCGATCCGGCGACTGCGGTCGAAAAATATAACTACGAGATGATGGCCAAAGCGCGGGAGAGTAAAGATTTTCCCGGCGATGATATGATCGTCAACATGGGGCCGCAGCATCCCTCGACGCACGGCGTGTTGCGCCTGGAACTGGTGCTTGACGGTGAAATCGTCAAGAAATGCACGCCCCACGTCGGCTATCTGCACCGCAATTTTGAAAAGCATGCCGAGAACGTGGGGTGGAACGAGGTCATCCCCTACACCGATCGCCTCGACTATCTCGCCTCTATGAGCATGAATTGGGGTTATTGCCTCGCGGTGGAAAAACTGCTCGGGATTAAAGAGCTGCCCAAGAAGGTGGAATATCTTCGCCTGATCTGCGGCGAATTCATGCGCATTGCCAGCCATTTGATGGCAATCGGCACCTTCGGGCTTGACGTCGGCGCCGTTACACCATTTCTCTGGGCTTTTCGCGATCGCGAACGCATTCTCGATTTGTTCGAATGGATTTCCGGCGCGCGCTTGCTGTACAATTACATCTGGATTGGAGGCCTCAGCCGCGATTTGCCCTCGGGCTGGCTGAAGCAGGCCAGCGAGTTTCTCGATGAGTTCGAAGGCAACATGAAAGAGTTCAATCGCCTGCTCTCCGGCAATCACATTTTCATCAAACGTTCTTCGGATGTCGGCATTTTGCCGCCGGAGGTTGCCATCAACTGCGGCGCCACCGGCCCGGTGTTGCGCGGCAGCGGCATCAAGTGGGATGTGCGCAAAGACGAGCCGTATTCGATTTATCCGCAATTCGAATTCGAGGTGCCGGTCGGCGAGGGACTCTACGGCCCGGTTGGCTCTGTGTTTGATCGTTACTACGTTCGTATCAAAGAGATCGAACAATCCGTCAAGATTTTACGCCAGGCATTAAAAGAATGCCCGGAACAAGGCGATGTGAAAGAAGCGATTCCGCGGCGCCTGCGGCCGCCGGCAGGAACAGAATGCTACGTGCGCAGCGAAGCCCCGCGCGGCGAGATCGGTTTTTATTTGCGCTCCAACGGCAGCGATGTGCCCGATCGTGTGCGTTGCCGCTCCTCGTGCTTTGTGCATGTGAGTTTGCTCGATGAAATCAGCCGTGGCGCCATGGTGGCCGATATGATTTTGATCGTCGGCAGCATTGATATCGTGTTGGGGGAAGTCGATCGTTGATTTGATAAAATCATTTGCTGATATTCGCCCATGGAGGTGATCATCCCAAAGAAAAGTTTCGTGCGGTTCTGTGGGAATTCGTCTCGGTGGGCGTTTTTTCTTCCACTCCTCATTACATCACTTTTGCATGACCGAGTTTGACAAATTTCTCGGTATGAATCGCCCCATCACGCGGCGCGATTTTTTGCAGGGCATGGCGCTGGGCGTCGCGGGCGCGGCGCTTGCTTGTCAACGTCCCCCGCGCGTGAACGCTGCTGTGCGGCCGGCATTTTATCCTCCGGAAGCTTCCGGCTTGCGCGGCCAGGATATGGCATCCACCCAGCTCGGCCACCTCGTGCGCGATGACGTTTATCTGAATCAAAATGAAAACATTGTTGATACCGGTGAAGCCTACGATCTTATTGTCATTGGCGCCGGGCTTTCTGGGTTGTCAGCAGCCCATGTTTATCAACAAGCCCAAAAGAATGCGCGTATCCTCCTGCTTGATAATCACGATGATTTTGGCGGCCACGCGCGCCGCAACACGTTTTATTGGAACGATTCCACGTTGATTGCGCCCGGCGGTACGTTCGCGCTCGAAGATGTGGATGATTCACCGCCTGAAGCTCTCGCAATTTTCAAAAGTATTGGCATCGACCTCGATCACATACCGGGCTTTCGCGATACGGATTTCAAAAAGCGCTTCAATCTTTCCTCCGGTGTTTTTTTTGATCCGCGCGTTTATGCCGGCATTGCGCCCACCTGGCGCAACAAGTTTTATGACATTCCCTATGAAGAGTTTTTTGCCGGCGCGCCACTTTCGGCAGAGGCGAGGCATGAGGTGATTGAATTTTTTACGACGCGCAAACATTTTCTGCCCGAGACGCCTGATCTCGAAGCGGCGTTAGCCGAAATGAGTTGGGAAAAATTTATTCGCGAGCGCATGGGGTTGGGCGATCATGCCGTGCGCTTTGCCAACATGTATGCCACCGATCTGCTCGGCCTCGGTTGCGATGCAGTTTCTGCGCTCGAGGCTTATCACATCGGCCCGGGATTTTTTGGCATGGGCGGCGAGGGATTTTATGAAGCCGGCGGCATTTTGCGTTATGGTTATGCGCCCCAGCATCGCTTTCCGGACGGCAATCACACCGTCGCGCGTCATCTGCTGAAGGCCATTCTGCCGCTTGCAGTACCGGGGCCGGGTACAATGGAAGGCATTTTCAACAGCCGCATTGATTATGCCGCCCTTGATCTTCCGAAAAATCGCGTGCGCGTGCGGTTGCGTTCCGTTGCCGTTCGCGTTGAAAACCGTGACAACCAAAACGGCGGCGCTGTCGTTCATTATGTGCAACCCGATGGTCGCCTCTTTCGCGTGCGCGCTCGCAGCGTTATCGTGTCGGCTTGGGGCATGGCGGCCAAGCATATCGTGCCCGAGCTGCCTGCCGAACAATTCCGCGCGCTGGATCAGTATCGTTATTGTTCTGCCGTCTATATCAACGTTTTGTTGCGCCACTGGCGGCCGATGGCCGAACTGGGTTTGTTCGATATGTTCTTGCCGGACGGCTATTGCACCTGGATGAATATTTCTGATCCGCTCCAGGTCGGCGATTACCGGCCTGAGTATCATCCGGACAAGCCCACCGTGTTGAGCATGTACAAATACCTTTATCAGCCCGGCTACGATCCCACCGAGCAAATGCAGCTTGCTCGTTTGGCATTGGAACATAAGCCGTTTGAAGATTTCGAGCGGGAGATTCGCATGGAGCTGAATCTCATGTTCGGCTCTTGGGGTTTTGATGCCGCGGATGACATCCTTGCCCTCACCGTCAATCGCTGGGGGCACGGCTATAATTTTTTTAAAGCGCCCACACCGTACGCCGGGCGCGCCCACCCACCTTATGAACGAGGCCGGCGCAAGCTTGGCCGCATCTCCTTTGCCGGCGCAGATGCGGCGGGCAATCCCTGGAGCCAAAGCGCCCTGCAACAGGGCTGGCGTGCAGCACAGGAACAATTGGAATACGCTTGAAAAGCTGGACAGCGAGATTTTACCTTCCCCCTTGTGAGTTTCGCAAAGATCAACTAAATTCGCAGCAAATCTAGTCACTGCCGGTTTGGTGTAACGCTTTGTCATCATGTCTTACTTCGACGATCGACCCAATCACTTCCGCCTGCTTATCGGGCTATTTGCGGCGTATCTTTTCGTGCTCGCCGCCATGAACTTTTCTCGCAATGCGAGTTGGGCCACCGATGAGAATCTGTTTCGTACCTCTCCCTCAAATTTGTATGTGACCAAAAGTTTTCCCGCCGAATTGCTCCGGTTCACGATTAAAAAAAATCCGGCCCTTTCGCCTCCGAGCTCCAGCGACTCGGTTCGCCTCGGCGAATTCCTGGTCGAGATTGACGACCAGGAGATTGGCACAGCAGCAGAATTGCAAGACGCGCTGTATGCACGTGAGCCCGATGCCATCATCACGCTAACGAGCTGGCATCCTGCAACAAATGCCACCCGAACCTTTCGGCTGGCGCGCGCCGCATTGCCGGATAGTTTCTTTCGCGAGCTGCCACCGTCCATTTATATCACGGACGTTGCGCCCGGCGGCGCTTCCGATCGCGCCGGCATGCAAGTCGGCGACGTGATCGTGCGGATCAACCGCCAGGGCTTTCGCGATGCCACAGATGCCGATCGCATCATGCGCCGCGCCGGCGGCGGCAGCACGATTGCCTACGACCTGATACGCGGCCCTCGCAACCTCACCTTGCACGTGACGCTTGCCAAGCTGGGTATCAATCTCGGCATGGTTATGAGTTTACTCACGGGCTTGTCGTTTTTGGGACTGGGGACATTCATTGCCATGTATCGCCCGCGCATTCACGCCGCGCGGTTGCTTGGCCTCATGTTTGTGTCCTTTTCATTTCCATTGTTGTTGATTTATCAGCGCGGCTCGAACGCCTCCGAGTATACTCATCTTTTTTTCTTCATGATGATTTTGAGCATTCTTCTCGGCGTCACAACCGCCTTTCATAGCGGGTTCTATTTCCCCAAAATGCGCCCCGAGCTGATGCAAAAGCCGTGGCTTTATCGCGCGCCCTATTTGATGGCCGCCCTTAGCTTTCTTTTGATTACAGGCGTGGGCTTTTCCAACCTGGCGATGATGCGCCTATTCTTCCTCTCCGCCATTGCGCTGTTACTTCTCTATTATATCGGTTTCCATCTCGTTTATCGCAAACAACGCAGCGCGGAGTACAAATCTTTAAGCCGCAGATTGAGCGTGATTTGCTGGCTTGCCGGCTTGGCCGCACTGGCCATCGTGCTTCTGGGGTTTGGCCGGGCAAATGAATCGCTCTTGGGGTTTGCCAGCTTGCCCTTTTTGATGATCCCGGCGGGCTATCTTTACGTGATCAATCGTCATCGTTTACTCGACATGAGTTTGCGGGTGCGGCGCAACAGACAATACGAGATTGTTGCTGCAGTCTGGATTGTTTTCCTGTTGGCGCTGGCAGTGGCCTCTCTGGTGTTCTTGACAAAACTTTCACTCCATTTGCCGGACATTCGTTTTACCGGCAGTTACCTGGAAATCACAGATACGCCGATGGCGCCGGAGCGCCGCGAGTTCATCGAAAAAGTCGTTTTGATGATGTTGGCGATGGTGGTGATTTTTGTTTTCCAGCGCATTTGGCGTGCGGGACAGGCCTGGATTGCGCGCAAATTTCATCGTGAAAGTTATAACTACAGCGTTGCCACCAGCGAGCTGGCCGAAGTGATGGCGACGAAATTGAACATGGTCGATCTTGCCCGCGGCATCGTCCAGAAGCTTTCAACACTCATGCATCTCGAACGCGTTGGCGTCATGTTTTTTCAAAACCAAGATACCTGTTGTTGTCATGAAGCCTATGGTTTTGACGGCCGCCGGTGGGAAGAGTTCTGCCTGGCAGCCGATCAAAAAATCGTGAATATCCTGGACAAGTTTCGCAGCGAATCGCGCTTTAGCGTTGACTATCTTCCCGAGGACGTCAAATCCCTCTTTTTTAATCACGGCTTCCGGCATCTCGTGCCGATTCGATTCAAGGAAAAACTTGTCGGCACGATGTTGCTGGGAGAGAAGCTTTCCGAAGCTGCCTACACGCACGAAGATTTTGCCATTCTCACGGCCATCGCCAAGCAAGCCTCGGTGGCGGTTGAGAATGCATTTTTATATGAAGAACTGGCCGAGCAGGAACGCCTGAAGCATGAGCTTGCCATTGCGCGGCGCATTCAAATGGCTTCGCTGCCGCAAAATACGCCAAAGGTTGAGGGATTGGAGATTGCCGGCATCTCGATTCCCGCGCTCGAAGTCGGAGGCGATTATTTTGATTATCTCAACGGCGTTCCGAATAGGATTACGATAATCGTGGGGGATGTGAGCGGTAAAGGCACCTCGGCGGCGCTTTACATGTCCAAAGTGCAGGGCATTCTGCGCTCACTGCATGATTTTGGTTTGTCGCCGCGCCAGTTGTTTATCCGGGCAAATCATTTGTTGCGCCAGGCGCTGGAGCGCAAATCGTTTGTGACCTCCATCGGCGGCGACTTTAACACGACGTCACGCCAACTGGCATTGGCGCGTGCCGGCCACTTGCCGTTGTTTTATTATCATGCCCGGCGTGCACACGTTGAGAAGATTACGCCGAAAGGCCTTGGGCTGGGATTGGACGATGACGGCATCTTTGCCTCGGAGTTGGAGGAACGCATCATCGCCTACGAGCCCGGAGACGTTTTTTTGTTCGTTACCGACGGCGTCACGGAAGCGCATAACGGTAACGGCGCCGAATTTGGTGAGGATCAGCTCGCGGAAGTTCTAGCGCAAAATGTTCACAATCATGCCGAACAGATTCGCGATAAAGTCATTTCCGCCCTCAAACTTTTTGCGAATAACATTGAGCAACACGACGATCAGACCATCGTGGTGGTGAAGGCGACGCACTAACGCAATGTTATGGTGAATCCGCCGGAGTTTATCGTGCTCTCAAAACGTGTGATGTAAGCGCGCCGTGTCTCCAGCGCCGTTTCAAATTTACGGGAGCTGCCTGTATATTAATCCGATTCATTTCTCTCTCGTGCCTTCGCAGACTCTTCCCCGCTGTTTTTGTGCATAATCATACACGGCGCCGGAACTAGATAATACCCATTTTTATTGGCTTCTTTTTAGAATCCGCTTGACATCGAATGCCGTTGATTGTATCATTCCGCCGCTGCAATTTCATCTTGCCTAAATGTGGTTGCGATGATCTCGCAACAATGAAGCGCGAAATTCTTATCACCTGCGATTATTTTTCAATTCTCTTCACATGCCAACCAGACAAGTTGTGACACTGCGCGTGAACGGCTCGAGCCATGAGGTCGCGATCCGTCCGCATGACGTGCTGCTTGACGTGATTCGAGAGAATTTGAACCTCACCGGCACCAAGCGCGGCTGTGACATGGGCACCTGCGGCTGCTGTACGGTTCACCTCGATGGCCGCGCGCGGCTTTCCTGCCTGACGCCGGCGCTGGAGGCCGTCGGCCATGACATCACCACGATCGAAGGTTTGAAATGCAACGGGCTGCTCGATCCGCTGCAACGCGCTTTTGCCGAGAACGGTGGTTCGCAATGCGGCTTCTGCACCCCCGGCTTTATTATGACCGCAAAGGCCTTTCTCAATGAACATCCCCATCCCACACGAGACGACATCAAAGAAGCGATTTCCGGCAATCTTTGCCGCTGCACGGGTTATATAAAAATTGTAGACGCCATCGCGGAAGTCGCACAAAAGGGCGTTCTGCCGTAAAAAATCAATCAGCAACCGCTTCAAAACATTTACTGAGCTTCTTGACTGAATTCGCGGAGCATAACCGATGTCCAACACAATCGGCAAGCCGATTGCCCTGATCGACGGTTTGAAGAAAACCACGGGCGAAGGCATTTATACCGACGACCTCAAATTGCCGAACATGCTCGTCGGCAAAATTTTGCGCAGCCCGCATGCGCATGCGCGCATTGTAAAAATTGACGCGAGTAAAGCAGAAGCCCTGCCTGGCGTGCATGCGGTTT
This sequence comes from Candidatus Zhuqueibacterota bacterium, assembly GCA_003576975.1. Classification (GTDB taxonomy): domain Bacteria; phylum Zhuqueibacterota; class Zhuqueibacteria; order Zhuqueibacterales; family Zhuqueibacteraceae; genus Coneutiohabitans. The sequence continues at coordinate 26,838 of QEVD01000054.1, forward strand.
TGACGGGCAAAGAAGCGCCGCATACGTTCGGTGTTTTGCCGATTAGTGAAGACGAGACCGCGCTTGCCGTCGATAAAGTCATTTTCATCGGCGACAATGTCGCTGCTGTTGCCGCAGATGATGAAGAAACGGCCCTGCGCGCGCTGAAACACATTGAAGTCGAATACGAAGAATTGCCGGTCTATCGCAAATTCGAAGACAGTGTGAAACCGGCGGCAGAACCGATTCACCAAAACAGCGTGAACGGCACGAATATTCACAAAGAAGTGAACCAGGCTTTTGGTGAGGTGGATGCTGCCCGCAGCCGCAGCGCTTATGTCAAAGAAGCGGAATATGATTTTATCGGCGTGACGCACGGCTTCACCGAGCCGCATTGCGTGATTGCCTCTTACGACGCGGATGATCGCATGACCGTGTGGTCGGCGCAACAGGTTCCGCACTATCTGCATCGCGCCCTGGCGAAGGTGTTGGAGATGCCGATGCACCGCATTCGCGTTATTCGGCCAATGGTGGGCGGCGCGTTTGGCGGCAAGAGCGACCCGTTTCCGCACGAGATGATTGCCGCGTTGCTTTCGCGCAAATGCCGGCGCCCGGTGAAGATTCTGTTCGATCGCGAAGAAGTTTTTCTCAGCAATCACGGCCGGCATCCCACCCACACCGAAATCGCGATGGGCTTGGATGACAAGGGCAAAATTTCATTCCTCGATTTGCACGCGCAAATCGACGGTGGCGCGTGGGGCAGCTTCGGCGTGGTGACAACGTATTACAACGGTGTGCTCAGCATGGGGCCGTATGCCATCGAGAATTTTCGCTATCACGGCCAGCGGGCCTATACCAACAAGACGCCTTGCGGCGCCATGCGCGGTCACGGCGCGGTCAACAGCCGCTTTGCGCTGGAAACATTGCTCGATGAATTATGCGAGGCCGCGAAACTCGATCCCTGCGAGGTTCGTTTGAACAACCTGTTGCCCTCGAATTGCACCACGGTGAACGGCTTTCGCATCACCAGCAACGGCACGCGCGAATGCATTGAGCGCAGCCGCAAAGCCTCAGAATGGGACAAGAAGTTCCGCAAATTGCCGTTTGGCCGCGGCATCGGCGTGGCGTGCGGATTCTATATCAGCGGCAGCGCGCACCGCATTCACTTCAACGATTTGCCGCAATCGACCGTTCATATCAAAATCGACATGGATGGCGGCATCACGGTGCATTGCATGGCCGCCGAGATCGGGCAGGGCAGCGACACCATGCTGGCGCAATGCGTGGCCGAGCCGCTCGGTGTGAAGCTCGACCGGTTGCGCATTTTTTCGAGCGACTCGGACACCGATCCCATCGACCTGGGCTCTTATTCCAGCCGGGTGACGTTCATGGCCGGCAATGCCGCGCGCGAAGCCGCTCTAAAAATTCGCGCAAAGCTGGTGCATGCGGCGCAAGATATCACGGGCTATGCGGCGGAAGGTTTTGTTCTCGAGAATGAAGAAATCATTTACACGCGCGATCCGCGTGTGCGTGTGACGTTCATGCAAGCGCTGGAAAAGGCGCTGGCAAATAACGGCGCATTGATTGCGAAGGGCAAATACATGGGCCCGCCGCCGGTCGGCGGCAAATTCAAAGGCGCGCGCGCGGGACTTTCACCGTCCTACAGTTTTCAATGTTACATTGCCGAAGTTTCCGTTGATACCGAAACCTTTGAGCCGCGCGTGGAAAAAGTTTGGGCGGCGCATGATTGCGGCAAGGCCTTGAACCCGCTGGCGGTGCAAGGCCAGATCGAAGGCTGCATTCACATGGGACTGGGGCAGGCGATGATGGAAGAGATGGTTTATAATCGCGGCAATGTGTTGAGCGCGAATTTTCTCGACTATCGCACACTCACCCCGATGCAGATGCCGGAAGTCGACGTGATTATTGTGGAGAGTGATGATCCCGAAGGTCCCTGGGGCGCGAAAGAAGCAGGTGAAGGCCCGCTGCTGCCAATTCTGCCGGCTGTTGCAAATGCGATTTATGATGCCGTGGGCGTGCGCCTGCGCAGCTTGCCGATGACCGCAGATAAGATTTGGAAAGCGATGCAAGACAAGACGATGAAAACCAAGCGTCGCGCGCGTGTGCTTTTACCTTGAAAAGTATATCCCACCCTGTATGTCATCCAGAAGGGAGCTTGTGAAGTTGCAGGCACATTGCCGAGTACTTCACAAGATTCGTCTGAATGACATTTCGAGCGGGTTCACCTCCAGACTATGATAAAAGTCCACTAATAATGTGACAACTTTTGGAAGTTTGCCCAACTGATGAAAGCAGCCAACAGAAGTGATGATGAAAATGGTTTTGCCGGTGATTTTCGTGCTGCTCGGACATCTTCGCCCCGAAGCACTAGCATCTTCTTGCATGAAACCCGGCATCGCCCTTTTGGCAAAAGCTAAAAAATGTTGCAGCGTTTGTTAATGTTGTCACCCTGCTCATAATGACCAAACATGAAGAAGAATCATGATTCTTCCCGCATTCAAATATCATCAGCCCAAAACCGTGAATGAAGCGGTCGCCCTGGCGCAAGCGTGCGACGGCGATTTTGATTTCATCTCCGGCGGCACGGATTTGCTGCCGAATTACAAAATGCGGTTGAATGCGCGCGGCAATGTTATCAGTCTGAGCGGCATCACGGAGTTGCAGGACATCAGCCCAACGCGCATTGGCGCGATGGCGCGTTTGCGTGAAGTGATCAACACTCCCGCGCTGCAAACATCCCTTCCGGTGATTCCGCATACCGCAAAACTCATCGCCACGCCGCTGCTGCAAGAATCCGCGACAGTGGGCGGCAATATCATGCTCGATACGCGTTGTTACTACTTCAATCAAAGCTGGTTCTGGCGCGATTCCAAAAACTATTGTTTGAAAGCTGACGGTCACGATTGCTTGGTCGTGCCGCAGCAATCGGTTTGCTATGCCACATACTCTGGCGATCTTGCGCCGGTGTTTATGGTGTTGGACGCAACATTTGTTTTGGTCGGGCCTGACGGCAAGCGCGAAGTCCCGGCGGAGAAGTTTTTCACGCATGACGGCATCACACGCAATGTCAAACTGCAGGAAGAGATTTTGACACATGTAATCATTCCAGCATCAGCGCAGACGCTGCAAGCGGACTATATGAAATTGCGCGTGCGCGATGCCATGGATTTTCCCGTGCTCGGTGTCGCCGTGGCCCTCGAATTGAACGAGAGAACGATTGTGCGCCTGCGCGCCGGGCTGACCGGCGTGGCAACGACGCCGCTGTTGTTCGATGACGTGACCAACGGCGTCATCGGCGATCAACTTACTGAGAGCCTGATCGAAATTATTGCTGACGAAATCATGAGCCGGGTGACGCCCTATCGCAACGTCGCGCTCTCCCCGCAGTATCGCAAAGCGATGATCGCCGTCTACCTCAGGCGATTGCTGCAAAAACATTTGAACGGAGAGCCGGTGTCATGAGATTCGAACACGAAAATTTGGCGACCAAAGTCATGGACAAAAAACACGAAGCCTCTCGTGTGCCGGAGAAGGAGAACATCAGCAAAGATCGCCTGCCGATGATGGTGGTGGAGTATCATGACGAGCGCTCCGGCGCAAACGCTTATTTGGTGATCGATATGCTGGTGAACGGTGTCGCGGGCGGCGGTTGCCGCATGAAAAAAGGCGTGACGCCTGAGGAAATGATTAAGCTGGCGCAAACCATGACGCGCAAATTCACTCTCACCGAGCCGCCGACTGGCGGCGCCAAGCTCGGCATTGATTATGATCCCGCGCGGCCGGACAAGCTTGCGGTGATGCAGCGCGTGTTTGAATTCCTGCAAGCGTTCTTGTATAACTGCTATGTCACAGGCGCAGACTTGAACACGAACGAGACCGAGATCATTACCTGCACCAATGCGATTGGCCTGCCTTGTCCGCAATATGCGCTGGCAAAAAGATTGGGAAATGCCGAGCGCCGCATTCAACGCTTTTATGAAGGCATTCACTTGAAGTTGGATGAACGGGGCGCGATGGTGATGAACGCTGCTGCCACCGGCTACGGCATTTGCACCGCAGCTTTGCGCGCCGTGAGCGAACACAATCTCAAGGGTTGTTCGGTGGCGCTGCAAGGCTTTGGCAATGTGGGCGGCGGGCTGGCGAAGTTTCTGTGGGATCGCGGCGCGAAGATTCAGGCGCTCAGTGATCGGTTTGGCGTGATCTATTGCAAGCATGGCCTGGATATTGATTTTTTGCTGGCGCGGCGCAATGAACGCACCAAAGCCATTTTTCCGGAATTGCTGGCGGCCACGGATCGTCCGGCCGGATACGAATTGATTGCAGATCCTGAGATTATTTATGAGTTGGGCGATGATCTTTTTATTCCCGTTGCCGACAGCGGGGTGATCACTGAAAAGAATTACAAGCGCATCAAGGCCAAGTACATCATTTGCGGCTCCAACGATCCTTTTGCGCCCGCGAATATCGAAGAATGGTTGTTTGAATTGGGGAAAGTGGTGGTGCCGGACTTCATTGCCAATGCCGGCACGGCCGCGCTTTATCACACACTGATTTGCGAAGAAGGCCCGGTAACCGTGCCAGGACTTTTGGCAAGCGTCGACCGTCAAATCGGCGCGGCCACGGATGAAGCTTTGGCCAAAGCCCGGGCTGAAAAAATCTCACCGCGCCGGGCCGCGGAAATCATTGCTGCAGAGAAGATCAACGCTTATCCCGCGCATTATCCCACCACAATTTCGAAGCGCTGGGTGTAGGGCCTTGCTCGGCGATCTGCTCGGCAACTACGGCGGCTTGCTGTGCGCGTTGCTGCTGCG
>QEVD01000615.1 GCA_003576975.1 Candidatus Zhuqueibacterota bacterium
CGAAGCTTCATCGGCGGAATGAGATTACCGTTGATGCGTTCCGGCTTGCCCAGCGCTTCGATGTTGTTCAGCATGATCACCGGGCTTTCATTGAAACGGAAATTTTTGATCGGAAATTTGATTTGCCCGTTTTCGATATAATATAAACCGTCGCGCGTCAGGCCGGTGTAGAGCAGGGTTTGCGGATCGACGGTGCGGATGTACCACGTGCGCGTGACCAGGATGCCCTTTGCCGTGCTCTTGATCATCTCGTCAATCGTCGCGGTTCCGCCTTCCATCACGCCGTTGGCGGGCGCGGGCACGGCTTTCACGCCCTTTTGCTGCGCCCAAAAGCGCGAGTAAAAGAGATTCTTCACCACGCCCTTTTCAATCCAATAGGTTTTCTCCTGCGGCCGTCCATCCTGACCCCACGTCGCGGTTGCAATGTCGGGATGAGTGGGATCAGAATAAATCGTCACGCGTTCATCCACGATTTTCTCGCCGAGTTTCGTGCCGCCGCCGGCCTTTGCCAAAAAACTGCGGCCTTCATCTGCCTGGCGCGCGTCCATGTTGAAGATCATATTTTGCAGCAACTCGATGGAAGCCGCCGGTTCGAGAATGACGGTGTATTTGCCCGGTTCGATCGCTTTCGGCTGTTGTGATTTGATTGCTTTATCGATCGCGACTTGCGAGGCCGCGCCGGTGCTGAGTTTGCTCACATCATTGTAATCGCGCGTGACGTAACCCGAGCCGGTGCCGTCTTCGGTGCGGACTGTGACGGAGAAATTGACGCCGGTTTGCGTGTGATAGGCAAACAAACCTTTGGTGTTCATCATGGATTGAAAGCCGGCGCTATCTTGCAAGAAGCCGGCGGCAATCAAATTCTTTTCGCGCGCCGGTTTGATGCTGTCCACCGCGGCTTGCGCGCGATAGTCGGGAGAGATTTTCGCCGTTGTCTCAAAGTATGCTTTCGAGGTGAGATAGGTTTGCGGGCCCAGCATGCCGACGTACTCCGGATTTTCCGGAGCGAGCCTGGCCAGCTCTTCGGAGCGGCGCACGACTTTTTCCAACGAGGCATCGTCAAACTCGTTTATCGTGGCTACGCCGGATTTCTTGCCGTAAGTCGATTGCACCACCAGGGTGGTGTCGTTGGTGGCGCCACTCGTGGTAACCGTGTTGCGCGCGTAGCGAATATTGCCGCCGAAGTTGCCGTTTAAATTGGCTTCACATTCTTCGGATTTGGAATAGCTCAGAACTTTTTCGAGTATTTTACGAGCTTCCGCTTCAGTGAGTAATGGCATATCTAAAATTCCTTTTGGTTGCGGGTTTTCGTTGCAAGTTGCTGGTTGTTGGTTGCTGTCCCTCGCCCGATGGTTTCAAAGAATGAATAACGAGAAACAGGCAACCAGGAGCCAGCAACTAGATTTTTCTCTCGGTGTTGATGACATTGACGCCGTTGAACCGCGACGTCGCGCAGCCGTGCGATACCGCACTGATTTGCCCGGGTTCGCCCTTGCCGTCAAAGAACGATCCGCCAAAGCGATAATCGCTTTCATCGCAAATCGCCACACAGGAATTCCAGAATTCCTGTGTGTTGGATTGATAAGCCACATCACGCAGCATGCCGGCGATTTCGCCGTTCTTGATTTCATAAAACAACTGCCCGCCGAATTGGAAATTGTAACGCTGCTGGTCGATCGAATACGAGCCGTCGCCCACGATGTAAATGCCTTTCTCCACGCCCTTGATCATTTCCTCGACCGAGAGTTTCTCTTTGCCGGCTGCCAATGAAACATTCGGCATGCGCTGAAATTGCACCGAGCTCCAGTTGTCGGCATAGCAGCAGCCATGTGATTCGTTTTCGCCGAGCATATGAACCTGATCGCGAATCGCTTGATAATTCACCAGAATGCCGTCCTTCGCCGAGCGAGCCGGTTTGCGTTTTATCGGCGAAGAGTTGCACGAGTTTGCTGCCATAGTTGAAGGATTTCGATTTCCATTTGTCGAGTGTCGCGAAGCTAGTGCCGGCATAGTTTGCTTCATAGCCCAACACGCGATCCAATTCCAGCGGATGGCCGACGGATTCGTGAATGGTGAGCCAAAGATGCGAAGGATCGAGCACGAGATCGTATTTGCCCGCTTCCACGGTTTTGGCGCTGTGTTTTTCTTTGGCCTGTTTGGCGGCGGCGGTTGCGTCCTCGAGCATGTCGTAGTGTTTGCCGTAGCGCGTGGTCACGCCCGCAACTTTGCTTTCCGGGCGGGCGCTGAGATACTCCCAGCCCATGCCCATGGGCGCGCTTAAGGCATCACGCGTTTGGAATTTGCCTTTTTGTGGATCGATGGCGGTGACCACGAAATTCGGCCAGATGCGATGAACGTCTTGATCGATGTAGGAACCGTCGGTGGAGGCATAATATTTTTGTTCATTCACCAAAAACAAAAACGAGTTGACGAAATTTGCGCCGTTTTTCATGGCGGCATCGTTGACCGACATCAGCAAATCGACTTTTTCGGAGATGGGTACCTCGAAGGCATTCTTCTCGATAGGCGTTTTCCATGTTACCTCGCCGTGGCCTTTCACCGGCGCAAGCTGCACCGGCTCGGTTTGCAATGCGGCATTCGCTTTCGCAATCGCGACGGCCTGTTCTGCGGCTTTGGCAATCGCATCTTGCGTCACCTGGTTGGTAGCAGCAAAGCCCCAGGTGCCGTTGGCAATCACGCGCACGCCCGCGCCATAGGATTCGGTGTTGACGATGTTCTGCACTTTGTTTTCACGCGTGATCACGAATTGATTGAGATAGCGTCCAATGCGCACGTCGGCATAGGTCGCGCCTTTGGCCGTGGCCGCGTTCAAGGCGGCGTCGGCCAGTTTTCGTTTGTCGCCGTTGGGCACGGCCGTTAGCGCGCCGAACAAGGACGTTGGCTTGCCCATGATCGGGATCGTCAGCGCGCCCATGCCCACGCCCGTGAGCCGCAAGAATTCACGTCGCTTCAAGATGAAACCTCCTCTGCTTGGTTTGAGATGGTGGTGAATGAGAGTTGCTTCGCGGTTTTGTTTTAGGATTAAAGACGATGAAGAAGCTGCGATGTTTAAGCCATTTTTGGGTGTTGGGTTAGACGTGGGGTGGGGCGAAATGGTTGCCGCGGCGCGAGCACCGCGATACAATGCCTCTGCATGGCATTCATGCCAGAGACGTCGCAGGCATGAATGTTTTCAGATTTTTTTCGAACGCAAGAACGTAGGGGTGAGTCGCAGACTCGCCCCTACTGCACCAAATTTGAATGATGTCCGTGGCGGAGTTGCAACTGCTGCTGGAGCGGTTGGCATAATCCAATCGTCCGTAAAGACGTGCCGCCGAAAGACGTGCCGCCGGCAGGTCTCTACGCCCGTCATCTTGCAATCACGCTGCCATTCACTCCCGCCCGGAATAAATCGTCAACTGCTTCATTCTCTGCTTGATCTCATCCGTCAGCATATCCTCGGTAAAACGCCATTCCCAATTGCCTTGCGTGGTGCCGGGCAGGTTCATGCGGCCTTCGGTGCCGAGGCCGAGTACATCTTGTAACGGAATAATGGCCGCGCGTGCCGAAGATTTCAACGCAATTTCGATTAATTCCCAATTTAAGTTACTACCGTCGCTATGCAAAAGCCGTTTCACATTGGCGCGTTCCAGTTCGGCCTCTTCCGGGTTGCGGCCGCTGGTGTTATGAAACCAGCCGAGCGTGGTATCATTGTCATGCGTGCCGGTGTAAATCACGGAATTCTCTGGAAACCCTTCCATGAGACCGCGAAATAATTTGTCGTCATGCCCAAAAGCAAATTGCAACACCTTCATGCCCGGAAAACCGAATTGATCGCGCAACGCTTCGACTTCCGGCGTAATCACACCCAAATCTTCTGCGATGATGGGAAGCTCTCCTAATTCCTGCAACACAGCGCTGAAAAAATGCGCGCCCGGACCTTCCACCCATTTGCCGTTAATCGCGGTTTTCTCACCGGCGGGAATCTCCCAATATTTTTCGAAGCCGCGAAAATGGTCGAGGCGGATGTAGTCGATCAACTTCAGCAACGAACGAAAGCGCTCGATCCACCAGGCATAACCGGTTTCGGCCATGCGCTCCCAGCGGTAAATGGGATTGCCCCACAACTGGCCGGTGGCGCTGAAATAATCCGGCGGCACACCCGCCACGATGGTGGGATTGCCATGTTCGTCGAGATAGAACAAT
>QEVD01000616.1 GCA_003576975.1 Candidatus Zhuqueibacterota bacterium
TCGCGTCGGCGATAATGTTCCGGATCCTGAAGTTGCGACAGAAACGATCAACAATGTGGTGATTTATTTGCAAACATTGCGGCCGCCGGAGCGGCGCAACGCAACGGATGCCGTGGTGTTGCAAGGCGAACAGCTTTTTGAACAAATCGGATGTGCGAGCTGCCACACGCCGGAAATGCAAACCGGACCCAGCGCGATTGCCCCGCTTGCATTCCAGAACGTGCCGTTGTACTCCGATTTGTTGCTGCACGACATGGGGCCGGCGCTCGCGGACAACTATCCCGAAGGCGAAGCCAACGGCGCGGAATGGCGCACCACGCCGTTATGGGGATTGGGACTGGTGGGCGAATTGCTCGGCGGCACACCGTTTTATTTGCATGATGGCCGTACCTCGAGTTTGGAGGAAGCGATTCTTTTGCATGGCGGCGAGGCGGAGGTCAGCCGGAACAATTTTGCCGGACTGAATGCGGGTGAAAAAGCGGCGGTTCTGGCATTTTTGAAATCGCTATGAGACAAGAACGGCATCGAACTAAGGAGTGCCATTTAAATAACTTACTCATTTTTGAAACCGCGAATGAACGCGAATATTCGCTAATTTCAAAATTCGCGTTTATTAGCGTCCATTCGGGTTATCCATTAATGACTTGCAACCAACACGCAACACCTCATATGTCAACACGGCGAGAATTCATAAAAACAATCGGCGGCGCGCTGGCAGTCACAACTGCGTCTAAATTACTGACGGGCTGCGCCGCAGGCCTTGCCATCTACCGCGGTGAATTGCAGGATGAAGCTATCATCATTCCCAAGGCGGAGGCGCTGGCGCTTGCTGCGCCCAACGGCCTTATGATGGTAAGCGCGAAGAATCTTCCGGTCGCAATCGTGGTGCGACGGTTGGCGGATCACAGTCTGACGGCCGTTTCCACGGTGTGCACGCACGCCGGTTGCGAAGTGCGCGTGCTGCCGGATGCGTTTCAATGTCCCTGTCACGGCTCGGAATACGATGTCACCGGCGAAGTCATAGAAGGCCCGGCAGCAAAGGCGTTGCAAAAATTTGCTATCACGGAAAATCAAGACATGATAACCATCAAGGTGAGATCATGAAACGATCGATGATCTGCGCCGCGCGTGGCGCGCTTCGCAATTTGCAATACGCAATCTTTGCATTTTGCCTGCTTGCGTTGAATGCAAATCTCCCTGCACAAACCGCGAAATCCGACAGCATGCCCACGCCGTTTCAACGCGGCGGCATTTATGATCGGCCCTACATTCTTAAGCTCGGCGGGAACACCGCCCTCGGGGGCTATGCCGAGATGAACTCAAACTACGTCCGCGTCGATGGCATTGCCGAAGGCTTTTCGTTGGAGCAGCGGCGCTTCAATATTTTTCTCTATTCGGCGATTTCCCCGCACGTGAAGCTGACCTCAGAACTGGAATTCGAACACGGCACCGAGGAGATTGCGCTGGAGACGGCGTTGGTGGACGTCCTGTTGGCAACGCCGCTTAATCTGCGCGCCGGCATATTGTTGCCGCCCATCGGGCGCTTCAACATCACGCACGACAGTCCGCGCTATAATGTTATCGATCGGCCGCTGGTGTCAACGGAAATCATTCCGTCAACGTTATCGGAAGTGGGCGTGGGTTTCTTTGGCGCATTTTACGCGACGCCCTTTGACCGTTTCACTTACGAGATTTATGGCGTCAATGGTTTGCACGATGGTGTGATACTTGGCACGGGCGAGGGCACGCGCATACCGGCGGGCAAATCGCCGCTGACATTTGAAGAAGACAACAACGGCTCGCCCGCCCTAACTGGCAGGCTGGCTTATAATCCGCGTTTTGGCGGCGAGATCGGGCTATCGTTCTATACCGGTCGCTACAACACGTTTCAGTTGGAAGGCGTGCAGATCGACGAGCCGCGCAGTTTACGAATGTTTGCGTGCGATGCGGAATACCGTAAACGGCGTTTGCATGTTCGTGGAGAAGCAGCGCTGGCGCAGATCGACATCCCGCCGGATAATGTCGACAATGATTTTCTGGCGGAGAAACAGCGCGGTTTTTTTGTGGAAGGAGATTATGCTTTGTTGCGGCGGCCCCTGCTCGGCATGCCGGAAGCAAATGTGATCATCTTCAGCCGCTATGATTACATCGATCTGCATCATGGCAAATTCGAAAAAACCGGCCAGAGCATCGGCGACAGCAAAAAACGCCTCACCGCCGGTCTGGCTTTTCGCCCAACTGCTGACACGGCCATTCGCCTGAGCTACTGGCGGCAATGGGAATATGATACCTTCAATAATCTCGCCCACGCCATGAACGTTCAGTTCGGCATTGCAACATATTTTTGAGATTTGTTGTGCCGGTATTTTTTGCAATCAATCTCTACTGCATTAATTGCCATTTGATGCGCGTGTAAGCGATGCGGAAGCCATGCCGTTCGGCGTTGCGTTGCGAGGCGCTGCCCGGTTGCGCGCACATCATCGCCAAGTTGCAGCCCTGTTCTGCGGCGTAGCGCAGGCGATAGTCAAGCAATGCCAATTGTGCGCCCTGCTTGCGCGCTGCGGGAATTGTGCAAGCGCCGGCGAGCAGCGCCACGCCGCCGCTCAGGTTCATGGCCGCGGAGGCGATCGGCTGTTCCTCCAACTCCGCCAGAAACGAGACGCTGTCTTCCCGCTTCGTGCTCATCGGCGCCAGCTCCAGCAAATATTCGGAAAGCTCAGGTAAGTGGCTCCAGCCTTGTGCCGTCACCTGCGCCCATAGTTCTCCTTCATTTTCAGCGATGGCGCGCACGCGAATGTTTTCGTTGCGCGGCGATGCGGGATCGGCTTCCCGGTTGATCGCGCGGTACATCACGCTGGTGAATTCCATGGGACGATAGCCGCGCTCATTCAGCAAAGCCACAAGCTCGAGGCCGGCGAGCGGGCTGACTTCAT
>QEVD01000617.1 GCA_003576975.1 Candidatus Zhuqueibacterota bacterium
CGCAATGCTGTACAGCCAGGTGCTGGGCTGGGCGCGGCCCTCGAATTTTTCCCACGCGCGAAACGCGCGCAAAAACGTTTCCTGCACCAAATCCTCGGCATCCGTTTGCCGGCCGCACATGCGCAAGCCAAGATTGTAGATAAGGCCGCCGTGTTCTTCCAGCAATTGCGGAATGGCCTGCTCGGCCGGTTCGGTTGGGCTGTATTGGCGCCGCGCCCGAGAGAGGGAAGCAGTTTTGTTCATGTCGATTCCTGTGCTGATCATCGCTGCCGGGTTTGTGGCGGGCAATATAGCAAACGCGCGCTTTATTTTCAACCCAACGCTGCGCGAATGTGCGCAGCGTGGTCAAGTATGCGATCAACTTTTCCAAAAATCGGTGCAGGACTTTTAGCCACTGATTTCCACGGATCGACACGGGTTCCAGTGTCTTTTTGAAAGAAACGATTTCAACAGCATAGAAAAAAATCAGTGAAAATCCGTGTTCATCCGTGGCCAAAAGAAGTCTCGGGCAGAGAATTTTTAAATCATCTGTTTTGCATTTGTATTTTTGGGGAAGGCGGGTGATTTGGCGCAAAGATTTGGGGTCAAGCTGAGAGGCGAAACCTCGAAAGCAAAACTCAGCAGTTGCCCGGGCTGAATCTCTCATCTCAAGACCGCAAAAATGGTCGAAAATAATTCACTTGTATCGCAGTTACCTGCTTTTTGGAGCAATTGTTTCAAAATGTTACAATGCCATAACATCTAACTTTTCAACAGGTCGATTATCAATCACTTGCTGGCCAAACCTGTTCTAGAAAAAATCATGCAGATTTAAATTGATAATTAATGATTTAATACATCATGATCTGACCGCTTATGCATAGCCATGTATAGAATTAAATAAGCGGCAATCGTCTCAAAATAAAAAATCACAATGGCAACAAAGTTGCTATAGGCATGTGCAATTTGTGCGGAATGACTTACAGCCGGACTTCCGGGCTGGTCAAAGCAAATTCTTTGATAATCAAATATCAAAAAGGAGCAAGGTCGATGGAAAGAAAATGGGTACAACTGAAGTATGTGATCTGCGGTGTGTTGCTCTTGCTGACCACTGTTGCTTCGGCGCAAGAGACCAAAACTTGGTCGGGCGCAGTTTCCAGCAATTGGTCTGAAGCTTCGAACTGGCTGCCGGCCGGTCAACCGCATGCACTCTCACCTGTCATTATTAAAAAGCCTGCAAACGGCATCCTGCCGATTCTCACTGAAAATTCTTCTGCGCAAAGCCTCACCATCGAACTGGGCGCGAGCTTGACGATCAACGGGCAGACCTTGACGGTTGAAGGCGATTTCAAAGTCGGAACCAGCGGCATCGTGAGTGATCATTTGATCATGACGAATGCCAACGATCAGATTATCATCAAAGGCAATGCGACGTTCGCCGCGCGCACCAAACTCGAAGCCGGAGAAATCGTGCTGCACGGCAATTTGGTGCAAGAGGCCGTGAACACGGCGCTGCAACCGGGCGGGACGATGTTCGTTTTCAACGGCGCTGCGCCGCAGACCGTGAGCTTTCAACGCCCGGGCACGAACAATCAATCGTTTCTTAGAAACGTGATCGTGCGCAATCCCGCCGGCGTTTCGTTTTTGAGTGATGTGCACGTGACCGGCTTGCTGCAATTGGAAAATGGCGGCCAGTTGGTGCAGCAAGACTCGTTCGGCACGTATTTTCATGAGCAGCTTCCGCTCACCGGCAATGGCGAGTATCGCGTGCGCAAATCGTATATCGCCGCGCCGATCGTGATGAACGGCGACCGCGAGCTGGCGCAAGCCGAAAACGATCTGACGATTCTTGCGCGCCAGGCGTTGACGCTCAATGGCCATCGTCTGCACGTCGGCGGAACGTTCACGGTCAAGGCGTATAGCAGTCAAAAGCATTTGATCATGGCGAATCCCGCGGACGCGCTGGAGATCAACGGCGACGCCATTTTTGAAGGATTCAGCACTCTGGCGGCCGGCGCCATTTTTGTGCGCGGTGATGTGATTCAAAAAGTCAGTAGCGCGGCGTTGCAACCCGAGGGAACCGTGTTCGTGCTCGATGGCGCAGAGCCGCAAACCGTGAGTTTCGAACGCCCCGGCCTGGTGAATCGTTCGTTCTTGCAAGACGTGGTCGTCAAAAATCCAGCGGGCGTAAATTTCGCGAGTGATGTTTATATCTCCGGACGCATGACGCTTGATGGCGGAAACGTAGCGCAAGCGCCGGCGCAAGGCACGTACTTCACCAATGCGCTGCCGGCGATTGTAAGCGGCAACTATGGCATCACGAACAGTTATGTTGCCGGCGCCCTCGCCCTTGGGTCGAATCTCACATTGCCCAACGCGGACAATAATCTTACGGTGTTGCCACGCCACTCGCTCACGCTCAGCGGGCATACGCTGCGCGTCGGCGGCAATTT
>QEVD01000618.1 GCA_003576975.1 Candidatus Zhuqueibacterota bacterium
ATTGCAATCATGGGAATTCGGGGAATTCCCGCAAACTATGGCGGGTTTGAAACATTTGCGGAACATTTGGCCACGCGTTTGGTCAAGCGCGGGCATCACGTTACGGTGTATGGCCGCTCTAATAATATCAAATTCAATGCGCCCTACTACCAGGGCGTGCGTCTGGTAATTTTGCCGACGATCAGCCACAAATATCTCGATACCGTAGCGCACACGTTTCTTTGCGCCTGGCACGCTGCCCTCAAAGAAAAATTCGACGCGATTCTGGTTTGCAACAGCGCCAACGCTGCCTTTTGCATCATTCCCCGCTTATTCGGGCAAAAGGTGGCTATCAATGTCGATGGCCTGGAATGGCAGCGTAAGAAATGGAACAAGCTTGGCCAATGGTACTACAAAATTTCCGAGTGGCTCTCCACCAAGCTTGCCAATGTCGTAGTTACCGATTCCAAGTTTATCAAGCGCTATTATCTGGAAAAATTCAAGAAAGATTCTGTGTTTATTCCCTATGGCGCGCCCACGGAAAAAGTGCCGGCAAACGACACGCTCAAAAAATACGGCTTGCAAGCAGGCGATTATGTTCTTTACGTCAGCCGCTTCGAACCGGAAAACAATGCACATCTCGTGGTGAAAGCATTTGAACAGGTGAAGACCAACAAACGCCTGGTGATGGTGGGCGATGCGCCCTACAGCTCAGACTATATTGAAAATCTCAAGGCAACTAAAGACACGCGCATTCTCTTCACCGGCTATGTGTTCGGCCACGGCTATCGCGAGCTGCAATCCAACGCCTATTTTTATGTGCAGGCAACCGAGGTCGGCGGCACCCATCCGGCGTTGCTGGAGGGCATGGGGTTCGGCAATTGCGTGCTGGCGAACGATGTGCCGGAACATCGCGAAGTGCTGGAAGACGCCGGTTATTTCTTCAGCACGAAAGAGAACAGCGGCGCGGAAAGCCGTTGAGATCATCAAGCGTGAGTATACCTGGGAAAAAATCGCCGACGATTACGAAAAGTTATTCCATGACATGTCTCAGCGAAATTCTTGAGCTGAGATCCTGAGTTTTGTGATTTCATCCTATCGCCCGCAGAATAGAACCTCCAGTCCCAAGCCTTGGGTTTGTAAGCATGGAGGTTCGAAGTTCTGAGGGCGAATTTTTTAATGGCTAAGGCAAGGTTCCTTCCAAAAAATCAAATGCGCTTTTAAATGAATTCAAAAAAACACCTCGATTGGCCCTTTCTGGGCTTGCTGTTGGCGGCGTTATTGTTTCGCCTTTTGCTGCTCAACTTTCGCTATGCCGTCGGCTGGGACGAGCCTCATTATCTCAATCTGGCAGCGAGCTTCATCGCCGGAGAATTTAAGAACTGGTTGCATCCCTTTTGGTCGCCAATGTATCCGATGCTGGCCGGGCTTATGGCAGCGCTCATCTCGGAGGTGGAACTGGCCGGCCGTCTCGTCAATGTCATTTGCGGCACACTGTTGCTCTGGCCGATTTATCGCTTGGGTGTCGATCTCGTGGGAAGGGCAAGCGCGTTATGCGCCGCCGCCGTGCTCGCCCTTTACCCTCCGATGGCCTTCGCTTCAACCAGTGCGCTGGCAGAGCCTTCCTACATGCTGTTTGCCTCTTTGGGCGTTTGGTCGGGCTGGGAAGCGCTTAAACGCGGCTCACTGCTGCGCGCTTTCGGAACGGGTGTATTTATCGGGCTGGCCTATTTGACGCGGCCGGAGGGCGTAGGCTTCTTGATCGTCTATTGTGTATTTGTCAGCCTTCTGTTTGGCGTTCAGTTATTTCAAAAACAAAAAAACGCAGCGCTCAAACTGGGAGTGATCGCTGCCCTGGCCTGGCTCTTGACGGCATTTCCTTACATTTTTTATCTCCACGGCGAAACCGGCCGATGGACCCTGAGCGCAAAAGGCGCCGCCGTGCAGCAGTTGGAAGCGCAATATTTTTCGCCCGGCAAACTTGGAACCTTTGATACGCTGTCAGAAGATAACCGCACTTATCCCAACGATCAAATTTATCACGACGGCGATTTTGTGCAGGCAACCGCCAAACAGGGCGGCCCGCCGATCCAAAATTCATTGGGACTATTGCTTAAAAAGTATGCAACACATTTTTATCGGTTGACACGCTCCGAACTGGCGGCAATCTTTTCGCTGGGTTTACTCGTGCCTTTCATTCTTGGTTTGTTCGGCAGCGCGTGGCGCGCCGAACAAATGCGCTTGAGTTTATACTTACTGTGTTTTGTCGGCTTCTTTTGGTTTATTGTAGTCCCGTTGTTTCATATCAATGAACGCTATTTGACCGCATTATTGCCGATCGCGACGATCTGGATTGGACGCGGTATAATCACGCTCAAAAGCTGGTTTTTGGAGATATTCACGCAATTCACTTCGAACAACATCATAAAAAAACTCGGGTCGCAGCGACTTGCCTGGGCTGGCGCTGCTGGCGTGGTGATGATCTTCGCGTTTCTAACCCAGCTCGGCAGCATCGTGCAGCGTTCACCGCATGACGTTGATTTTTGGAGCGAGGCAATCGAGCTGAAGCAAGCAGGACGCTGGCTGCGCCAACAGGCCGGCGCTGCACCGGTTTTGATGAGCTACAATAAAGCGGTAAATTTTTATGGCGGTAATCATGACATTCGTTCGGGTGCAACCTTTTCACAGAATGAATGGCCGCGGATCGCGCAATATGCGCATTATCGCGGCGTGACGCATGTGGTGTGGGCCGAACGTTACGCCTCATTTTTTCCCAATTTGTTGCAGCTCAATGATCCGGCCACGGCGCCGCCGGAGTTGACGGCGATTTATGACGAGACGCAAGCTCCCGGGCTGCGAACGATCATCTACCGGTTCGCAGCGCCCACACCGGGAAGCGAGGAGACTTTCAATAAAGAACAATAGCGCAAAAGTATTCAGACAAAAGTAATTGCGCATCTCAAGGGCCGGCAAAAGCGAAATGACTGTACATGCGGTATGGCTGTGCCCAACCAGGAAAGCTAGTCGAGGAGGATGATCTGTTGCACGAAATTAGCCATTTCGAAATCGGCGCCGTTAATGGCGCCCGGCATGTGAAAGCAGAGGGTGGAGCGATGCCAGAGCGTAAGGAAGCGGTGGCGCGCACGAAAGTCACATTTTCGATCGTGCTGCCCGTCTACAATGAAGAAGCCAACATACCGATGATCTATGAACGCCTCACGAAAGTTTTGGAAAC
>QEVD01000619.1 GCA_003576975.1 Candidatus Zhuqueibacterota bacterium
GCAAATGGCGGTCAAGCCGGCCGTGTGCTGGAGGCGTTTCACGTGACGGATGACATTTGCCGGCGCTTGCTTAATGATTTGGCGGCGGCTTTGCTCATTTAATGAGCAGGAAGGAGAACAGGCGGGACATGCAGTCTCTCACATATGGGCTTTGACGGATCGTTCCAGTCCAATTCTACTTTGCGATATTGGGCCGCAGCGATCCGTCAAAGCAATCTTTTTGACAATCAAAGCCTCGGCACAAGCCGGGGCTTTTTTGTTGGCCACAGCGATTGTTCCGCCACAGCTCGGTCGTGGCTTTTATTGGGGCAGACCTTCAGTTCAAAACATATTGAATCCCGCTCACGGGACGTCATTAAAAAACTGAGTAACAAAAGCATGAGCAGGACAAGCCGGAACTAAAGAAAAAACTCACACAAAATCGTGAAAACGCAAAAACCTGCAAAGCTTTCTGTGCGTACCTTGGCGGCTTTGCGTCTCGTGAATTCTTTGCTTTTTGGGGCAAAGAGATCACTTTAAAGAGACTATCCCGATTTGCAGACAAGCTGGAAATCAAGGCCTCTGCAATGGAGTAAAAACTATTCGGCGAAACTCGATGTCCTCGGTGATCATCGGCGATAAAGCTTTTCTGTCGGAATGCGTCGAAATCACCGAGCATCACCGAAAAAACTTTAGTAGGATGATTTATCGACAGAATTGTTTCATATTGTGCTGCCGTCAAATTATTTGCCATAAACTTTCAGAATTTTATTCTGTGTTTGAAAAGTTAATCGCCTAACTTTGCAGACGCCGATTTGATGAGGCCTGCACTTGCGCTCATCGCATCGGGTTACGGCATCACCGCCATCTTGCCCACCGCACGAAAATCGCCGGCAAGCATGCGATAAAAATAAATGCCGGCGGTCACCGGTTCACCGCGCCGGTCGCGGCCATCCCAACGCGCATGATGATAACCCGGCTGCTGCACGGCGTCGATGAGCGTGAGAACTTCGCGCCCGAGCAGATCATAAATTTTCAACACGACTCGCGGCTGCGGCTGGCGCGCCGGAATTTGATATCGAATAATCGCCGGAGAAGCGGCGTGCGCCAAGCGAATGGGATTGGGGTAGCTTTGCTGAATGGCATAACTGGTGGGAAGTTCTCCGCCGGCATGGCGGGGCGCCGCCACTGCCGTTGTTCCTTCCAGCCAGGCGAGAATACTCTGCAAAACTTGACGACGATCAACATAACCCGGTCGCGGCACGCCCAGGTTGATCGCTTCAAAACCAAAACTAAAGAACACCAGTCGCGAACGATTGACTGGATCAACGACACGCACGCCGGCAACCGTGCCGGCGGTGGTGTCATAAACCATCACCGCGTGCCGCGGGAGGTTTGATTGTTGGCCCCACCGGTGCCGGTGGTAATGACGGTGGGCAAGTCTTTGCCGATGTCATCATCGCGCACGCCATGCAGCAAAAAGTCATTGATCGAGTTACGCTCAAGGGAGACATGCAAACGGTTGGCAAGAAAATCATTCCCCGACAAACTCTCGGCAATGTTTTGGCCGCTGAGAAACAAACGGCCGCCGCCATCCAAAAAATCAGCCAGGAATTGCTGCTCATTGGCAGTTAATACCTCGCCACTGGCATTGCCGGTGAACCAAATCATATAATCAACGGGCTCGATTGCCGGCACAGTTTCCACCGGTGTGCCTTTGCTGTTCGTATGCACGCCGTAACTCCATCCCAGGCTGTCAAGCGTGCTGGTGTAATACGAAGCAAAGCTCCCGGCAGGATCATCATTCACCAAAATGATACGGGCGGGTGTGAGCTGCAGTGAAAAATCAGTGGAGTCGTTTTCCACCAGCAAGTCTTGCCTGAGAATGGGATAGGGCAGCTCCGGCACGATTTCGACGGCGTATTGTCCGGGTGGAATGTTAATGGAGTAGCGGCCATCATCGCCGGTTTGAATGGCAGCAATCGTCTCTCCGAAGGGCGAATTCTTGAGTCGAAAGGTCAAATCCGCCTTGACGCTGGCGCCGGTTGCTTGCGCTTCCAACAAACCGGAGACCACGTTTTGTGAGATATATGGCAACAGTGGCGTGAAGATATCGAGCTTGCCGTGGCCCCAGCGGTGGTTGGGCACAGCGCCGGTTTGTTGATCGGCGCGTGCGGCTTGATACAGCAGCTTGCGCACTTGAGCCGGCGTCAGCGTGGAATCTGCTTGCAGCATAAGCGCGATAGCGCCGCACACATGCGGCGCGGACATGCTCGTGCCGCTGAATCGTACATGCGCAGAATCACCGACCGGAGAATCCGAAGTGAAGGAGGAAAGCGCGGCAATGACACTGCCTCCGATCGCGGCAATGTCCGGCTTGTTCACGCCATCGCGCCGCGGCCCCAGGCTGCTGAAGTTGGAAAGCGCGCCCGAAGCGTTGTCGTAGGACGCCACCGCAATCACCGAGTCGGCAGTGGAGGGGTAATTGATGGTTTCTTGAGTATCGACAAAATTGCGAAACGTGGCATTATCATCGCGCTCAGTCCAGGCATCAATCTCACCGCCGTCCGGCAAATTGTTGCCGGCGGAAGGCGTGAAACGGATTCTCCAAACACCGCTGGCAATCTCGGAGGCGGCCGAGCCGGTGTGATCCATTTGAATAAAAATCTGATTGTCGCCATTCAAAGGTGAATTGACGATGCTGATCACGGAAACGTAACCGTCGGCCGTGTCAAAAAAATCCGCGCCATTCGCCGGGATCTTATTCAAGTAACCGATGTTCGGCCCCGCCACCTCAACGTCGATGCGATCGTTACTTTTGTACCAGATATCGATTTGCAGTTCATCGTCAGGAATGTTGGCGTTTGCCGGAGCATTGAATTCCAGCACGACTTCGCCCTGTGGCGGAACAATGGCCTCTGCATGCCAGGCATTTTGGGCATAGTTTCCGGCGGAGTTGGTGATGATGCTGCCTTGTGCGACATTGGCATTAATGGCCTGCTCGTACAGCGTCGAGCCGTCGTGCGGACCCAGGGTCGTGCCGAAGCTGGTGTTGATGACATGGCGTTTGCCCAGCGCTTCCGCTTTGCCGCGAATATAGGCATAGCCGTCGAGAAAGCCGCCGCTGGAAGCGCCGCCGTCTATCGGGCTGATCAAGCCGCCGCGCACCGCGATAATGTCAGCCTCCGGCGCCATACCGGCGTAAACACCGCCGGTCGAAAGCCCGTTGCCGGCGGCGATGCTGGCGACATGCGTGCCGTGTCCGTCGGCATCACGATGAGAAACTGCGCCGCTGTTGATTTGCTGCGCGGTAAACTCCGCACCGTAGTTAAAGCCAGCCGGCGGCGTTATGCCCGCACCGCGAAGAAATTGATCCCAAATAAAAAGAATGCGCGTTGTGCCATCCGGATTTTTGAAATCACCATGACGCCAGTCAATGCCGGTGTCTGTAATGCCGACAATGACGCCTTTACCGGTCAGCGCATACGTGCCCGGCAAATTCTGCAGCACGCGCGCGCCGGTTTGCGGTACGCTGGTTATCAATTCGGGATACAGAACGCTGGAAGCTTCGACATATTCCACGCCGGCCTCTGCCGTCAATTCGGGCAATGCCGTTACCGGCAAACGCAGGGTGTGAATGTCGCCATGACTCGAACCCAACGCGCCGCCATAACGCTGCGCCAGCTCTTGCTCATCGCCAACCGGTTTTGTTCATGTTTTTGCTGGAGAATTTGCAGACGCGGGTCAAGCTTGCGCGAAGCTGATGACGATGATGACTCAGTGGGAACAACCGGCGCAAACGACAAGGCCAAAAGGCCCGTTAGCAACAAAGCTAAAACTTGCTTTTGAGACATGTTGCCTCCTGAAATTTATGAATCATCATTTGGGCAGAAATGAGATCTTTAGTTTTAAGGATGGATA
>QEVD01000055.1 GCA_003576975.1 Candidatus Zhuqueibacterota bacterium
CCATTCGTTACGCAGCTTGAGCAACAACTCTTGCAAGCGCGGAATGAGCACGCCGGTTTCCGTGTCTTGCAGAATCGCGTCATAGGAACGATGCAGCGCGTGCAGAATGGCATCGGTTGAAACGAATACCGGCAAGTCATGTTTGTAGATTTCAAGAAAGGCATGGCCAAAGCTGTCGCGCCTCAGCCGCTCGCTCACCACAAAACCATTTTCATGCAACAAGGCTTGTTCATCGGAGGTGAGTTGATAGAGTTGAACAATCGTATCGAGATAGGCGATTTCGGTGAGGGTGAGATCGAGTTTGCTTCGAAAATTCGGCGTGGGATGCAGGCCGCGCAGTTGCTCGTAAGTCAAATCGCGATGGCTGGCGAGGAAATTGGTGTAGGCCTGCATGTTGAAGCCGCCGCCGGCTTGTGCGTGTGTTTGCGGCGCATGCGCGCCGACCAGCAAAGTCAGGCACAACATCATCGTAACGAAATGTCGCATAATCTATCCTCCCGAGGTTTGAAAAAAACATTATATCAAGTTGCAGCGGTGTAAGCCAGTCGGACTGGTATTCACAATTCAATTCGAAATGGTATATCCGGAGGCTCCACCACGGGAGCTTTTTGGAAGCCATAGCGCATGACGGCACGCGCGAAATAGTCGCCGGGCGCGAGTTCAATGCGTGGCTGTCTCGCCGGCGAATTCGGCGCACGCCAGGTCTGGGTTTCCGTCTGGCCGTTGCGCAAGACGCCAGACTCAACCACCTGAACCCAAGCCAGTCCATCGACCGAAGAGGTGATCGTGCTGTCTGCTTGTCTGATTTCGAAAATCACAGTCGGGCCGGAGTGGCGGTAGATTTGATCCTTGCCGGTAAGATTGGTGATCGCGAAGATCAGATCAAAAGATTCTCCAGTTCGAAAAGTGGTACGTGACTGGTCGGTGGTATCGGCGATGGCAAAGGTGACTCTCATCCCATTGTCCGGCTCCATTGGACTGAAAAGATCACACGATCTGAAGGCAAGGACAACCAGGCTGATAAGGAATGCAGCTTTCATCATTTTACCTCAACATCCATTCAAGCTGGCAGGCATTCTTTAAACTGAATCACTCTCCAGCCCGCTTCTCTATTCTTAAAGTACTTGGGGATGAATCAAGTTTCTCAGTATCTATGCTAAATCAAAAGTAATGCCAATGAACAAGAAAGACATGGTGAGTCCAGTGCCTACGCGTGCTCTGAAAACCAAAATCTTGGTAGTTGAAAAATTTGGTTTTAGGATAAAGGGGATAAGGCGGGGAAAAGGAAGGTCTCAAAGCATGTGGTCAAAGGATACCCTGCGGCGGTTTTGACACTCAAATTTTTGAGGGCATCACCAGTTTTTTGGATCGAAAATCCGGCGCGGGCAGCCAAATCGCTGCTTGAGCATTGCCATAGGCGAGGGCATTGCCGCGCCAAAATTGATGCCCGATCCAGGCACACACTACGGCATCCAGCGCATCTTCGAGATGCTTGAGCCGCGCTTTGTTGCCGTTCTTGAGCAAGATTTTTGCGGAAGGAATGAGGTTTTCGAGGCCGTCGATTTCATCAGTCAGCGCCCGGCGCAAAGCGTCAAGATTTTTGCAGAGACGTAGCCAGCGCGTGCGTGATTTTGCTTCGGGCCAGTATTGCGACACGCGTGAGGTTTTGTAAGCCAGCCGCATGCGCAACTGCATCAATTCGATGATGGCCGGATGCGGGTAGGTTTCGATGAAAACGCGCGCTGCTCGTCGGACTTTACCTTGCGTGTGCCATTCATATCCGGCCTTACTCAATTGGTGAAAGAGAGATTTGGAAATCGGACCCGGGCGCAACGCGGAAGGTGTGTGCGTGCCTGCGCCGCGACTCACGTACGCCGAGGTCACGGCATTGTCGCATGGCCGCCGGCCGTTGAGCGGCTTGGCCGCCAGAGGAATATCCAACGCCACAATTTGCGGCAACTCGCCAGTGAGTCTTTTGCAGTGAGAGAGCAGCGCATCAATGGGAGGCAGGCAACCGCGCACGCGTGTGCGCCAATCAATTTTTGCATGCGGCCCGCTGGTGAGAAATTCGTCATAGGATCTTCCGAGCGCGATCAATTTTGGTTTGGCATTTCTGCGTGCGCGCAACAGCGCTACTCCCGAGGGTTGATGCGCCGTCCACGCCGCGTCGATGCCGAGAATGTGTGCAGGCATAATTGTGATGGTCCCGTCCGGGTGGTTGTTGCTGAGATATCAAATATTAATTGAGTTTATAAGATCCCATGAGAACCGCCCGGCGGTTTGAGAGCTCGGAGCCGGCCTTATTCAGAATCGAGCAACTGCCGCGCGCGGCGAAACACTCCGTCGAACATCGCCTCCGTCAGTCTTCCGGTAAACGTGTTCTGCTGGCTGGGATGAAAAGAGGCGATCAGCGTGATCTTTTCCGTCAGCTTCACTTCCGCGCGATGCCCAAATTTCGGTTTGGGAGAATGATTGACGCCATACACTTCACCGAAAACAGAAAGCGCGGTATCAAATGCGATTTTGCCGAGCGCAATCACCACCTTCACTCTCTTCATGAGAGTGACTTCTTCAAGAATATAGCCGCGGCAATTCGCCATTTCCTCCGGCGTGGGTTTGTTCGCCGGAGGCGCGCAGCGGCAGGGCGCGGTGATCAAACAGTCTTTCAGTTTCAATCCGTCATCGCGATGCGTTGACACCGGTTGATTGGCGAAACCAGCCTTGTGCAAGGCGCGATAAAGCCAGTCGCCACTGCGGTCGCCGGTGAAGGTTCGTCCCGTACGATTGCCGCCGTGTGCCGCCGGAGCCAATCCCACAATCAGCAAACGCGCATTGAAATCACCAAACGAGGGCACGGGCTTGCCCCAATAGTCTTCGGTTTCAAAACGTTTGGTTTTCTCACGCGCGATGCGTTCGCGCCATTGCACCAGCCGGGGACAGCGCCGGCAAGCGACAATATCGTGATGAATTTGCAGAAGCTTTTGTTGAGTCTTGGAAGGTTTCATGAATTTGACATTTCGTGCTGAACTTTTTGAATAATATTCCAGCCGACACTTGCGCTTTTGCTATGAAAAAGCCATATTGCAAGCGTTTCGCAAATATCAATCTAACGTGAAATCAACAAAGGAGTCTAGCATGTTAAAAAAAGCAGTGCAGGATGCGATCAATGAACAAATCAAAGGCGAGTTGGAGTCGGCCTATTTGTATCTCGCGATGTCGGCCTATTGCGAATCTGCCAGCCTGCGCGGATTCGCGCACTGGATGCGCTTGCAAAGCCAGGAAGAAATTGGGCATGCGATGAAGCTGTTCAATTTTCTCAATGATCGCGGCGGCCGCGTCATTTTGCAGGCGCTGGCGGAACCGCCCTATGAATTTCAATCGCCGCTGGATATGATGGAGCAGGCGCTTAAACACGAACGAAAAGTAACGGGCATGATCAATGCGCTGTACGAGCTTGCCATCAAGAAAAACGATTATGCCACGCAGGCGCATCTGCAGTGGTTTTTGACAGAACAAGTGGAAGAGGAAAAAACAGCGCAAGAATTAGTCGAACAATTGAAGATGCTCGGCGATCAAACCGCGGCTTTGCTGCTGCTCGATCGTGAAGTCGGACAGCGCGGCGGCGCGAAATAAAAAATCAGCCGGAAATTCTCATAGATGCCAACTCACGGAATCGCCTACTGCAATCTTGCCGTTATCCAACACCTCGGCAAAAGCGCCGCCACCCCAATCTTTTTTCATAATCTCACGCAAGCCGGGCCAGGCTTCATCCATCCGCTCGCACGGCCTGGTCTCACCGAGAATACGCAAGCGGCATGCGCCGATTTGCAGAATGCGATTCCGGCTTTCCAACAGGCTCAGGCCGCTAACCATGAGGTTCGCGCGGCGTGCAGCAGGATCGACCGGCGCGCCGAGTTGTTGCATCATCTCCGCCCAGCGCTCGGCGGAGATGATCGTCACCTGGCGTTTGCCGCCTTGATTCGCGTTGCCTTCCAAGCCTTGGCCGGCGACTAACGTTGCGCGCGTCTGTGCATCCATCGGGCCGCGGGTGGCGCGCTTCAGCCAGATTCTCTCCAATTTGCCAATTGTTTCCATTTTCAATCCTCAAAAAATTTTGCCTGCCGTTTCAGTTTTGCAACAATGTGTCTGCTGTTGAGTTTGTTGCACGGAAAAATCACTTGCTTTTCGGAAGTCGAAGGTTTATTCTTGCGCGATCTTGAATTCAACATTCCGCGCATGGCGTGGCAATCTATCATAATTTTTGCAGGAAGACAAAGGATAAATCATGAGTCGAACAGCGAGCGTTTTGCGGATGGCGGGTTTGGCAATTTTAATCGGAAGCGGAGCATGGCATTGGCTAAACGCGGCTGACAATCAGGCGAAACGCGGGCAGAGAATGCCCGCGACTGCCGCGGGAATCGAATATGCGCCGAATGTTGTGGTGATAAAATTCAAAAACGGCCGGCAGTTCGGCGAGAAACTCAGCGCCACCGGCGTGGCCTCGGTTGATGCGGCCTTGCGTGCGCACGGCGTTTATCAATTGCAACAGGTTTTGCCGGAAAGCCGGGTGCGGCGCGATGCGGTTGTGGTCAAGGATATCTCGAGCATTTATTTCGCCTACTTCAAAGGCGAGAATTCACCGCTGCACGTGGCGGAAGCCTTACAGCGCGATCCCAATATCGCCTACGCCGAACCGAAATACCGGCATCGCCTCGCGGTTGCGCCGAATGATCCACAATTTATTTTGCAGACGTTCTATAATGCTGTCGATGCAACGCAAGCCTGGGACGTTGTGAAAGGCGAGCAGGGCAGCGTGGTTATTGCCATCGTGGACGGCGGCACGGATATAGACCATGAAGATCTGGCCGTAAATTTATGGACGAATGGTGATGAAATTCCCGGCAACAACATTGATGATGACAACAACGGCTTTATTGATGATGCGCACGGCTGGAATTTTGCGAACAATTCGCCTGATGCCACGGGTTTATCGAGCACGCCCAACAGCGCAGATCACGGCACACATACCGCCGGCATTGCCTGCGCGGCGACGAATAACAGTGTTGGCATTGCCGGCATGAGCTGGAATGCCAAGTTCATGCCGATCTGCGCCGCCAGCGCAACCGATGACAACGCCATTGAATTTGGCTATCAGGGGGTTTTGTACGCGGCCAATAACGGCGCCGATATCATTAGTCTGAGTTGGGGCGGCTACGCCAGCTCTTCGTTTGAGCAAGATGTTGTCAATTTTGCCGCGGACTTGGGCATCGCTGTGATTGCTGCGGCCGGCAACGGCAACACCTCGGCGCGGCATTATCCCTCGGCCTATCAAAACGTGCTGGCTGTGGCGAACACCCGCAACGATGATGTCAAAAGTTCTACGTCGAATTATGGATCGTGGATTGATCTGGCTGCGCCCGGCAACAGCATTCTCAGCACCGTCAACAATAACAAGTATGCCAGCTTCTCCGGAACCTCGATGTCATGTCCGCTGGTGGCTGCGACTGTGGCTCTGGTGAAAACCAAAAATCCCTCGTGGAGCGCAATACAAGCCAGTGAACAAGTGCGCGTGACTTCGGACAATATCAATGCGGGCAATCCCGCCTATTCCGGCCTGTTGGGCCGCGGCCGCGTGAATGCTTTGCGCGCGGTGACGGAGACTTCACCCTCCATTCGTTTGCAGAATTTTAGCTTCACAGAAAGCGACGGCGATGGCGTGATCGAGCCGGGCGAAACCGTTGCGGTTACGGTTACCTTGCGCAACTATCTTGCACCTGTTGTCAATGCCACGGTAACGCTGAGTGAGAACGACAACTTCGTTACCGTAACCACCGCGAACGCCGCCGTGGGCGCGCTTGGAACGCTGCAAGAAACGACTGTGGCAACACCGCTGCAGTTCAGCGTTGCCGGCAATGCGCCGAGTGGGCACCCCATCGACTTCACGCTTACGATTTCATCCGGCAGTTATTCCGACGCCGATCGCTTCACTGTTACCGTTTTGCCGACCTTTGGAAGCGTGAGTGTGAATAATGTCGCCACTACGGTTACCAACATTGGCCGCCTTGGATTTGCGGATCCCAGCAATTCGCTCGATGGCATTGGCTTCCGCTTTAAGAACGGAACGAGTTTGTTGTTTGAAGGCGGCGTCATTGCCGGCGCCGGGCCAACCCAAATTTCAAACGCCGTCCGCGGCCTGATTGCCGGCAATAGCCAGGGATACGATAAAGATTTTACCATCGCAACCGGCGGAGATTTGCGGGTAATGACGCCGGGCGCGCTGAGCGACCAGGAGAGCATCGGCATTTTCGAAGATAAAGCCGCCAATAACCCGCAGATTCGCGTGATTCAGGAAACGTTTGCGCGCAAAGAGGCGCCGGCGGATGATTTCTTTTTGTTGCGGTATACCATCGAAAACCAAAGCGAGAACCCGCTCACGGGTTTTCACTTTGGCATTTTTTATGATTGGGACATTGATGGCGGCTCGTTTGCAACCAACGTTACCACGAATGACGCCTCGCGTAAATTAGGATATGCTTATGATTCCGGCTCCGGGCCGAAAACATATGTCGGCATGTCTTTGGTTTCGCAAGGCGAATTTAACTATGAAGGGATTTTTAACGACCCGAATGCGCCAGGATTCACCGGCATTGGCTTGCACGACGGTTTTACAGATACGGAAAAATGGCAGTCGATCAGCGGCGGCATCGGACTCAACCAGGCCGGACCGGCGGATGTTTCGTTCGTTGTTGCCGCAGGCCCATTTGATATTGCCGGCCGCGCGACCATTGAAGTTGGTTTTGCCTTGCTGGCGGGCGAGAGCCTGGCGGATTTGCAGGCAAACGCCGATGCCGCGCAGCAATTTTGGAATGAATTGTTCGCCACGAAGGTGACGGAGAAAAACGATGCCGGCCTGCCGCAAGCATTCGCGCTGCAGCAGAATTATCCGAATCCCTTCCGCAGTGAAATCAACACCGAGAGCAAGATTGCCGGCGCTGGAACGGTTATCGGTTTTCAATTGCCCAAAGCCGAACATGTCGAATTGGAAATCTATGATGTTCTGGGCCGAAAGATTCGCACGCTGCTGCAGGACCGGCGCAATGCCGGCGTGTATGCTGTGATCTGGGACGGTTTGAATGAATTGGGCGAACCGGCGCACAACGGTATTTATTTTTATCGCATGCGCGCGGGCAGCTTTGTGCAAACGCGCAAGCTGGTTTTGGTGCGATAACCTTAAACAGGAATTAGGCGCGCAAGTTGACGGAGGAAAAGGAAAGAGGCGGGCAAACGTATGCTTGAACGCGTTGTTGCTTTTGTGAATCGTTTTGTTGTCGATCCGGTTTTACAGCAGCGGATCGTCGCTGTGTTGCATTCGTTGCCCCGCGAGGTACTGCAGGATTTATTACAAGACGAGCGCTTTCGCATGGCGGTGTACGATGTCAACGATCCGGCGAATTCGTATTTGCATATGGCGCCGCCGGGCGTGGGCGACAATGGCAGCCGCATGATTGCATGGAAATCCTCTCTCAGCCGCGCGCCGCTTGATTTTGCGAATTATGTCATTGCGCACGAATTTGCTCACGCTTATTTGCGCAACCGCGGGCGTACGGCGGAAGAAGATCCCGAAGATGCCGCCGATGCGCTTGCCCATTCATGGGGCTATGATAAACCCGAAAGCGCCAAGCGTTTTACCTGGTGGCGCCGGACGTGAGTACTTGTAGTTGAGACGTGAAGTTCGAAAATCTCCTGCAAAATTAAAATCCCGGAAGACAAAGCTGAATGCTTTAGCTTCCGGGATTTTTTGTTTCAACGATGTTTGATGCAACGGCCAAGCCGTTGCGGGAACAATTTCTTGAAAACTGAATTTCCGAACGAACGCCCAACTATTTCCAGCTCATAAAGCTCGAATCCATCCTCGCCGGATTCTCCACCCAGTCCGCAACGAACACGTTGGTGTCACGCGTAGGCGTACGCTGCGCGTTACGATTCGAGCAAAAAACGAGCTGCTTGCCGTCATACGAAAACATGGGAAAGGCGTCGAACGTGTCGGTGTGCGTGATTTGCCGCAAGCCGGTGCCGTCGATGTTGATCATGAAAATGTCGAAGTTGCGCCCGCCTTTGTCGAGTGAATGATGATTCGAGCAAAACAGCACGCGCTTGCCATCGGGATGGAAGAAGGGCGCCCAATTCGCGCCGGGAAGATTGGTGACTTGCCGCACATTCTTACCCTCCGCGTCGGCAACAAAAACATTCAACTCCTTCGGTTCGACGAATCCCTTTGCCAATAAATCCTTGTAACTCGCCTGTTCCTCTTCTGTCGTTGGCCGGCTGGCGCGCCAGACGAGTTGTTTCGAATCCCGCGAGAAAAATGCCCCGCCGTCGTAACCCAACTCCGAGGTCAATTGCAAATACTCTCCGGTTTGCAAATCATAACGCCAGAGTTCCAAATCACCCGACCGCGTGGAGGTGAAAACCACATAACGGCCATCCGGCGAAACCGTGGCCTCGGCATCATAGCCGGGCGCGCCGATCAAAACTTCGGGCTGTGAGCCGTCGGCCTGGGCGCGATAGATATCATAGCTTTCATAAATCGGCCAGACGTACCGGCCTTCGCTGAACATCGCGGCTTTGGGACAATCTGCGCTGGCGGCGTGTGTTGAGGCATAAATGATCGTACCGTCCTGCAAAAAATAGCTGCACGTCGTGCGGCCTTTGCCGGTTGAGACCAAATTGTACGGCTGGCCGTCGGCGAGCGGCGCGCCGTTCGCATTCATCACAAAAATTTGATCGCAGCCCTGCG
Source organism: Candidatus Zhuqueibacterota bacterium (assembly GCA_003576975.1). Classification (GTDB taxonomy): domain Bacteria; phylum Zhuqueibacterota; class Zhuqueibacteria; order Zhuqueibacterales; family Zhuqueibacteraceae; genus Coneutiohabitans. The sequence goes on from QEVD01000055.1 coordinate 8,798, forward strand.
CATTGATTTTCTCCCAATCGCTTTGAAAGATAAGCTGCTTGTCATCGAAGCTCCAATAAGCTTCGGCATTGTTGCCGCCGAACGTCAATTGCCGGATGTTGCGCAAATGAATTTCGCCGCTGTAGCGCAGTGAATCGGCCGAGGCGTGGTTCGTTTCCGCTTCCGAATTTTTTTGCGCATTCGAACAACCGGGCAAATAGAGCAGCAACAATGCGAAAAACATCATCAAAACCGGCCGTGTGTGCGCCAGCGTCGAACGGCCAAAACGTCTAAGCAAAACTTCCCTGGGGTTCAAGTCAGACTCCCTTCTGAGTTTCTCTATTGATCACATTTAAATTGAACCACTGATAAAGCTCTCAAGCCACCTCAAGCTCATGCTCCAGCAACCGATCGTCATCAAACAAAAAACGCCCTTCGAATTTATTGCCGGCGAGCATGTGGGGAATCCAAATGCGATCGTCTTCCCACATGCGATCATACGGAATTCGATCGAGCGGCGTCCACAACGGCGCGGCTTCATCGGTTTCCATCGGCTCGCCTTCCCAATCTGAGGCCGTGAAGACTTGCACGTGAATCGACAAGCCGTCGACGAATTGAAAGCGCAAAATGCCGCTGGGGCTCAGTCCGAGCGGCGTGATTTTCAGCTCCTCTTGAACTTCGCGCACCGCGCACGCGAGCGCGGTTTCGCCCGGATCGATGCGGCCGCCAGGGCCGTTGATTTTGCCCGCGCCCAGCCCGCGTTTTTTGTGAATGAGCAAAATATGGCTGTCCTGCATCACAAACGTCAGCGTGGCGCGTTGTTGGGGTGTCCAATTCTGCCAATCGACATCGTGGAGACGAACATATTTTTTTTCCGGGTTGGAATTCTTCATTTTCGGCGCTGAGTTATTTCGCAAAAATCTTCTTGAAGAATTGCTGTGTGTCGGCCCAGGATTTTTTATCCGCCGCGGCATTGTAAGCCAGTGGCATATCGAATTTCTTGCCGAACGTATCCGCGTCGGGATTGGTGAAGCTGTGCTTAGCGTCCGGGTAGTCGATGAATTGGAAATCGACTTTGGCGTCTGTCATTTCCTTTTTGAAGGCCGTGATTTGTTCGGCCGTGACAAAAGGATCTGCTGCGCCATTGCACACCAACACGGCGGCTTTTACTTTGCCCGCTTGCGCCGGCGTTTGGGCGCCCAGGCTGCCGTGAAAACTGACCACGCCCTTCAAATCAAACCCAAAACGCGCCATGTGCAGCACCACGCCGCCGCCAAAGCAATAACCGATCGCGGCGATCCGGGTCGTATCGGTGGTTTTGTGTTTCTTGAGAACCTCGAGCGCTGCAGTGAAACGCGCTTTTGCGCCTTCGATGTTTTGCATCACCGCGCCGGCAAACTTACCCGCCTCGTCGGGATGCGCCGCCTGTTTGCCGTCGCCAAACATATCAACCGCGAGCGCGGTGTAACCCAATTCCGCCAGCATGCGGGCGCGTTTGCGCGCATATTCATTGTGTCCCCACCACTCATGCACCACCAACACCCCTGGACGTTTGCCTGTGACCGAATCGTCGTAAGCCAGATATCCCTTCATGGTCACGTCGCCGGCAGTGTAGGTGATTTCTTCGTGTTTCACTTCGGCAAAGGCGGAAAGTGCGGCGACCAGCAACACAACGAAGATCAAGCGAACAGCCATCATCGGAATTCTCCTCAAAGTTTTGGGCGGCTTTGAAGTGTTTGTTGTGACTTGAAATTTTTGCGCCAATATAGTCATCAAACCGGCAACGCGCAACCCGGAAATTTTTTTGAAAACGCCTGTGCCGGGATTTCAGACAAACGAAGGTCTGGTATTCTGCCGGCAGTTTCCCAGTTTTTGACCGCAAAGGCCGCCGCGATTGGGCAAAAGCATTGTGGGCAAAATCATTTTTGAGCATCACGATCACATCCGTTGGCCGCGTTCATCCGTTGGAGCCCGTGCACTGCTACCTTGAATTGCAGGAGCACTCTCTTGCTTTGTCATTCAAACGAATCTTGTGAGGTATTCAGTATGAGGCTTGAAACTTCACAGGAGCCCTTCTGGATGACACACACGAATGGATAAATTTTTCAAAGTAGTCGTGCACCAGTCTTTAACGCGACAGGCCATGGCAGGGAATGGGCGGAAGGGTTTTTCCGCGAGCCAATTCCTTGGAATAGTATTCCGAGTTTTAGAAGCTAACCCTCGCGCGATTTCCGGCAGGCAAAAATTATTGATAACGGTTTTTGTGTTTCCAGATGTTTTGGTTCATGACATTCCTCAAGCGAGAAACCGGCGTGTTGCAGCGTTGCAAGCCACGAGCTGAGCGTGCGAAAATACCAGGGCATCGGTTGCGGGAACGTTTCGCCAAATGCGGCAAAGGATTCCATGCGCCAGCCGTCCTCATAAGGCTCATCGCCGCATGCGCTCCACGGGTGAACGGTTTGAATGATCAGCGCGCCGTGTGTTGACAATGCCTGGCGCAGACTCGTCAAAAGTGAATTCAGCTCTTCACTCAAAAGTGAAAAATTGCAAACGATGAGATCGAAGGGGCCAGCAAGCCGCGCAGGATCGGCGACAATCTCGTCATAGTTTAGCACGCGAAAAGCAGCGTTGCTGTTGCGTTGCGCTTCGGCAATCAATGCGGCGCTGCCATCAACACCGGTAACCTCAACGCCGCGATTCGCCAGTTCGCGCGCGAGCCAGCCCTCGCCGCAGCCCACATCCAGCACGCGCTTCGGTTGGTGCGCCGTGATTGCCGCCCAAATCGCGGCATCTGTCGCAACACGGCGGCTTTCGATTTGCCGGCTTTGTACCACCGTGGTCCACGCCCGCGCGTTGGCCTCCCAACTGTCGGTTAATTGTTTTTCGAAATTTGGAAGCGTCATGAGGAAAAAACCGGGGCATGGCGCAATACCATGCCCCGTGAGTTGTGGTTAGATCGTCGGGTCCGGCGGTGTGTTGGGGTTGTTCAAGCGTTCTTGATCGGGATACGGATAGAAGTTGCGATTGCGCTCGGCATTGGCATCGAGCGCTTTCGGTTACCGGGCCGCTGTAGATCGGCAAGCCCGCAGCAACGCCGAAGGGATCCGTGGTTTTGGTGCGCACGGCATTGATTTCCACCACGGCCTCTGCCAACCGGCTCTGCCGCACCAACGCTTCGGCTTTGATGAGGTTCATCTCGCCGGGCAGATAAACGGGAATCGTTTTTGTCGGGGTATCAAAGAAACCCTTGAGATCATCAATGGGCAGATTGTACGGCGAAGGATTGGTTCTGTCCGCGGGCGTGAGGAAAAAAGCCACGCGCCCGTCGCCGGACTCAATTAACGCGCTGCCGAAATTGTCGCGCGCCGCATAGTTCCGGTTGAGGAACACGAGCTGATAAATCGGGTTGGGATTGCGATCATCGTACGTGAACACGGAGGTAGAGGCCAGATTGACGCTTGCAGCAGCGTCGAATGCTTGTTGATACCGCCCAACCATCAAATTGTAGCGTGCGCGATAGGCATTGATGGTGTTCACCAGATCGAAATTCCTGCCCAGAATTTGTGTGGTGAATTCGTTGCTCGCGGGCGTTGTGGCCAGTAATTGCGCAGCCGCGTCGAGCAAACTGATTGCGCTCGCCAAAACCTCCGCACGCGGCTGAAAGATGGATTTGCCGTTTTCGTCAAGCTCGATGGGCGCTTGCTCGAACGCCTGCGCGAGAACGCCCATGGACATGGCTTTGTAAAGATGCGCCAAGGCAATGATGCCGCTGCGCGTGCCGGGATCGAGCGTCACGTTCGGCGCGCTGTTGATCAAATCATTCGCCATGCTGATCACGCGGATGGGCCGCGACCACAGCGCCAGCACGTTACCGTTGCCGGTGGTGACTTGGTCGCCGCCGTCCTGCAATTCCAACAAATTGGTGAAGGTGGAATTGATCGCGATTTCGCCGCTGGTCACGCCGGGCGTCAAAATCATTGCTTCCACCACGCCGATGGCATAATTTTGCTGAATGCCCGCCGCCAGCGCGATCACGCCTTCGCGCGTGGTTAACACTTGATCTTCCGAAGCGCTGTTGGGATTGGTGACATCCAGCGAACAGGCTGTTATCACCAATAGCAGCAGGCTCGCCAATGCCAGCGTGAGTTTTTGTCTATCAAGAAATTTGTTCATGAATTCATTCTCCAAATTGTGCGATTTCCTTTCATGCTCATTCCTCGAGAATCTTGTCAGGCTTTTGATGCAACAGTGACCTCGACTGCTTTCACGATACCTCACAAGATTCCTACGGAATGACAGGAAGGGTGGGTAAGTCCAAATCTGAAGTTAGTAATTCAACGTCACACCAAAAGAGAATGAGCGCGGAATGGGAACTTCGACGAAATCAAAACCGCGCACGCCCGTGCTCTGGCCGGCGGTGTTGATCTCGGGATCGTAGCCGGTATAATCATCAATCGAAAACAGATTGCGGCCAATCAAACTCAAACGCATACTGCGCAGGCCGAGCATCTTGGGATGCAAATCATACGAAACCGCAAGCTCGCGCAATTTGATGAACGAGGCGTCTTCAACCCAGGCGCCCAAAATGGAGAAGAGTGCGGTGTTGTAACCGGCAGGCACCTGGCCTTCCAACTCGCGTTGATAATCCACCAAATTGCCGTATAGCGGCCCGCGCGCGCCGACGCGCCGCGTGAAGTTGAAAACATCAAAGCCCTGCACCGCATCCAACTGGGCGCGCACGGAGAGATTACGCCCGATCTCCACTTCATTGATCCACGACGCGGTGAAATCAGGATTGGGATCGCCGGTGACGTCGCGAATCGTGCCGCCGGTGGGCTGGCCATTCGCACCGCGGCTGCGCTGTTCCGGTTGCGGCAGGCCGGCAGGCGTCAACAGCAAACTGCCGTCGGCATTGCGCGCATAAAACGTGGTATAAAACACGCCCAGCGGCTGGCCATTGACGGCAGCAACCTGGCCGAACGAATCCGCGAGCAACAGAATGTCGCCTTCGATGCCGTTGACTTCGTTGCGATTGCGGGCGAACGTCACGCTCGTGTTCCAGCGCACGTTGCGCGTTTGCAGCGGGATTGCCCGCAGCATCACTTCGAGGCCTTTGTTATCCAGCGTACCCACATTTTCCAAACGGCTCAAATAGCCGGTGGAAGGCGCGAGCGAGCGGAACAGCAGCAGATCGGTCACATGCTGGTTGTAATAAGAAAACTCCACCGCGATTTTATCGCGCCACAAGCTGAACAAATCTTCTTGACTAATGAGATTTATTTTTTTAATAATCAGGTAATATGAAATTTTATTACCTTCAATGATCTCTAAGATGCTGGTTCCTGAGAATTGAAAAATTTCATTCACAATAGGATCCAAAATCGCTCGCCACCGAAATACTGCAGAAGTATTTTGGATCTTGTCAATATTATTAAATTGATTCCAAATTAACACAGCGATGATGCCTTCAAATATTCTGCTGATTTTAATAGCAAAAGGCCGAACCTCATCGAAATGATAATTTGGAAACACTCTACTCGTCTTCTCACTACAAGTAATTGGAGGCCATCATGCGAGCAGCTAAATTCAAGGATTATAATATTGTTGCCGCAGTCGTCTTATTGCTGGCTTTGTTTGTTATGTCGTGTAATTTATCGAAGCCAACAGAAGATTCTGATATTCAATCGCCATTGTCGCATAGCCCATCAGATCGTGGAGCCATTGCTAAAGCCATTCCCCTAGGACGACAAACAGCTAGTGGAAGCCAAAGCATGGCAGGTAGTATTCATGCATGGGCATCTGTTATTTCATATGGTGAAGGATTCAAAGAAGATTATATAGATGTACAAACTTCTTCAAACGCCACTAATATAAAGCTTAAAGTGCATGGCGTTTACCGATACAATTCATCATGTGATCCTCTCGGAAGTGCTCTTACCTATGTGATGGTAGACAATCAACCTCCTTTGTATTTGAATAATACCAATTGGATAAATCTTCCGAGTGGATCGCATACCTTTCGAGTATATGCATCAATCACAACTAGCATAGGTGTAGACCAATGCAGTTCTTGTGAGCCACCGCCGTTCGAGTGTAATGGAGAATCTGGCATAGAATTAACTGTAATATGGGATAGTGCGCAGGAATAGCATTTTTAATTTTAGCTGCTAAATTGTGGACGTTCACTTTTTATTTCTAATGGTATGAAGGAAGCTTCATACCATTTTTATTTTACGGACCATTTAATTCATACTTATGAACAAAACAAAATGCGTTTCGTGAAGATTTGCACCACGCCGTTGTTGGCGCGCGAGCCGTAAATTGCAGCCGCGGCCGCGCCCTTGATCACTTCGATGCGCTCGATGTCTTGCGGATTGATATCGACCAAACGATTTTGGCGATAGCCGCCCAGGTCGATCAGTTGCGGTGAGTCGTTGCTCACGATCACGCCGTCTACGATGTACAGGGGATCGGCGTTGCCCAGCACCGTGCTTGCCCCGCGCAACCGCACGGTGATGCCGCCTGCCGGGTTGCCGGAGTTTTGTTGAATCTGTGCGCCTGCGATTTTTCCCGTGAGCGCCGCATCAATGGCGGTCGCGCCGGTCGATTCCATTTCGCGAATGTTTACCGTTGAAATGGCATTGCCGAGTTGCCGTTTTGAAGTGGCGACCGAAGTACCGGTGACGATGACTTCGTCCATCTGCAAGGCATCGACCGTGAGATTGAAACTGACATCAATAATGCCGCTGGTTTGCGTTACGCTTTGACGGGCCGATTTGTAGCCGAGCAGGCGCGCTTCGAGCACGGTTTCTGCGCCCGGCGAGGGCACCAGAATGCTGAAATTGCCATTGGCATCCGTCGCCGCGCCGCGCGCAGTGCCAACCACAAGAACATTTGCGCCCACCAGCGGTTCGCCGCGATCGTCCGCCACATGACCTTGAATAGTCAATTGGCCAAAGGCGAGCACCGGCAGGGCGAGCAGCGCGAGTGTTTGCAACAAACAACGTCGCACAGTAAACATGAACTTCCTCCCGAACAAGTTTTGGTGAGTAGCAGTTGAGTGAAAATACTCTGGGATCACCGCAGGCTGTTAAGAGTGTTACTCCTCCTTTCTCCCGTTTAAATAAATTGCCCACAAGGATAATAAAAATTTCTGCTTTGTCAAGATCATTCTCTTTGAACGGCGGAATGGCATTGCTTGTGAACGGCAGTGATTCATCTCAATCAGGATCGACGATTAAATGACTTGCCCAATCTCCAACCGCGAATTGAGGCGAATCATTGCGAATTAAAAAGCATTAGTGGCCATTCGCGTTGATTAGCGGATTAAAGAAAATGAGTCAGGTATTTAAATCGCAATCATCAGCAGCAAGCTCAACCCGCCAAAATGCGGCACGCCTTGCAACCCATCATTTCGCGCTGACTGAATCAAAATGCACAAGAATGCATGCTGTTCCTATCAGCACCTCTTGAGTGACAGAATATTTTCGAGATGACTGCACGGTGTTGAAGTAAAGTCGCAAGGATCACAGTTTTGCATTTTTTGTTACCCCGCGTTAGCAGAACGGTGGAATTGAGTGTTTATTTGTTCACAAGTTTTTGAAATTATTCAATAAATGTGCGCTATTTTCGAAAAAAAACTTGACTTTAATAGGATTCTAAGTTATCATTGGGCGAAAGTGGATAAAAGTAGGGAATAGTGGGGATTAATGGAAGGTAGGGGTACGAAGCCGTGGTTGAACTCTCTGAAATCATTCCAAAATTTTATGGCCGCTTCAAGCAGAGCTTAGACGATAAGGGCCGCGCCGCCATTCCGGCCAAGATTCGCGAAATCGTCGATCTGCGCGACATGAAGTCGCTGATGTTGCGGCTGATGGAAACGCCGAATGCCTGTTTCATTCGTGCGTATCCCGCCTCTTATTTCCGCGAGAAGATCCTGCCAATGGCTTCGAATATCGACGAGGAAAGTGAGCTTGGTATCTACCAGATGCAGGCGATCCTGGCATCCTGCCATCAGGTACGATTGGATAATCAAGGTCGCATCAACATTCCGACGGAGTTATTGCAAGCCGCAAAAATCACCAAAGAAATTCGCTACGTCGGGATGGGCGACTTTTTTGATATGTGGGACGTCGCAAACTACGAACAGTTTTTAGAAGCAGGACGCAGCGGCGCGCTCAAGGGTTAGCCTGTGTCAACGCCCAAGCTACAACAAGGCGACTATCACGTTCCCGTTTTAGTGCGCGAGGTGATCGCATTCCTGCTCACCGAAAAAAGCGTGACGCTGGTAGACGCCACGGTGGGCGACGGCGGCCATAGCCTGGCGCTCTTGGAAGCGAATCCGCACATACGCGTGATCGGCCTGGATGTTGATCCGCAATCCCTGGCCGTAGCGCAACAACGTTTGGCAAAATTCAAAAATCGATTCTTATTCGTGAATGGCAACTTCCGGCATATGACCAGTCTCCTCACAGCAAACGGCATCACGTCGGTTGATGGTGTGCTGGCCGATTTGGGCATGAGTTCACGCCAAATCGACAGGCCGGAACGTGGCTTCAGTTATCTCGATGAGGGCCCGCTCGATTTACGCCTGAACCCCTCCCTCCCCCAAACTGCAGCGGAGCTGATGGCGGCTCTAGAACAAGACGAACTGGTGCGTCTTCTGCGGGACTATGGCGAAGAAAGGCAAGCCCGGCCCATCGCGCGAGCCATCGTGCAACAACGACGGCGGCACCCGATCCGGACGACGACTGATCTTCGCTTGATTATCGAAGGCGTCGTGCGCGGCCCTCATCGGATTAAATCCCTGGCGCGCGTGTTTCAAGCGCTGCGCATCGCGGTGAACGAAGAACTGCAAGCCCTGCAGGAGTTATTGCAGCAAGCCTTTACGCTGCTCGCCTCCGGCGGGCGCATGGCGCTCATCAGCTATCATTCGCTGGAAGATCGCATTGTGAAAGAATTCTTTCGCGCGCAAGCCTTGCCTTGCACCTGCCCGCCGGAATTCCCGGTGTGTGTGTGCGGCAAACAAAGCCAGGCGGTGATTTTGACGCCGAAGCCCGTTACGCCGGGCCCGGAGGAATTGGCTGCGAATCGGCGCAGTCGCAGCGCCAAGCTGCGTGTGTTGCAGAAACGATGAAAATGGCGAAACCCAAAGCCGGCGTGCGCCGCCCGGCGGCGCCGGTGAAGCGCAAGGCAGCGCCTCGCGCGCAAGTCATCAATGCCAGCGGCAAAGTTCGCCTGAAGCTGCGCCAGCCCAAGGCTGCGAGTCCCGGGATGGGTAAAGTCTGGGCAGTTTTGCTGGCGCCGTTTTTTGTCCTCTTGATTTTCGGTTTGTTGTTGATTTGGGAGCGGGTGGCGGTGGAGCGCCTGGCCAAAACAGTTGCACAGTTGGAAGCTCAAAAAATACAGCTTGTCGAGCAAAACACGCGGCTGGTCGTGCAAGCGGAGCAGCTTGGCGGTTATGGCCGCATTTCAAAAATTGCACGCGAGCGCTTGCACATGATCCGAGTGGCCACCAAGCTGATCGTGGTCTCACAGGAATGAAGAAGCAATTTCATACAGCCTTGTCGCGGCGGGACTCGCCGTCGAAACGGAAAACCAAAACGGCTGACGCAACACAGCCGAATCGCAGCGTTTTTATTGAAGCATTTTTTTTACTCTTCGCTCTGATTTTGATCAGCCGCTTGTTGTATATCCAACTGTTGCAACGCGGGAAATATCAAAACGCCGCAAAAAGCCAGCATTATTCCGCCATTCCTTTGGAAGCGCAACGCGGCCTCATTTATGATCGCAATCACAATATGCTCGCTTTGAACGATGCCTGTATCTCGGTCGGTGTGGATCTGCGCCAAGTTAAAGATCGCCGCGGTTTGGCGCACAAGCTGGCGCGCATTTTGGGCGAATCCTCCGCGGCATTGTTGGAGCGCATGCGCACGGACCGCCCCTTTGTCTGGCTCAAGCGCCGGGTTGACGCCGAGCTGGCAAAGAAAATTGAGGCGAGCCATTTGCCCGGCATTCGCATCGAGAAAGATATGCGCCGGCGTTATCCTCATAAAGAAATCGGGGCGCACGTGATCGGCTACACCGATGTGGATAATCGCGGCATCTCCGGCATTGAACTGACCAGCGACTCCTTGCTGGCGGGGCAGAATGGCCGCAAGTTTCTGCAAAAAGATGCGATCGGGAATTCCTTTCCCAATCTCGCCATGCCCGATGTGCCGCCGGTTCACGGCCAACACATTTTTTTGACGCTCGACTACGTCATTCAGACGATTGCCACAGAAGAGTTGCGCTCGGCCATGGATTTTTTTGATGCCAGCCGGGGCACCGTCGTCGTCACCAATCCGCAAACCGGCGAAATTTTGGCGATGGTGAATGAACCGGGTTTCGACCCCAATAACCCCGGCGCCTACTCAACCGCAACGCGGCGCAATCGCGCAGCCGCCGATCAATTTGAGCCAGGCTCCACATTCAAGCTCATCACCTTTGCCGCGGTTTTGCAGGAAAACGTGCGCCGCCCGGACGACGTCATTTTTTGCGAAAATGGCGCGTGGAAGTTTGCCGATAAAGTCATCACCGATCACGGCGAGCGCTACGGCAATCTCAGTGTGGCGGAGGTATTGGCGAAATCGAGCAATATCGGCACAACCAAACTGGCGCGCTTGGCGCGCAAAGAAAAAATTTATCGCTATGCGCGCGATTTCGGTTTTGGCATGCCGCCGCGCGCGGGCATCGAAGGCGAAGCGAATGGCACGCTCAAAATGCCCGGCGAATGGTCCGGTTATACGATTGCTGCAATGGCCATGGGGTATGAAGTGTCCGTAACCGCCGTGCAAATGGCAATGGCTTACGGCGCCGTCGCCAACGGCGGTCTGTTGCTGCAGCCGAAAATTCTCATGGCGCGCAGCGACGCGCACGGCCGCGTCGAACGCTTCGACGAGCCGCAGGTTGTGCGGCGCGTTTTGACCAAAGACGTGGCGGCAGAGCTGGCGCACATGTTCGAAGGCGTGGTGAAAAACGGCACCGGCAAGAATGCCGCCCTGGAGGGCGTTCGCATCGCCGGTAAAACCGGCACCGCGCACCGCGCGCTGCAAAATGCCCGCGGCTATTCGCGCAGCGATTATATTTCTTCGTTTGTGGGATTTTTCCCGGCGGAACAGCCGCGCTATTTGATCTATGTCATGCTCGAAAATCCCCGCAGAGATCATTGGGGCGCTTCCGTCGCAGCGCCCACCTTCCGGCAGATTGCGCAGCGCATTCTAGGCGCAGAGCCGTCGTTCACCGAACGGCCGGGAATGCCTCATGAAAATTTCACGGAAAACTACAGCGAGACAATTATGGACACTCGAAAAATTGTGTTGCCCGATCTCACCAGCCGCCATCGCAACGTCGGTGAAGAAATTCTCAAGAGCCTCGAGCTCAAACCGATTTGGGATGGCGAAGGCGATTTTATTCTGAATCAAATGCCGCCGCCCGGTTCGACCGTGTTGCGCAACTCGCCTGTCACGTTGCAGCTTTTTGAAATTGGTCAAATGGCGAAGAAAGCGCGCATGCCCAATCTCGTGGGACTGTCGCTGCGCCAGGCGTTGCGGCAGCTTTCCGTTGCAAATGTGGAGGCCCGCGTCGTGGGCAGCGGCTCCGTGGTGCAACAATATCCGCCGCCGGGCACACCCATCAGCTCGGGCGTGCGCTGCGAGTTGCGCTGCCGCTCGGAAGTCGTAGTCGCGCAGGAAGCGGTGTTAAATTAGTTCTCTAATAACGAATGCGCAATGGAGTTCTAAGTCGGGTTGCCCTATGCCGATCATTCTAACATTGGGAGAAGTGTTGCGCGCCTGCGGCGAACAAGTGCGCTTTGCGGGCGATAAAAGCATGTTGCGGACGCGTCCCGCAGCCTGCTCCATTGATTCGCGCACATGTCAGGGCGGCGATTTGTTCTTTGCACTCGCCGGCGACAAATTCGATGGACACGAATTCCTGCCGCAGGTGTTCGAAAAACAAGCACTGGCGGCGGTGGTCAGTGCTCGTTGGTATGAGCAACATCCGAAACAGCGCAATAATCTCATCATTGTTGGCGATGTGCTGCAGGCACTGCAAAATCTCGGCAGCGCCATTCGCCGGCGCTGGGGCAAGCCTGTGCTTGCGCTCACCGGCAGCAATGGCAAAACCACCACCAAAGAAATGGTGGCTGCGGTTTTGGCGCAAAAGAAAGTCGTGCACAAAACCGTGGGCAATCTCAACAATCATATCGGCGTGCCGCTCACCTTATCGCAACTTGCATTCGCCCACGACATGGCTGTCGTCGAAATGGGGGCGAATCACTTTGGCGAGATTGCCCGCCTCTGCGAAATCGCCGTGCCGCAGTATGGCTTGATCACCAACGTCGGACGCGCGCACCTGGAATTTTTCGGAGATGCTGCGGGCGTGGCGCGGGCCAAGGGAGAGCTGTTTCATTATCTGCACGAGCACGAGGGCATCGCATTCTTCAATGCCGATGATCCGTATTTGCCCGCCGTGCTTCCGGCCGGCTTGAAAGCAGTGACGTACGGATTGCAAAAGCCGGCGCAGATTCACGGCACGATCAAACAAACAGATGGCGGCGGACATGCCACGCTGTCCTGGCGCAACACCGAAATTCGCATAAACGTGCCGGGCGCGCACAATGCCGGTAATGCGCTCGCCGCGGTGGCGATCGGCGACTTCTTTGGCATCGCGCCGGAGGCGATTCGGGCCGGTATTGAAGCCTGCGCCAGCGTTTCGCAGCGCATGCAAATCGTGCGCAAAAGCGGCATGGTCATCATCAACGATGCCTACAACGCCAATCCCGAGTCCATGAAAATCGCGTTGGGATTTTTGGCGCAGCAGCCGCTGGCCGCAAGCGCCCGGCGCGTCGCGATTCTGGGCGACATGCTCGAATTGGGCGCGAGCGCTGAAGCCGCGCACCGTGAAATCGGAGAATTCATCGCCACCCTGCCGCTGCAAGCGGTTTTTGCCTACGGCCCGCAAACGAAACATCTCGTTGACGCCGTGGGGCAGAATTGTTGGGCCGTACATTTTATGAAAAAGCAGAATCTGTTTGCTGAGGTCAATCGTTCGGTACGCCCCGGCGACGTGCTGCTGCTCAAAGGCAGCCGCGGCATGGCCATGGAGGAAGTCTTGGAAAAATTGCCAGAGGTTTAATCCTGTTCTTTCAAACCCGCTCATGCTCCTGTCCGGCCTGCAAACGCGCACCGGAGCGGGAGAGAAAAGGAGCCGTCAATGCTGTACTATCTGCTCTATCCGTTGCGTGAGCACATATCCGGCTTCAACCTGTTTCAGTATATCTCGTTCCGCGCCGGCTTTGCTGCGATTACGGCATTGTTCATCAGCTTCGTCGTTGGCCCGCGCCTCATCAACCTCTTGCGCGAACGCCTGATCGGCCAGGAAGTGCGCAAAGACGGCCCGCAAACGCACCTGAAAAAGCAGGGCACGCCCACCATGGGCGGTTTGATCATCCTGGCGGCGGCGTTGTTGCCGACGTTGCTGTGGGCGCGCGCCACCATTTATGTGGGCCTGGTCGTGCTCGCCACCGTCTGGATGGGCGTTGTCGGCTTCATCGACGACTACTTAAAGGTCGTCAAGAAGGCTCCCAAAGGGCTGTACGGCCGCTACAAAATCGTTGGTCAAGTCTCGTTTGGATTCGTGCTGGGCAGTATCATCTTCTTTGCACCCCAATTCGACGGCATCGCAACCTTGACCACGGTTCCGTTCTTTAAAAATTTCGAATTCGATCTCGGTCTCAATCTCGGCTTTCCCTTCAACTACATTCCGTATGTTCTGGCGGTGATGTTCATCATTACCGCCATGAGCAACTCGGTGAATCTCACCGACGGCCTGGACGGATTGGCCGTGGGATTGGTGGCCATTTCCGCGGGCGCGTGGGCGTTGATTTGCTATGTCTCCGGTCGCACGGATTTCAGCGACTATTTGAACATTCTTTACCTGCCGGGCGCCGGAGAGTTGACGGTTTTTTGTGCGGCACTATTCGGCGCTGCGCTGGGATTTCTATGGTACAACTCGCATCCCGCGCAAGTGTTCATGGGAGACACCGGTTCGCTGGCGCTCGGCAGCGCACTGGGCACTCTTGCCGTGCTGGTCAAGAAGGAATTGTTGCTGCCGATCATTGGCGGCATTTTTGTGGCCGAGAGTCTGTCGGTGATCATTCAGGTCTGGTATTTCAAACGCACCGGCGGCAAGCGCATTTTTCGCATGGCGCCGCTGCACCATCACTTTGAGTTGAAGGGCTGGAGCGAACCGCAAGTCGTCGTGCGCTTTTGGATCATGGGCATCCTGCTGGCCTTGTTGACGCTGACAACGTTCAAAGTGCGCTAAAGGCCACAATGCCCAACACCGGATTGCGGATGACCTGATCCCGAGACCTCGAAACAGTATGATGGTATCGGGCAAAACGATTACGGGCAATATCATTCTTGCGTCACACAGGTTGATCCGTTGGCAGCTTTCACCGTTGGGCACGGTTCCGATTGGATCAGCTCATTGTAATGAAAATTCAAAAACATCCTTGGAGTGCGCCAGACTTGCGGTGCCGGTCGCGGGCTGATGCTGCTTCTCTCACATAACTGATTGGTTGCTCCAATGTCCGTGGTGCGTCGTCAAAATTTGGATGTCATTCTGCTCATGGCCGTTCTGTTCTTGTTGCTCTTCGGCGTTTGCTTTGTGTTTACGGCAAGCTCGGCGCGCGCGGAGCATTTGCATCAAGACAGCGCGTTCTATCTCAAGCGACAAATGCTGCGCATGCTGGCCGGCTTGCTGCTCGGTTATTTGATGATGCGCGTGGACTATCATAAGATATTGCAGATCTCACCGCTGATTTACATGGCCAGCCTGGCGATGCTGGTGTTTCTGCTGTTTGCGCCGGAGTCGTGGACCATTCGCGGTTCGCGGCGCTGGCTCATGCTCGGCCCGGTGCAATTTCAGCCTTCGGAATTGGCGAAATACAGTTTGGTTTACTATCTCGCCATGAATTTCGCCAAGCCCAACCTTGATCTGCGCAAGCTCGGTGACGGCCTGATGCCGCAATTGCTGCTCATCGGCGCGACCGTCATCGTGGTCGCCCTCGAGCCGGATCTGGGCTCGGCCTTGATGATCACTGCGGTGGCCTTATGCCTGCTCTTTCTCGCCGGCGCGAAACTGGCTCATTTGTTCGCCTTGCTCTCGACCGCGGCCCTGGCTCTGCTTGCGTTCAGCGCCAAGGTTGCCTATCAGCGCGGCCGCGTCGAATCGTTCGTCGAATCGTTTTTGGGAAATGCCGAACCGGCCTGGCAGGTGAAACAATCGCTCATTGGCCTGGGCAGCGGCGGCCTCACGGGTTTGGGTTTGGGCAACAGCAAACAGAAACTCATGTTTTTGCCCGATCCTTTCACCGACTTCATCATGTCAATCATCGGGGAAGAACTTGGTTTGCTCGGTGCGCTGACGGTGATTGTGTTGTTCCTTCTCATCCTGTGGCGGGGCTTCAACATCGCGCGGCATGCTGCGGACCAGGAGGGCCGTCTGGCGGCGTGGGGCATCACGTGCGCCATCGGCTTGGGCGCGTTCATCAACATGGCCGTGGTCATGAATCTGTTGCCAACCACCGGCATTCCGCTGCCCTTCGTGAGTTATGGCGGAACCGCCCTGATCATGAATCTCATCGGCGTTGGCATCTTGTTGAATATCTCGCGCAGCGGCAAGGCCGTTACCGCAAAAGGAATGTCTCAAGTGCCGCTCGCGAAGGTGCAATGGTATCGTGACCGCAAACGTTGAACCCGCAGCGCCGGCATTGCGCCTGGTGTTTGCCGGCGGCGGCACCGGCGGCCACCTGTATCCCGCGATCGCCCTGGCCGAAGCATTCGCCCAACGCGCGGCGCCGGTGCAAACGCTCTTCATCGGCACGCAACGCGGGCTGGAAGCGCGGGTATTGCCCGGTTTGGGTTATCGCCTGGAACTGGTTCCGGTGCGTGGCCTGCTGCGCAAATTCGCCTGGAGCAATTTCATGGTGCCGGTTCATCTCGCGCGCAGCGTGTGGCAATGCCGCCGTTTGTTTCGTGCATTTCAGCCGCATCTCGTCATCGGCACCGGCGGCTATGTCAGCGGCCCGGCGTTGTTGGCGGCACGGTTGGCAGGCAGAAAATATGTGATACAAGAACAAAACAGCTTTCCCGGTTTGGCCAATCGCGTGTTTGGCAATCATGCGGACGCGGTGTTTCTGAGCTTCGAGGAGAGCCGAAAATATTTTCGCAAACAGCATCACGTGCACGTGGTGGGCAACCCGGTACGCAGCAATTTGCAGGCACGCACACCGGAAATGCGGCAACAAGCCGCGCAAAAATGGCGGTTGCACGCCGATAAAACGACATTGTTCGTATTCGGCGGCAGTCAAGGCGCGCGCCGCATCAATGAAGCGATGGTCGAGCTGTTGCCGCGCTTGGCGCAATTGCCCGGGTTGCAAGTGTTGTGGGTTACCGGGCCGAGCCATTTCGAACGAATCGCAGCACTGACACAACAACAAGCCGTGCGCGCCGTGCCCTATATCGACGATATGAATTTGGCGTATGCCCTCGCAGATTTCGTGCTCTGCCGCGCCGGCGCCACCACCATTTTTGAATTGATGCTGTGCGGGCTGCCGTCGATTCTGATTCCGTTTCCGTTTGCGACGGCGGACCATCAAACCTTCAATGCGCGCGCATTGGAATATGCAGGCGCCGCCATTGTCGTGTTGGAAAAAGACCTGCGGGCTGAGGTTTTGTTTGACATGATAAACACGCTTGCAAGGGACACGCATGCTCGGCGGAAGATGGCAAAAGCTGCCCACAAACACGCGCGGCCCAACGCCGCGGCTGAAATCGTCGAGGTGTGTATGAATTTAATTGAGCAAAAAACTAAGGACGTTTAAGTCTCAATCGGGTGAAATCGTTGTTCTAAAAGCAATAATTTCTTCCCGCGGACAGCAGCCAATCAACGGACAAAGAGTTTTTCATCTGCTGGATTGTTTCTGTCCACTGACGATTTCCTTTTGAGTTGCGGTTTATCCGCGTTGGGATAAAGCCATTTTGAAGACCCGCATTGCGGATTGTCTGTTTGGCTTGAAACAAGAACATAAATTTCGAGGATATGGCCCATGATTTCGCCACGCTACAGCAAGCTTTTCTTTTTCACGACGACATTCTTGTTGAGCGGCTTGCATTTGCAGAATTGGGTTGGCGCGGATGCCAGTTTTACCGTGCAGCGCGTCGCCGTCAAAGGCAACTCGTTCTTGAGCGCTGAAACGATTTTAAAAACCGCGCAAGTGCCGCAAGGCGAGCGCACGTATCGCGTCGATGTTTCGCAAATCGAGGAGCAGCTCGAAACCTTGCCGTTTGTGGAAGAAGTGCAGGTCAGCCGCATTTTCCCCTCGACCGTCCAGATTTACGTCAAAGAACGCGAGGCGATCGCCCTGTTGAGCGCGAAAGGCCTAAGCCCGATTGCCGCCAACGGAGAAGTCTTGCCGCAAGTCGAAGCCGGCGTGCGCCTGGATTTGCCGGTGGTGTCCGGCGTGTCGTTCAAACAAGACGATTCCAAAAGAGTATTGTCAGAAGCAGGCAAATCTCTGTGTGATTTTATCAGCGTGTTGCGCGCACAAAATCCGGTGATGTATCACGACGTTTCCGAGTTTCATCTGGACGGCAAGGGCAATCTGGTCTTGTTTCTTTATTCTCACGGCGTTCCGGTTTATTTGGGCAAGCAGCAATGGTTGGAGCGCTGTGATCGTTTGCAAACCGTGTTGCAGCAATTGCCGCACAATGGAAACGGCCTGGCCGCGATCGATTTGCGCTTTGAAAATCAAGTCGTGACGCGAAGAACATGAAGCCGGCGGCTGGTGTAGCGTTAAGGAATAACCAGCAACAGGCATCTTAACCACAAGACTTTAGGAGACAATTTTATGGTACTCGACTACATTTGCGCGCTGGACATCGGCACAACCAAAATTTGTGCGCTGATTGCCGAAGTCGATGAGCACGGCCAGCTCAAGATTATCGGCATGGGCACGGCGCCGTCCGAAGGGCTGCGCCGCGGTGTCGTCATCAATCTCGAACGCACGGTCAATTCCATTCTGCGCGCGAAAAACGAGGCCGAGCGCATGGCCGGCGTCGAGATTCAAGCCGTTTACACCGGCATTGCCGGGGATCATATTCGCAGCGTCAACGGCCGCGGTGTGGTTGCGGTGACCGGCGAAGATCACGTCATCACGCTTGAAGATCGCCGCCGCGTGATCGATGCGGCGAAAGCGGTGGCGCTGCCGTTCGATCGCGAGATCATTCATATCTTACCGCAAGCTTATATTGTTGATGATCAACGCGGCATCGATGATCCCGTGGGCATGAGCGGCGTTCGCTTGGAAGCCGAGGTGCATATCGTCACCGGTGCGGTGACCTCGGCGCAGAATATCTGCCGCTGCATCGAACGCGCCGGCATGGTGGTGCAAGATCTCGTGCTTGAACCGCTGGCCTCGAGCTTCGCCACTCTGACGGACGACGAGAAAAATCTCGGCGTGGCGTTGTTGGATATCGGCGGCGGCACCACCGACATCGCAATGTTTTATGAAGGCTGTATTCGGCACACGGCCATTGTCGGACTCGGCGGCAAGAACATCACCAACGATTTGGCGCACGGCCTGCGCACGCCCATCGAGCGCGCGGAACTGCTCAAAATCGCCTACGGCGCTGCCATTCACACGGACATCGAGCGCGACGATACCGTGGAAGTTTTCGGCGTCGGCGGCCGGCCGGCGCGCAAAGTCTCACGCCAGGTTTTGGTTGACATCATTCAACCGCGCGTCGAAGAGATTTTGGAGCTGACGCTGGCGGAGCTTAGAAAATCCGACTACTTCAAGCTCATGACGGCCGGCGCCGTTCTGACTGGCGGCTGCGCTATGTTGCCCGGCATCGTCGAGCTGACGGAGTCGATTTTCGATATGCCGGTCAAGCTCGGCATTCCCAACACCGTGAATTCCGTGACTACGGAAGTGAACAAACCCAATCATGCCACCGGCGTCGGATTGGTGCTTTATGGCTATCAGCACAAAAATGATGTCGAAGGCTTGACCAGTCCGAATGAAACGCATTTGTTCGACAAGATCGCGGAACGTATGAAACGCTGGTTTGGCGTGGTGAACCGCGCGGCCTAGTGAAGTAGTAGCGCCTTCAGGCGCTTGTTCTTAATCACTGAAGCCCCTGCAAGGGGCTACTACGAACGAAGACTCTCAGCAAGGAGATTTCTCCATGAACCTCAGATTGAATTTTGACGAAGGCAGCTTGATGGCGGCGCGCATGAAGGTGGTCGGTGTGGGCGGCGCCGGATGCAACGCCGTGAATCGCATGATCGCTGCCGGCTTGACAGGTGTTGATTTCGTCGCCATCAACACCGATATGCAAGCGCTCGACACCTCCAAATCGACGCAACGATTGCAAATCGGCAAAACCACCACGCGCGGCCTGGGCGCGGGCGCAGATCCGGAAATCGGGCGCAAAGCCATTGAAGAAGATCGCGACATGGTGGCGGAAATTCTCGACGGTTGCGACATGGTCTTCGTCACCTGCGGCATGGGCGGCGGCACCGGTACGGGCGCTGCGCCAATCGTGGCGGAAATTGCCAAAGATCGCGGCGCGCTCACGGTCGCGATCGTCACCAAACCGTTCGTGTTTGAAGGCAACAAGCGTCTGAAACGCGCGGAAGAAGGTTTGCACGAGTTGAAACAGCGCGTCGACACCATGATCGTCATTCCGAATCAACGCCTGCTTTCGGTTGTGCCCAAAGGCACGCCGCTGGTTGAAGCCTTTCGCCAGGCGGATGACGTGTTATTGCACGCCACGAAAGGCATTTCGGATTTGATCTCGATTCCCGGCCTGGTCAATCTCGACTTTGCCGATGTGCGCACCGTCATGAGCGAGATGGGCGATGCCTTGATGGGCGCGGGCTTGGCGCGCGGCGAAGAGCGCGCGATTCAAGCGGCGCAACAAGCCATTTCAAGCCCTCTGCTCGAGGACATTTCGATTGCAGGCGCGCTCGGCGTTTTGGTGAATATCACCGGCGGCAGCAATATGACATTGCATGAAGTGAACGATGCCGCCACCGTGGTTTCCGAAGCGGCGGGCAGCGACGCCAATGTGATCTTCGGCGCCGTCATCGATGAAAACATGGGCGACGAGGTGCGCGTTACTGTGATTGCCACAGGTTTTCGCCTCAATGGCCGCCATCCTTCTGCGAGCCGGCAGAATCGTGTTGCACGATTTTTTGACACAACCATTAAGGAACTCGACATCCCAACCTATCAGCGCCGCGAGAAGAACGGCCATAATGGGCACAATGGCCATAACGGGCACGCCGAACCGATCATTCGTCCTCTGGATGTTCCGATGCCTGATGCGCCGGCAGATTATGACGTGCCTGCGTTCTTGCGTAAGCGGATGGGTTCATAGTACGCTGTCGCGTTAAATTTGTAGGAACATTCTTTCAAAATGCCATTCCGGCGAATCTCGTGAAGTATTCGGCATCCGGCCCAGTACTTCATGGTTCCGCCGCGGCAGAGTTGTGGGATAGCAGGGCGAAGCTCGACTTGCTTTTCAAGGCAACAGCCCTCTATCGGTTGCAGATGCGTGCCATTTAAATAGCATGCTCATTTTTGAAACCGCGAATGAACGCGAATATTCGCCAATTTCAAAATTCGCGTTTATTGGCGCCCATTCGCGGTTTGTGAGATGGGCAATTTGTTCAAGCGAGAATCCTGGGCTGGCGAGAGAAGTACTGCGGCGAACTTAAATTTGATTACACGCGCACACGGTGAGTGAGTTGTACCACGGCTGACGGCCCTGCGATCTTCGCTGTTCCAGCAAATCGCGGGGCTGTCGTTTTTAAAAGGGCTTGCTTTTGTGGCGCGATTATGGCACTTTTCTCCCGCTGTTTGATTGCCGTTATTGCGAGAATGACGCAACGCGGTTGGCGGCGTTTTTCGCGTGGATAGCAGCGGCTACGCCGCGGCGCAGGTGTTGCATCTCCCTCAAACCGGCGGGGATATTGCGGCGTTCGCCGTCACACGCGAACCGAAAGGCGGCAGCGCCAAACCGACATTGACGCAAATGCATCTGCTCGGTAAAGCGTGAGCCTTGAACCGATTCATGCTTTCTTTCAGCCCGCCACGATCCCACTTAATAAAATGACTTCTACTTGCCTATTTCCTCTTTTGCAACGCTTATCAAAAATGAATGCCAGATCAATGAACAAAAAGTTACTATGCGTACGCTCGTAAAATTTTTTGAAACGATTGCGCGCTTCGTTCTGTTTTGCGGTCGCTTCCTGCGTTGCCTCTCGCGGCCGTGGCAGGATTGGCATGAAACGCTGCGGCAGATGCACGAAATCGGCGAAATCGGCAGCAAATCGATTGTGCTCGTGGGCGTTTCGGGATTAGCGATCGGCATGGTGCTGGCGATGCAAACGAGCAGCACGCTGGCGCGTTTCGGCGGCCAAAGTTTGTTGCCGAGCATGATCGCTGTGGCGGTCTTGCGTGAAATCGGCCCCATCATTACGGCGCTGGTCGTTTCCGGGCGAGTGGGGGCCGGCATCGGCGCCGAGTTGGGCGCCATGCGCGTATCCGAGCAGATTGACGCCATGGAAGTTGCCGCGCTCGATCCGTTTCGCTATTTAGTCGCGACGCGCGTGCTGGCCGCGACTCTGATGCTGCCGGTGTTGACGATTTACGCAAATGCGCTGGCCTTGTTTGGCGGTTTTGTGGCGATGCGTGTCGAGGAGAACATTTCATTGAAACTTTATTTTGATTCCGCTCTTCGTTTTCTTAATTTTCCCACCGTCGTGCCGGCGCTGGCAAAAACCGCGATTTTCGGGTTCATCATCGGTACGATCGCTTGTTATCTTGGTTATAACACCACCGGCGGCACATACGGCGTGGGCCGCAGTGCCATGATTGCCGTGGTGGTGTCGTCCTTGTTGATTATCATTGTCGATGTTGTGTTGGTCAAATTGACGATTATTTTGTTTGGATGATCAGAAGCTTCAACGAGTGAAGCGGGCTGGTTCAAGCTGGCTTGGTCTGCGGTCATGATCGAAATAAGCAATCTGCATAAAGCCTTTGGCAAGCAGCTCGTTTTACGCGGAGTGAATTTATCCGTGCCCCGGACAACGGCGGTCGCGATTCTTGGCCGCAGCGGCAGCGGCAAAAGCGTGTTGTTGAAATGTATCGTGGGATTGGTGACGCCGGATCAGGGCAGCATTAAAATCGATGGCGAAGAAATTCTCGGATTGCCCGAGGCGGCATTAAATGCCGTGCGCAAGCGCATTGGCTATGTCTTTCAAAACGCCGCGTTATATGATTCCATGACGGTGGAAGAAAACCTTGCGTTTCATTTGGATCGTTATGCGAAATTGCCGCGCGCACAACGCCGCGATCTCATTCGAGAAAAGTTGAATTTTGTCGGCATGGCGGATGCAATGCACAAATATCCCTCAGAGCTTTCGGGCGGCATGCAAAAACGCATCGGCCTCGCGCGCGCGCTGGTGCTGTCGCCGGAAATTATTTTGTATGATGAGCCGACTACGGGACTTGATCCTATCACCACGGCGGAGATTGACCGCCTGGCGGTGCGCTTGAATGAGGAAACCGGCGTCACCTCGATTGCCATCACGCACAGTCTGACCAGCGCCCGCCGCACCGCCGACCGGATTGCGGTGTTGCACGAAGGTGAAATCGTGGCCGAAGGTACGTTCCTTGAATTACAAAACCATGAACATTCGTTCGTGCGGCAATATTTTGCAAACTTAACCGGGGGATGAGTTATCTATGAAAAAGAATAGACTATTTTTGCTGGGCTTGTTTACATTCGGCGGGCTGGTGCTGTTGGTGTGGGCCATTTTTTTGCTCGGCACAAAAAAGAAAATCTTCGAGCAGACGTTTCGCCTGGTTGTGCCGTTTGAAACGGTTGCCGGCCTGCGCGAAGGCTCGCCGGTGCGGCTTTCCGGCATTGACATTGGCGTCGTGGAAAAGATTGCCTTGCCCGAGGTTCCCGGCGCGAAAGTCGTTGTCGTCATGCGTTTGGATCAGAATGCGCAACGACTGATCCGTAAGGACGCCTTTGCCGTGATTGAAACCGAAGGGCTGGTCGGCAACAAAATCGTTTCACTCAAAGGCGGCTCGCTCAGCCAGCTTCATGTCAGTGATTACGATTCGATCAGCAGCCGCAGTCCCATCGATCTTTCCGCCATTCTTGGCAGTTTTGATGAAACCGCGCGCTATATGCAATTGGTGACCGTAAGCCTTGACGGCATCACGTCAAAAATTCGCAGCGGTGAAGGCACGATCGGCAAGCTTGTCTATGACGAAGAATTTTATCATAATCTCGTTTCCATGACGGATCGCAGCGACTCCGCCTTTGCCGCGGCTTCGGCTGAAACCCGGCGGTTGGGAGAGTTGCTCACCAAGGTCTCCACATTGACGGATTCGATTATCAGCCGCGTGGAAGCCGGCGAAGGCACGCTGGGCGCGTTGGTTTATAAAGATGATCTCTACGATTTGACTTATGAAACCGTGAGCAGCACGCGAGACTCCCTCTCCGCGTTGATACATGACATGCGGCGCGGCCAGGGCCTGGTGGGAAGAATGATTTCGGATCAAGAGTTATCCGCGCAAGTCGATTCGTCGCTGCATCGCCTTGCGCGGTTGAATCAAGAGTTGGCAGAGTTGAGCCGGGTGGCGCGCGCTGGCGCTTTCAGTTTCGCTGAAAACATGGAGGCGCTCAAACACAATTGGCTGTTCAAGGGTTATTTCGAGCGCCGTGGATTTTGGAGTCGCACGGAATTCGAAAAAAATTATGCCGAGCGCCAGCGTGAGCTGGCCGAACGCGAAACGCGTCTCGAAGAACATGAAAAAACCTTGAACGTGCAGTATCAACAATTGCAGGAATTGCACAAACAAGTGCAGAGGCGATTGCAGCAGGTCGAAGAGCTGGAAAGGAAACAGCGGGCGCAGAATGAACCGGAGCAATAGAGTTTCCGGCGCGCGGCTCCGCAAAAGCAACGCTTCGGGTGTATGTTGCTAATCAGTTTTGTCAATGCCATCAACCATCATCAAGCCAAATCTAGCAATCATGCCTGTCCGAGATTTCCGCTTCGACACCCCGCAGCACAAATCCTCTTATGTGCAAGAAATGTTCAACCGCATCGCGCCGCGTTATGATTTGATGAACCGCCTCATGACGTTCGGACGCGATCAATCCTGGCGCAAACGCCTGATCCGGCATGCCGGAGTTTCGAAAAATGCCTTGGTTTTGGATATTGCCACCGGCACCGGCGACATTGCGTTGTCGGCGCGGGCCGCCGGCGCACGCGGCGTCATTGGCGCCGATTTCAGCGGTGAAATGCTGGCGTATGCGCAGCGGAAAATTCAAAAAGAAAAAGGCCGCAGCGGTTATATCCATCTCGCGGTGGCCGACGGCTTGAAGCTGCCCTTTCCCGATGAAACATTTGACGCCGTGGTCACCGGATTTTCGTTGCGCAATGTCGCCCATCTTGATGCGTTCTTGCGTGAGATGGTGCGGGTGACGAAGCAAGGCGGCAAGGTTGCGAGTTTGGAAATCACGCGTCCGCGCCATCCCTGGTTTCGCCAGTTCTTTGCCTGGTATTTTGGAAAAATCGTTCCCCGCATCGGCGCGCTGGTGTCCGGCCAAAAAGATGCTTATAGTTATCTGCCGCATTCCGTCGCCATTTTTGTCACACCCGAAGAATTGCGGGTGAGATTGGAAGACGCCGGGTTGCATCATGCCCGCTTTGAAACCTTGATGTTCGGCAGCGTTTCGATTCACACCGGCGCAAAAATTCGCGCGACTGTGACTTCTCGCATAACCACGACGAATACGCCCCCGAACACGATTTCCGCCAGGATGCGCTGAGTCGTGGCTCGAATCAAGAGTCGTTTCGTCAAAAGTTACAGCGCGATTTTATTTTCGATCTGAGGCGTTGTAATCCTTGCAATTCATGCCTGCCTTTAATACTTTTGCCCCAATTTTTAAGAAGGAGCTGCGCTTAGCGTGTTGGAAAAAATTGACCATGTCGGCATTGCGGTGCGCGATCTGAAGCTTGCCACGGCGCGCTACACGATCTTGATGGCTGCACCGCCGCAACATGTTGAAGAAGTGGCGGGACAAAACGTCAAAGTGGCGATGTTCGAGGTCGGCGAATCGCGCCTCGAGCTGCTCGCCGCAACCTCTCCGGATTCCACGATTGCGAAGTTTCTGGATAAACGCGGCGAAGGCATACATCATATTTGTTTCAAAGTCGCTGATTTGGATGCGATGGTGACGCGGCTGCGCCAGGAAGGCATGGAAATCTTGCCGGATGCCGGCGCACCCGGCGCGGAAGGCAGCCGCATCGCATTTCTGCATCCGCGCAGCGCGGCCGGCGTTTTGATCGAGCTGGTCGAGAAAAAAACAGGCTGAGAGGCTCCCTCTCGGGCGAGCATATCTTATGAGACGCATTCGTATCGGTATCGATGTCGGTGGAACATTCACCAACGCTGTTGCGATCGATACCGCGAGCTTCAGCATTCTGGCGCATACCAAAACGCATACCACGCACCGCGCAGAGGAAGGCGTGGCGCACGGCATTGTGACCGCCTTGCGCAAGCTGGTGCGCAAGGGTAGAATCGCGCCGGAAGAAGTGGTTTTGGTCGCGCATAGCACAACGCAAGCGACCAATGCTTTGTTGGAAGGCGACGTGGTGCGTGTCGGCATCATCGGCATGGGCGCCGGCCTGAAGTCGATGCGGGTGCGGCGCGAGACGAATATCAAAGATCTTGAATTGGCGCCGGGCAAAATGCTGCCCACGTGTTATCGCTTTCTCGATACCAAGCGTAATTTTACCGAGAGTGTGATTCGACAAACCATTGCAGAATTGCAGCAGGAGGGCGCGGGCGCCATCGTTGCCGCAGAAGCATTTTCCGTTGAGAATCCTCGCCGCGAACAGCTTGTGCTCAACATCGCGCAAGCCATGGGGCTGCCGGCCACCTCGACCCAACAAATCTCCCAGCTTTATGGTTTGCGGATGCGCACGCGCACAGCGGTTATTAACGCCGCCATTCTGCCGGTGATGATTGCCACCACGGAATTGATGGAACGCAGCCTGCATGAAACCGGCATTCACGCGCCGTTAATGATCATGCGCTCGGACGGCGGCATTATGGACGTCAAAGGCATGCGCGAGCGTCCGGTGCTGACGCTCTTGTCCGGGCCGGCCGCCGGCATTGCCGGCGCCTTGATGTACGCCTCCGTCTCGGAAGGCATTTTTTTGGAAGTCGGCGGCACCAGCACCGACATCAGTTTGATTCATCACGGCCAGGTTGAGGTGCGGACGGCGCGCATCGGCTCACATAAATTGTATGTCAAAGCTCTCGACACGCGCACGATCGGCGTGGCCGGCGGCAGCATGATTCGAGTTCGTAACGGCGAGATTTCCGAGGTTGGTCCGCGCAGCGCACACATTGCCGGCATGCCCTATGAAGCCTTCAGCTCGATTCTCGATCTGCATGACGCCGAGCCTACGCTGGGTGCGCCGAATCCCGGCGATCCTCCGGATTATGTTTTTTTGCACAAGGAAGGCAAACGATTTGCGCTCACCGTCACGGGCGCGGCCAATCAAATGGGTTTGGTTCCGGATCATGATTATGCCCGCGGCGGCCAAAAAAATGTGAGTATGAGTTTCACTAAATTGGGGCGTTTGCTCGATCAAACACCGGAAAAAGCCGCGGAAGCGATCTTGCGTCTGGGGTGTAAACGCATTGCAGCCGCCGTGCAAGAGTTGATTGACCGGCATGAATTGCAGCGCGAGAATTTGCGTTTGATCGGTGCGGGCGGCGGCGCCTCGACCATTGTGCCTTACACCGCGTGGCTCTTGAATCTTCCTTATGTTTTGGCGCCCAACAACTCCATTTTCTCGGCGATCGGCGTGGCGCTCGCCATGATTCGCGAGACTATTGAACGCAGCCTGGTAAATCCTTCGGAAGCCGATTTGTTGAGCCTGCGGCAGGATGCCGAAGCCATGGTGCTGGCCATGGGCGCCTCGCCCGAAACTGTTGATGTCAAAATCGAAGTGGATACGCGGCGCAGCCTGGTGCGCGCGATTGCGACCGGCGCGACCGAAGCGCGCTTGCTGGAAAAAATTCGCCGTCCCGTGCCTTCGCATCAACGTTCCAATGTTGCGGCCGCCACGTTGGAAACAGAAACTGATAAAATTCGCACGCTGGCACAAACTGATTTTTTCACGGCTTTTACCGCGCCGAAAGTGGTCACACGGATGTTCGGCTTGATCAAGCACAAGCAGCAGCCCATTGTGATTGTCGATCAGCACGGCGTCGTTCGCCTCACATTCGAGCGCGCCGAGCTTTTGGAAATGACGGCGGGCGACGGCCGCGAACGGATGAAGCAGTTTCTGGATACCCTCACGCATTACGGCGATAGCGGCGCGCATATTCCAGCGATTCATCTTGCCATTGGGCCGCGGCTCATTGACTTTTCGGGTTTGGTTAATTCCTCGCAAATCATCTCGCTGGGCGCGCATGAGCTTAAACAGACCAAGGCAGAATCGCCTGTTTTATTGATGGCAGATTTGAAAAACTAAGCACCTTATGAAACCAGTTCGCACGGACGCCAACACAAGTTCCCCGCTTTATCTCGGCCTCCATCTGCAAGCCTCATTCATTCAAGCCGGTTTAGGCGACGGTTTTCAACTATTACTCGCCGATCTCGGCCAGCCTCTCGAACACGGAGACAACGCCCAGGATATTTTGCCAGTTTTGTGCAGCATTTGGAAAAGTGCGCAAATGGTTGCCGGTGATTTGGCAAGCCGGATTCATGCCGTCGGGCTTGCGGCGCCGGCGGCTGTGCATCCTGCGCAAGGGCATCTCACATTAACTACCGAAAACAATCCGATGTGGGAGGGCCTGGCCGTGGCGGAATGGCTGCAAAAAGAATTGGGTGCACCGGTTATCGTCGCGTCCGAAACAATTGCAACGGCTGTTGCGGAATTGAAAATCGGCGCAGCGCGGGGCGCGCACGACGCGCTTATCATCAAGATCGATACGGCTGTCAAAGCAGCCTATTGGCGCAACGGCGAGTTTGTGCGCGGCGCGAACGGCTTTTTTGGCAATATCGGCCACATCGCGACCGGCAACAGTGACCTGCCGTGCTCGTGCGGCCACCTCGGCTGTTTGGAAGCGAGCGTTGCCACGGATGCGATTCTCGATCGTTTTTTTGTGGCGATGGAAGAAGCGGAACTCGAGCTAGACGATGAAGAAATGCCCGAATCTGGTGAAGATGTTTTTAAGCTCAGCCAGCAGAATCATGCCGTGGCGCGCGCCGTGCTCGATGATGTCGCCTTCGATCTCGGCGCCGGGCTTGCGAGCGTGATCAATATCATTAATCCGGCAAAAATTGTGATTGCCGGCGATCCGGTTTACCGGCAGGCAGAGTTCTTCGAGCAGATGATGCAGGATGTGACGCGACGAATCTTGCCGGGCTGTGCTTCCGGGTTGCAGCTCGTGCGTGCCACGGTCAATGAAAATTCCGAATGTCTCGGCGCCATGATGCTGGCGCATGAACGTTTTGCATGAAAGGAAGATTTATGGAATCGCATACCAACCTCAAAGGCAAAGCCGCAATCGTCACGGGCGCGAGCCGTGGCATTGGGCGCGCCATTGCTCTGGCATTGGCGCGTGAAGGCGTCAAGTTGATGCTGGCGGCGCGTGATCAACTGCGGCTGCAGCGCGTCGCTGAGGAGGCGCGTCAATATAGCGTGGAGGCAGACAGCGTCAGCGCCGATATGCGGGATGAAGCTCAAATCAAAAACATGATTGAGGCCGCGTTGAAACGTTTTGGCCGCCTGGATATCTTGGTGAACAATGCCGGCCTCGGCTATTTCAAACCGGTGAGTGATCTTTCCACGGCGGAGTGGGATGAGATGTTCGGCGTCAATCTGCGCGGTGTGTTTCTGGCGACGCGCGAGGCGCTGCCGCATTTGCGTGAGGCCGGTGAAAGTTTTGTGGTGAATGTCGCCTCGCTGGCAGGTAAAAACACCTTTGCCAACGGCGCCGGTTACACCGCGACGAAATGGGGCTTGCGCGCCTTTGCACAATGCCTCATGCTGGAAGAACGCAAGAACGGCTTGCGCGTGCTCACCATTTGTCCGGGATCGGTGGCCACAGATTTCGGCGCCGGCCCAAGCCGGGAACAGCGCGCCGAGAAGCGCAACATCATCATGCCGGAAGATGTGGCTGACGGCATTCTTGCCGCTCTCAAGTTGCCGCAACGATCAATGATTAGTGAGATCGATATCCGGCCCTCAAATCCCTGAAACGGGAAAGGCGCCGCTTGAATTTTTTCAAAAGGATTTTGGAATATGACTTTTACAGGACGATGGCTTATGAAACTTCGTATCCTTGTTTTCAGCGTTTTGTTGCTGCAATTGCCAGCCGGTTTGACGTATGCCCAGCAAAGCAAGCGGCTGTTCGCCGCTGTTGCCAGAAGTTTACACACGAATGCTGCGGACAACGCGGAAACGATGGGCCTGCTTGCCTCGCCATTGGACAATCCGAAGTGGGCGATTTTAACATGGCCGGGATTGCCGCTCAATACCATTGCCAAAACCAGCGGCAGCGGCTCTCCAAAGTTGCTTGCTGCCGGACCAACGGGAATTTTTTTGCCATTTACCAATCCCACCGGCTGGCGCTTGCTAACGGACTGGCATTTGACAGAGGTGCTTGATGTCGAAGTCGATCCCACTTCCGAGCGCATACTTTACGCCGCCACCGCAGTGGGCGTTTTCATTTCAAAAGATAATGGCAAAGAATGGAAGCTGCGCAACCAGGGGCTGACCAGCAATTTTGTGAGTTGTGTGTTGGCAGATCCCAAACAATCGCGGCGTTTGCTCGCGGGCACGGAAGCAGGTTTGTTTGAATCTCTCAACGGCGGCGACGATTGGCGCTTGCTGGCGCTGCCGGACGTTGCCGTGCGCGCATTGCTGCGTGAAAAAGAGTCGTGGCCGGGCATTTTTTGGGTGGGCACCGAGTATCACGGCATTTACGAAAGTTTTGACGGCGCCAAAACCTTCACGAAAGTTGATATGGACGATGACAGCAGCTCGGTGTATACGCTTGCCGGCGGCGGCGCAAATGAACCAATTTACGCCGGTTTGTACGAACAAGGCATGTATCGTGCCGCTTCGCCCGGCGAATTGTGGGAGCGCATGAGGGACAGTGAAAAACTCGGCACCGTCTTGTGTATCTTGCCATTGCACGAAAGACAAATGATTTTCGCCGGCACCTATGACAAAGGTGTTTTTCTCAGCGTTGATGGCGGGCAAACCTGGCAAGACTTTGGCCTGGAAGGCGCGCCGGTTCGCGATTTGTTGCTCGGTGAGTCGAGTTGGTCAAAGCCATGACACGCGCTAGTTGCAGGAAGTATCTCCGTTAGGCATGGGCAATCAAGTATAGGCAGTCTTCTAAATAAACGATCACCTTCGCGTGAAGGCGATCATCGCGTCGTTCTTAAATTTTCGGAGGAAGGAAACCGTAATGTTGAATCCCAAGGTGGAGTTGAAACAGAGTGTGATTCAGGGCATGGGAATTTTTGCCAGAGAGTTTATTAAAGAAGGCGAAATCGTGTGGTGGGAGACGCCGGAAGAACAAGCAAAGCGTTTCATTGTAACACGTGAAGTGGTCGTGAGCTGGCCGGAAGAGTTACAGCGCAAGTTTCTGAATTATGCTTATCAAATCAGCGAGGGGATTTATTACGGTCCGGAAAACGGTGTTTCGAACGACCCGGCGGACTCCACCAACCACAGTTGTGATCCCAACACGTGGTTTGTTGATGACAATGCCATGAGTGCGCGCCGCGACATTATGCCCGGCGAAGAAATTACCTATGACTATGCCATGAGTGAAATCGAAGAAGATTTTATTCTCGTATGCGGCTGTGGCGCTGCCAATTGCCGCGGCATCATTCGCGGTTCAGATCATTTGCTGCCGGAAGTGCAGGAAGCCTATGGCAGCCACATGATGCAGCACACGCTGCACAGTATCGCTGCACATGGAAACGCATCGAAAAAAGTGAAGGTTGCAAACGCGGAGTAAAAATTCGCGGACGACAACAGCCGCATCATTATTTGCGCGATGCGCCTTTTCGCGCGACCCGCGGCGCGGAAGGTGATGTGGCCATCGCAAAAAAAGTTAAAACCGCCCGCATAGGTGAAATCCCGGCAAAAGGTTTTTGTGGGAGTTCCACTGCTGTGGGCGAATTTTTTTGAGCGGTTACGTTTTCCATCTCGGCGCGTCGAAATTTCCCCGGTAATGATGTACAAACGTTTACAACTTTTCCATCTTTTCTGCGAGAGCCTGAAAATAATGTTCACGCAATGTCGACAATGAAGCCTTGAGTAATGAAGAAATTTGCAGCGCCTCGCC
>QEVD01000056.1 GCA_003576975.1 Candidatus Zhuqueibacterota bacterium
CTGCTCTGCTCCTGGCCGCTAATCGAAAGCTGGCCCCGCAGCAGAACTCCCTCAATGCAGCACAACTCGTTTTACTGCTTTAAACCGGACAGCAGTGATCTTCCCTCACAAAAGTTTAAGGACTGTGTAAGGGAAGATACGAAATTACTCACGTGTAAACAAACCATAATGACAGAGTACTAGTACTTGTTCGGGGATTACCAAGAGCTATGCATCCTCTCACACACAGACGTAAGGGTGCGCTGGCTCTTTCATTCGCATCTGAGTACGATGTACAAGACCTACTTCACGCTCTTTTGCGACCTTGGGTTGCTGATATTCGACCTGAAGAATTCACCCCAAGTTATGCCGGTTCCAGTACAAGAATGGATTTTTTGTTGCCTGCATATTCGCTTGTAATAGAGCTAAAATTTATAAGAGATCAAAATCATGGAAAAAGAATCGGAGATGAGCTGATTATTGATATCGAACACTATCGACGACATCCAGGTTGTCAGTTTTTATGGTGTGTGATTTACGACCCCCAAAAATTATTGCTCAATGCTGAAGGACTAAAAAATGATCTTGAAGGCATGCGGAACACAACCGATGGAATTGTAACGGTTAGGATTCTGATAATTTGATGTAATGTGCCTAGCTTGCGTTCAAGCAGACACGGCTAACCGCGCCCCGCTTAGGTTGGCATTCGACGGATTACTCAAGCACACTCTCACAAATCACAAGGGCCATAGCATGGCAAGCAAGACTAACTTACCCCAAGTTATAGCAGAGTTTTTAATCGACAATTTTACGATTCTATTAACGATCGGTTTTGCAGGTTTCATTATATACAGACGAGAGGTAGCCCAAATTGCAGTTTCAACGGATGACCTTCTCACCGGAATTTTGGGAGTCTTGGCGTTACTCGCAACGTCTGAAATAGTGGAACGTTATCGAAGACTCAATAGTATCGAGCGAGCTGTTAATCGTTCTTTGTCTTTCCTAGAAAATCGCTTTACTGATAGAGCGTCAGCAATCGCTTTTTTTAAAAAGCACTCAAATCTCGATCAGTATTTTGAAGGCGCAAATCAGATTGATCTTTGCGGCGTGACTTTAACGACCACCATTAACAAACAATTTGGTAATTTACGTGAACGTTTACAAGCAGGCGCAAGGATTCGCATCTTAGTTGTTGACCCAGATTCAACCGCCCTTAAGATGTCAGCAGAAAGAAGTACATCGCCCGAGGACGTTGACTATTATCGTGTACGACTTGACGCGACGCTAAGAGAGATAGAATATCTGTTTAAGAGCTGGGATGATTTTAAATCTCTTCAAACCAGTTCTTCAAGAACAGCTAGCTTATCCGTGCGATTGCTATCCTATGCTCCGTCCTTCGGAATTTTGAGTTTCGATGCGAATCAGGATAATGGAATCGCTTTAGTAGAAATATATCCACATAAATTTGGTCACAAATCACCCCCGACTTTCGATTTAACATCACAAAGAGACGGAAATTGGTATAAGTACTTCATCGATCAATTTGATGAAATGTGGAATGTCGCAAGACCTTGGCAATCGCGAAATTTATCAAAAGATGTTTCAGTCTAACTTCGCGGTTAGACCGGACGGCTGCGCCGGTACCACGAATTTCATTTGTACTGGATGTTATCGGCTCGGCTTCGCTTAAAGTTTGTTCGCGCCGTCAATGAACGGGGCTAGCCTGCGAGAATCCTTCGACGCAGATATTACCCCATTTTAATTTTCATGCCAGCGCGATGATTTGTTCGGAAAAAGCCCTTGCATTCTCCTCATAATTTCTGTATTTTCGGCCACCTAAAGATTCACCTCTGTGAATTTCTGAGCTTGAAATTTTAATCATGTCGTTGGTGATTAAACGGATGACCCGAAGCTAAATCATCTCACAAGCAATCCCCAAAAAGATTTAGTGCAGAAGTTTTAGTAATGGTTATCTGATTTTAATAGATTCAAGTTGTGAAAGGGATAGGTGACTATCCCTTCTTTTTAACGTTCTTTGACAATCGGTAGAAGCCAACACGGCCAACCCTGCATGAACTCAGGCTCGCGCTTGACGCGGGTAGGCTTGCCCTCTTGCGGGATATGCGGAATCCCAAATTGTCGGGAATCGCTCACGCCCCGTAAGCGGTCGGGGCTGCCAACGCAAAAAGCAAGCGCAGAGAACGATCCGTCAAAGATGAACCTCTTACTATCATATGGGAGAGTATGACGACAGTATCCAGCAATACGCTCGTACGGGCCAGCCGCCGCGAGCACAACTCCCACCAAATTTCTAGGAGTGATATGAGAAAAGAGATTTTCATCAACTCCTCGGTTGGCGAAACAAGGATCGCAATCCTCGAAGACGGAAAATTGGTGGAACTTCTGACCGAACGGCCGGAAAATGAGCGCATGGTGGGCGATATTTACCTCGGCAAGGTGGTGAATGTCGTGAAAGGCATGAGAGCGGCCTTCGTGGACATCGGACATGAGCAAGATGCGTTTCTTCATTTCAGCGATATTGGTGAGTCGTTGTTCGACTATCAAGCGTTTCTAGATCTCGAAGAAACCACGGGCAGCGGCCAGCCGCCGCAACGTCCGCATTCCTATCATAAGCCGATTCCAAAAGAGGGCCAGGAAATTTTGGTGCAGATCATCAAAGAACCGATCAGCACGAAAGGCTGCCGCATCACGACGGAGCTGTCGATCGCCGGGCGGTACATGGTTATTGTACCGAATAGCGATATGGTCGGCGTTTCAAAAAAGGTGGTAGACGTCCGGGAAAAACGGCGTCTCAAAAAGATCGCGCAGGCGATCAAGCCAAATGGTTTCGGTCTCATCATTCGTACGGTGGCGGTGGGCAAAGATGAAGAAGCCCTGCGCGCCGACCTTGACAATTTGAGAGCAACCTGGAAAAAGACCGACGCCCGCCTCAAGAAAGAAAAGCCTCCCTGCCTGGTTTATAAAGATCTCGCCATGGCCTCCAGCGTTATTCGCGATTTATTTACGCCCGATATCGATCGGGTAGTCGTGGATTCGCGCCGGCTGCACCAGCAAACGGTCAGATATCTGCAAGACGTCGCGCCGCAGTTCGTGGAGAAAGTCGAATTGTATCGCGGCAAGAAACCGTTGTTCGACACGTACGGCATCGAGCAGGAAATTGAGAAAAGCCTGTCGCGCAAAATTTGGACGAGAAGCGGCGGCTACATCCTGTTCGATCACGCCGAAGCTCTGTCCGCCATTGATGTCAACAGCGGCAAATTCATGGGACGCGCGGGCCACGATGAAAACGCCCTCAAGATTAATCTCGAGGCGGGGCGTGAAATCGCCCGGCAGCTTCGTCTCCGCGACATTGGCGGGATCATTGTCATCGATTTTATCGACATGACTGATCCCAAAATGCGAAAGCGTCTTCACGATGAATTCCGGCGCGAGCTCCGTAAAGATCGTGCACAGTCCAACATCAGCCAAATCAGTGAGTTTGGCATGATTGAGATGACGCGCGAAAGGGTGCGACCTAGTTTGCTGTTCTCCTACTCCGACTCGTGTCCGACCTGCGAGGGAACGGGACGTGTAATCTCCAAGGCAACTGTGCTCACGCGCATCGAGCGTTGGCTGATGCGATACAAGTTCATCGGCAATGAGCGCTCGCTGGGCTTGGTGGTGCATTCGGAAATGATGAAATTTCTGACCTTGGGATTCCGTAGCCGCATCCGCCGCCTGATGTGGAAGTATTGGATGAAAATTCAAGTCATGGTGGATGATACGTTGCGGCTCGAAGACTTCAAATTTGTCTCGAAGCGAGATGGACGGGAGATTACGATGTAAGCCGGGCAATGTTCGCAGCGTCTTGCGGCGCTGAACAGGTCTGCCATTGCCGGCAAATCGAGGGAAATTAGACCTTGACAAAAAGCGGTGCTTTCGTTAAATTGCGCACCGCTTTTTTATTTTCGGCAAGTCATAAATTAAAATGGAGTTTGGCATGTACGCCTTGGTGGAAATCGGTGGCGAACAATTCCGAGTTGAAAAAGATGCGAAAATTCGCACGCAAAAGCTGGCAGGCGAATATGGCGCCAGCGTGTCTTTCGATCGCGTGTTGATGGTTAACAACGGTGACCAAGTGGTTGTGGGCCAACCAACGGTTGCCGGCGCCAAGGTCGAAGGCACGATCGTTGACCAGGATCGCGACCCGAAAGTCATCGTTTTCAAGAAGAAAAAACGCAAGGGCTATCGCAAGCTCAATGGCCACCGCCAGCATAAAACCATCGTTCGTATTGACAGTATTATTGCTTAAAAATCAAGGAGTTTATTCATGGCGCATAAAAAAGGCGTCGGCAGCTCGCGCAACGGTCGCGACAGCAACGCGCAATATCTAGGCGTGAAAAAATATGACGGCGAGAAAGTTCTGGCGGGCAACATTCTCGTGCGCCAGCGCGGCACGCGCATCCACCCCGGTGACCATGTGGGCATTGGGAGAGACGACACGCTCTTCGCGCTCGCCAACGGCAAAGTCAAATTCAGCCGCTTGGGCAAGACCAAGAAAAGAGTCAGCATTATCACAGAGTCATAAAAAAATCAGGCAGGCCAACGAATAAACTTCAGTTGGCCTTTTTTTATTGTGGGATTTTACTGTTCGGACGAAGTCGTGTTCGGACACGAAAAATGTGTGAGAGGAGCCTATATGAAGATTACAGTGGTTGGAGCAGGACATGTGGGCGCTACGACGGCGTTGCGCGTCGCTGAAAAGCGCCTGGCGAACGAAGTGGTGTTGATCGACATTCTCGAAGGCATTCCCGCGGGCAAAGGCCTGGATTTGTGGGAATCGGCCCCGGTGGAGGGATTTGATTGCAAAGTGATTGGCTCGACAAATGATTATTCCCTCACCAAAAATTCCGATCTTGTCGTGATTACCGCGGGCCTGGCGCGCAAGCCCGGCATGAGCCGCGATGATTTGCAGGAAAAGAATGCGGGCATCGTCAAAACTGTAACCGAGAACATCGCCAATCATTCGCCGCAATGCAAAATCATCGTGGTCACCAACCCGCTGGATGTCATGACATACGTCGCGATGAAAGTCAGCGGTTTCGAACCAAACCGGGTGTTCGGTATGGCGGGCGTGCTGGATACCGCGCGCTATCGTACGTTTATCTCGATGGAATTGGGCGTGTCGGTGCGCGACATTAGCGCGCTGGTGTTGGGCGGCCACGGCGATGACATGGTGCCGCTGCCGCGTTTGACCACGGTGGGCGGCATTCCGCTGACCGAGTTGATGAGCGCCGATCGCATCAACGCCATCGTCGATCGCGCCCGCAACGGCGGCGCGGAAATCGTGAAATATTTGAAAGAAGGCAGCGCCTATTATGCGCCTTCTGCTGCCGTAGCGGAAATGGCCGAATCTGTGATTCGCGATTCTAAACGTGTATTGCCGTGCGCGGCGTGGCTCAACGGCGAATATGGCTTGAAAAATGTGTATTGCGGCGTGCCGGTGAAGTTGGGCAAAGACGGCGTTGAGAAAATTTATGAAGTCAAATTGAACGAGGCCGAATTGAAGATGCTGCAAGAATCCGCCGGCCACGTGCAAGCCAGCATCGCGAAGCTGAAGCTGTAAAAGATCTAACAGTTTTGTGAAAAATTCATGGGCGATCACGTGATCGCCCATTTTTGTTTGTGCCGAGAGATCTTGTTGGCTCTATTTAGGTTGTGAAGTCTTTGGAATGCTCCTCGTGTCCGATTCGGGCTTGCTTGCGTCACGCCCTTGCCGGCTCGATCTCCACTTTGATATTCGACCACTTGCCTTGTTGAAAGCGCAAAAACGAAAGGACGGCGCGCAACGCGTGCCCCATGACGATCGCGAGCCAAATATCATGGGCTTGTAAGTTGCGCGTCATCTGCAAAAAACCGCAGAACCCGATTGGAATCGCGATTTGTGAAATCAATGTGATGTACAGCGGGCTGCGGGTGTCGCCCGTACCTTGCAATCCTCCGGTGTAAGACAGCGCTACCGTGATGAACAATCCCGAAATGCTCAAATAGTGCAGCAGTTGCACGCCAAGATCGACGACGATCGGGTCCGTCATCCCAAAAAGCGCCAGCAATTGCTGGGGAATGAATATAAACAACGCGCCGATCACAGCGGCAAGCGTGAGACCGAGACGAGACGCGGTGTGCGCCGCTAAGCGTGCACGCTCAATTTTTCCCGCACCGAGATTTTGTCCGGTAAGCGCCGCGGTCGCGCCCATCAATCCCACCGACGTCCAGGTAATCAATGAGAACAATTCTGTGTACCCCACGGCATAAGCCGCCTGCGCTTCTGCGCTTTCTGGCAACGAGCCGATGAAACGCAGCATCATCACCCCCGCAAGATTCATGGCAACGCCCTGAAAGCCGGTCGGCAAACCGAAGCGAAAGAGCGAGGTGATGATGCTCCAATCCGGCCGCCAATTCATCTTGCGCGAGAATTGCACCACGAGGCGTTGCGAAAAGAGCAAATAAACGCCCAGCGCAGCAGCGATGCCGGCGGCGAACACTGTGCCTATGGCGGCGCCGGCCGTGCCGAATACCGGGATGAGTATCATATTAAAAATCAGGTTGAGCACGGTCATAACGATGCCAAGGCGCAGCGGCGTTTTGGCGTCACCAGCCGCGCGCATGGCGCCGCCGAGCATGAAGAAGAGCATCTTGCCGAGGCTGAACACGAACATCAAGCGCAAGTAAGGCAGCGCTTCGGCTTTGACGGCCGGCTGTGCATGCACGAGATTCAACAATTGCGGCGCAAAAATGTAGCCCAGGGGCGCCAGTATCAAACAGGAAATGACCACCGCCGTCAAAAAGGCTTGATAAACCACGCGATTGACTTTATCGGGCTGTCCCGCGCCTGCAAAACGCGCGACCAAAACACCCATGCCACTGAAAACGGAGCTGGTGAACACGATTACCACCAAAAATATCTGCCAGCTCACGCCGATCGCGGCGTTGGCAGTATACCCAATGAACTGGCCCACCATCACGTGATCGATAATGCCTTGCAAGCCGCCGATCATGTTTTGTAAAACAGTCGGCCAGGCAAGCCGCCAAAAGGCTTTGAGAATCGGGCCTTCGATGAGTTCACGGTCGAACGTTTTTGTGTTTGAACGAGGTTCTGCCATAATCTGCTTTGTGTGTGTGATTGAAGTCTTTTTACAAATTTATTGACACGAGAAGAACGGCACGGCGCGCATGAATCATACGGCTTCTTCGCTGCGTTGCAAGATGAACAAAGGCGCTTCGGGCGGGCAGCCCAGGCGCACCGGAAACCAATGCCCCGCGCCGCTTGAGGTATAAAGCTGTGAGGCACCGCGCTCATAATGCCCCCACAAAAATTTATCCGGCGCCCAGTTTTCAAACAAACTGCGGCCGTTAAGGCCGATTTGCATGCCGTGCGTATGCCCCGACAAAGTCAAATCGATGCCGAGGTGTGCGGCATGCGTAAAGCCGGTGGGGCGATGGCTCATAAGAATTTTAAAGGCCTCTGACGGAGCGTCTGCCATTGCCGCGTCAATGCTGGCCTCAAAAAACTCCGACATGTCCCGGCGTATCATGCGTTGCGGGTCATCGGCGCCGCCGAGATAAATTGATGAACCATTCCAAGACAATCGCGCACCTTCGTTGCACAGCAAGGGCACCGGTCCGGCTGCAAAGCTTTTGCGCACAGTTTTGATGCCGCGAAAGTATTCATGATTGCCGAGCGACGCAAACACACCGAGCGGCGGTTTAAGTGAAGCCAGCATCTCCAGCAATTCTGGCAAAAGATTCAAACGATCGGCGAGATCACCCGTCACCAAAACGAGATCTGCTTTGAGTTCCGCCACTCGCGTGAGCAACTTGGCGACATCATGTAATTGTATGTAATAGCCGACATGAAAATCGGAAAAGTGCAGAATTTTCAAACCGCGCAAGCCCTCGGGCAGATGTTTGAACTGGAGCGGAATTTCAGGAATACGGATCTCGCCGAAGGCCTGCGCAAAGCCGCTGGCACTCGCGGTCATGAACATCGCAGGAAAGGCGACGGCAGTCGTGCGCAAGAAACGCCTCCGGCTCAAATTCAGCGATTCGCCATCAGGTGTGTGCTTTGAGGCGCGCGCCTCGAGTCGATCTTCAATCCAGTGCGCTAAACTCGTGAGTGGCAGGGCGAAAAAGATTGCCAGTGCAAACAAAGATACGAGGGTTGAGACGACCGCGCTAACGCCCATGAATTCGGTTGCATTCATGGCGGCTGCTATCGCCCAACAGGTATTGAAAAAAATGCTGAGTGCAGGAAGAAGTCTGACCGCAAGGCGAACGTTGCGGTATTTCCACCATCGAGTATGTAGAGTGCGAAGGCCTTTGGAAATCCCCAGTGATACCAAAAAAACAAACGCGGCATTGACAAACATCGGAATAAATGTACGCATGTTCTCCTGTATAGCTATTCTAAAAATTTTGAAGCGCCAATATAAGAAATCGCAGACTGCAAATCACGCAATTCCTTTTGCGAATAAATGTCAATTGCATGATTGGTGAACAAATGGCTCGCAGAGAAAGGCTCTGGCTTTAGAATGAATAAGTCACATCAACAGAAAAGAGCGTGTTGCGCGAGTCGCTGGCTTCCTTGAGTCGGCTGATTTCGTTGTCATAATTCGCAAATGCGCCAAGCTGCCAGTTGGGGTGGAAGGTCCAGGATAGAAAAAGCAGGAGGGAGTTGATATTGCGGTCGGAATACGAACTGGAGAGCAGCAAATTGTCGGCAGAAACGTCAGGATAGGTTCGGACTTGAAAGGCATTACTGGCGCTTAGCAAAAATCCTTTGGTGGTAAAAAGGTCAAGTCCGAGTGTGAAGCCGTGAGCATAGTAATCTGCATAACCCAAAAGGCTGTTATGTGCTTCATACTGCCGCAACAAAAAGAGATAACCTATGCTCGCTTGCCAGTCGCGCATGAGTTTGAATTGCACCTGCGGATTGGCTTTGAGGTCGAGAAAATCAGGCGCTAAATCGTCGCGTACTTCCGCGGGATAGACGCGACTGGTGAAATCGCCTTCCAGGCGCAGGGCGGCAGAGGCACCCATGCCGAACCGCAGATCCGCACGCAGATAACCTTCCTGGTGCGTGTTTTCGTAGGTACTGTCGGAAATGCCGCGGCGATAAACGCGCCGGCGCCAGAGATTCTCAATAAAAATCGACGAATTTTGCGCCGAGTGTTTGAACCAGCTCGTTTCGAGCCGGTGTTCGAAGTAATCGTGTTCGGCAAAACGCTGATGCCGCCGGTCGTTGAAACTGTAGCGCGCACGCAGCCGTGAAGAAAAACCGGCGGAATAAATCGCGGCCAGGCTTGCTTCATTGTGAGTATAGTTGCGTGACAGCTCGTCTTCATTTTGATAGCGCCGCAAGCGGATTTCCTCTTCGATTTCGAGGCGGAATTTTTTGCTCAACTCGGCGGAAAGCAGGGCGGAACTGTTATTTTGCCAATAGCGCAAATCGAAATCGCGCAGATAACGAATGCTTTCGAAGCGGTTTTCAAAGCGGCCATGTGTTTTTGCGCCGAATGCCTGTTGGGCGCGCAACTCGGCCTCGCCGCTGTTGTAATCACGGCTGGCCTTGAGCAGGGCATATGTTTGCAAATAAGAAGGCGCTCCCACGCCGCGGCTTAATTCAAGACGAAGCCCGCTGAAGGGATTGCCTTTGTTTTCCACAAAAAGGCTCTCTGCTTCGGCGAGGAATAGGCCGTCCGCTCGCGTCACGCCGATTTCGAATTCTTGCCGCCAAAAATTCATGCCCAGAACTGCTTCGCGGCGCCAACGCCATTTCGTCGGAACGGAGGTAATTGGCCGGGGATCGCCGGAAAGAGCCGCTGTCGCCGGGTTGGCGTCGCCATTCGTCAATGCCAATGCGGATTCTAACAGAATTTGTGCGGTAACAAAATCATCGGCATTCGCAAACGTTTCGGCGTCTCGCAGGAACTCGGTAATTTGCAGATAGCTCGCAGATTGCGCTTGCTCTTTATTTTTGGTGAGCCAGCGCAAAAGACGCAGCCGGGAGGTTTCGTATGCCGAGGCTTCATTCCAAGCGGCAAGAGCAGAATCCACCGGCGCGCGCGTCGAATCGACCCATGAAGAGAGGTTTTGTGGTAAGCTGACCTCTTGCGCGAAAGCGGGGGGGCTAAACAACAGCGGGCAAAGTCCGGCTGTGAGCAAAATTATATCGAAAAGTTTTTCACCTGGGACTTTGAACATCACCGATCAAATTTATTGGACACATCTACGTTTTGAGAAAGATTCAAGGTCGGAAAAGAGCAAACGTCACTTTTTACCCAATTCAATTTGCTGCACAGCAAGCCGGTCAACGCGTTCGTTCAGCACATGGCCGGCATGTCCTGCCACTTTTTCCCACGTCACACGATGTTGGCTCACGAGCTGATCCAATTCCTGCCAGAGATCGACGTTGAGTACGGGGTCGCGCTTGCGCGGGCCGCGTTTCCAGCCGTTGCGCTTCCAACCGGCCAGCCAGCCTTTGCGAAAACTATCGACGAGATACGCGCTGTCGGAGTAGATGATGACTTCGCAAGGCCGCTTCAAACCCTTAAGCGCCTCAATCACCGCGGTCAATTCCATGCGGTTGTTGGTGGTGGCGGGTACGAAACCGGCGATTTCTTTTTCATACCGGCCATGTCTCAAAATTGCGGCCCAGCCGCCGGGCCCGGGATTGCCCGAACACGCGCCATCGGTGTAGATTTCGACTTTGTCCATGAGAGATCAAATGAATTTTGCTTTGGCACAAGCAGAGACATGCAATTTAGGCTTGATTAGAGCCGTGCAGAGAAGCATTATCCAGCGCCTTCGTCGCCATTTCCGCGCTTTCCGACGAGGATACATCGTATTGCGCCTCCAGGATGCGGCCATTTTCATCGATCACAAAATGGCTGCGCACGACGCCGGAAAAAAGCAAGCCGATCAGCGAATGGCGATTCCACGCGCCGTAGGCTTTGGCAATGCGATGGCCGGCGTCGACCAGCAGCGTGAACGGCAGATTGTATTTGGTTTTGAATTTCACATGGCTATCCAAGCCATCCGGGCTGACGCCGAGCACCACCGCGTTTTTTTCTTCGAGGTCGAGATAGCGATCGCGAAAGCCGCATGCTTGCTTGGTTCAGCCGGGGGTGTCATCTTTGGGATAGAAATAGAGAACAACGCGCCGGCCGCGAAAATCGCTGAGCTTGATTTTCATGTTGGCGTCGGTCAATGCCTCGAAATCCGGCGCGAGATCACCGGCCTTGAGTTGGCTCATGTGCGGCTCCTAAAAAACTGGCGGATTCGCAAAATTAAATTCGTTATCTTGAGCGCAATGTAGCACGCAAACTGCAAAACCCCAAGCTGAATTTATGAATGCCGAAAAAATGATAACGGTTATTCTCGATCCGGTGCGCCACAGCAAAGGCGTCGCTCATTTCCTTTCACATTATGCGCTGACGCGCCAACGCCCAACCCTGGCAACCTTGTGCGAGATTTTGGCGCAATTTGCAAAAATACCCTATGAAAACCTCAGCAAGATTATCAAGTTCAATCGCTATGGCGACGATCGCGCGCAGCGTCTCCGCCTGCCGGAGGAGGTGATGCAGGAACATGCGGCCTGGCGATTGGGCGGCACGTGTTTTTCACTGACGTTCTTTTTGCAAAGCATTTTGCAGCATCATGATTTTGTCTCATATATCGTCATGGGCGATATGCGCGCCGGCCGCAATTTACACTGCGCTTTGATCGTGATGCTAGATGAGATCAAGTATCTTGTCGATCCCGGTTACGTGTTGCACCGGCCGCTGGCGCTCGACCCGGCCCGGGCGCGCGTTTTTCATACCGAACATACCGGCGTGGAATTGCGTTTTGACCCGCCGGCGGACAGCTACGATCTCTTCACCTTCAATCGCCAGGACATGAAATGGCGTTATCGTTTTGCCGATCGCCCGACGCCGCTGCCGGAGTTTGGCGAGCATTGGCAGGCTTCATTTCACCGCAACAGCATGCACGGCTTGTGCCTTACGCGCGTCAGCGAGGCAGAATTGATTTTCATTCACAAGCAACACATGCGCATCACCTCGCTGGCCGGCAAGCGGAACGTCAATCTCAAAAAAAATTATCACGCCATGATTCACGAATTTTTTGGCATCTCGCCGGAGTACGTCGAGCAGGCGTTGGGAGCATTACAGGAAAATCTGCAGCGGGAACGGGAAACCGGCAGGTTCATTCCGCATGAGAATAAACGCTACGGCTAAAACTCAAGCCAGTTGGCCATTTTCTAACTGCATTCGTCTCTGTGTAAATGGCGCTTTGCGGTGTGAGGCAGTGGCAGGAATTCTGTGGCCGGATTCGTTGTGGGCGTTGGTCAAGAAGCGGAGAGGGCTCAGGATTCTCGCTTAAATAACTCGCCCCTAGATTAGCGAGAATTCGCGTATATTCGCGGTTTTGAGGAAATGCGGAAGCTATTTAAACGATACCCCTAAACAAAAATCCCTTCTCACGGCAGCGGCAAACCGGGTTTGCCACTGCCACGCGAAGGGAGGGTAGAGAGATGAAAAGGCTTTTCAACCTTTCAGCTTATTAGACTCAAAAAACGGAATGAAGTTCACAATTTTTTATAAAAATTTTTAGTCCGCGCTGGTTTTGCCGGCAGCCAGCATCTGGGAAAGGCTAATCGTCAGATCTTCTCGTGTGATGGGCGCCTTCAGGTCGATCTCAAAAAGTTGATAGCTTCCGGTGCGGTTGGAGGTGAAAAGGATCTTGCTGCCCTGCCGCTGCACGCAAGGAAAAGCATCCAGTGCGGGATGCGCGGTGAGTCGCACTGTTTTGCGCTGCTCTTTTTGGTAGTAATACAGATCGAAATTGCTGCCATTCTTTTCGAAGTAGACGATCCATTTGCCATCATCGGAGCATTGCGGGCCGCCTTTTGCGCCGCCTTCGAAAATCAAACGGTGTCCATTTGTTTCCCGGAGACCTTGCTCGTAAATCTCAAAATCGCCGTTCACGTTGTTGATATAAGAAATCGTTTCGCCATTGAGCGACACAAAGGGCGAGGATTTGTCGCCAAAGCCTTGCGTAA
Organism: Candidatus Zhuqueibacterota bacterium; assembly: GCA_003576975.1. GTDB lineage: Bacteria > Zhuqueibacterota > Zhuqueibacteria > Zhuqueibacterales > Zhuqueibacteraceae > Coneutiohabitans. The sequence goes on from QEVD01000056.1 coordinate 13,100, forward strand.
AACGCGCGATGGAAGAATCGGTGAGATAATAAAAGAAGAGATCGCTTTGTCGCTCACCATATTTCAAGTCGCGCTTGTCGTCGCGATCGGAAACAAAAACCAACCAACCGCCTTTCGGCGAGAAAATGGGATTCCAATTATCGAACGCATTCGAGATGAGCCGTTTGACGCCGCTGCCGTCGGAGGCATTCATCAAATAGATGCTGCGCTGCTTTTCTCCGGTATTTTGCTTTTCTTTGCGGCTGCGCGTGCTGGCAAAAACGATTTGGCGCCCATCCGGCGAAAAATCCGGGGATTCATCATCGCCGGGATCATACGTCAAGCGCGTTGCCGTTGCGCCGTCCACCGGCATGCGGTAAATCTCCCAATTGCCGTCGCGATTGGATTGAAATACGATATCATTGCCTGCCAGGGAATAACGGCCCTTGAGATTGTCGCCCGGGCCGGCGGTAAGCTGGCGGGTGGCGAAAGGGATGCCCACACGCGCGGCAATTTGCGCCACGTAAGCCGTTGTGGAGGCATCATTCAACACGTCGAGATAATCGCGGTAAGCCTGCGCATGATTGCCTTTTTGATGCAATGCTTCGGCGCGGCCGAATTTGGCCCGCAGCAATGCCGGGTTATGGAGCAGCGCAGAGTCGAATTGTGCCACGGCCTCCTGAAATTGCCCAAGTCGCGTCAGCTCTTCGCCAAGTGCGGCGCGCGCCTCCGCATCGTGCGGCGCTTTGAGCACACGTTTGCGCGCCGAGGCGACATCCTCCGCCCTGACATTTGGTTTCGGTTGCACACTCACTTCGCGTGAACCGCTGCCGCAACCCACGATTAAAAGCAATACGAGCACTAGCGCTTTATTCTTCATACCAACCTGCCTCATGCAGAAAGTTATTTGTTGAGATAACGGAAGGGCATCTCCGTCCGGTGATGCCCATGACACAGCCCTATGATATACCTAAATTTCGCCGGTTTTGCGGACTGGACTTTTGCATCAAAGCAGTTGCACATTTTATAAAATCGTTTAACTTTCCGGCATGCTCAATCTCGCTTCCGCTCAAGCTCACCTAGCCCGCGTCGACCCCGTGCTGGCCGGCATCATCGCGCGCCAGGGCGATTATCAGCTCTCGCTCGATCGACAATATTTTCTCTCGCTGGTTGACGCCATTCTCTCGCAGCAGCTTTCCACCAAAGCAGCGGCGACGATTCGAACCCGTTTCAAGAGTTTGCTCAACGGCAGCAGCAAGGCGGCCGGCATCTTGCAATTGCAGGACGAGCAGTTTCGCGGCGCGGGCGTGTCCCGGCAAAAAATGGGATATTTGCGCGATTTGTCGGAAAAGTGGCAAGCCGGCGTGATCAATCCCCGGCGTTTTGCCCGGTTGAACGATGAAGAAATCATCGACATACTGACGCAAGTCAAAGGTATTGGCCGCTGGACGGCAGAGATGTTTTTGATTTTTTCGCTCGGTCGTCTGGATGTTTTGCCGGTCGATGATCTCGGTTTTCGCAACGGCATCAAAAAAGCTTATCGCTTGCGCAAACTGCCCGAAGCGAAACGCATTCAAAAAATGGCCGAGAAATGGCGGCCCTACCGCAGTTTGGCGACACTCTACTTATGGGAAAGTCTCGATAATCAACCGTTGTAAACCTCTCACTCTTAATTTTTGGCGAACATGGATTTTATCAGCAAGCTGATTTCACCTTTATTCTATACACTCCTGTTGAGTTTGTTTGTCGGCCTGTTTTCGACGCAAACCGATTTCGGCGGCAAGCCGCTGTTGTGGGGTTTTGTTTTATTGATGCTCGCGCGCTGGTCGGTCGAAAGCCTGCATCCGTCAGTCGAAAGCTTTCGCGCGCGCTACGGCCAAAGCGAGCATGCCCGCTGGTTGGTTTGGATTGCGGGGTTGAGCTTCTTGACGAATCTCGTTTTGCCCATTGCCGACTATCGCTATCGCCATGAATGGGCTTGGACCAGCCCGTTTGCGCGTGATCCGTGGTGGAGCTGGCTCGGCCTGCTCTTACTTATCGCGGGCGTAGGGCTGCGTATTTGGGCGATACAAAAGTATGTCCCGCCAAAACCCGAGCCTGCTCCCTCCGCCAAGCGCAAATCCAAAAAAGAAAGTGAAATCGTACAAGAAATTGCGCTGAAGAGCGAGGAAAACCGGCTTTTTAATTTTTTTGATCTCGGCGCGGTCATCGCATATTTGGGCATTGCTCTGGTTTGCAGCAGCATGTGGGCATTGTTTTTTTGGGTGATCTTGATTCTGCCGGCCACATTGTATCGCATGCACAAGGCGCGTCTGGTGACGGCGCAAGCTGCTGAAAAAGTAATGGCATGATGCACGTGCACGGCAATCCTTTGCTATTCAGACTCGGAACGACTTCATGCCCAACCATTCCTCCGGCACGAATCCACTGTTAGAAGGTCTGCGTCGCGAACGCATACCCGCACCCAACGCCATGGTTATTTTTGGCGCTTCCGGCGATTTGACGAAGCGTAAGTTGTTGCCCGCACTTTTTAATCTTGCTTGTGACAATTTGCTGCCGCAGGATTTTGCCGTGGTGGGCTTTGCGCGGCGCGAAAAAACACATGCGGAATTTCGTGAGGAAATGGTGCAGGCCATCGCACAATTTTCACGCAACAAGAATTACGATTCCAACCTGCTCAAGAATTTTGCCGAGCGAATTTTCTACTACGCCTCTCCTTTTGAAAATGCCGACGGCTACAACGGCTTGCAGCAGTTGCTGGCCGAATTGGATGGCAGCCATGACACGGCCGGCAATCGGCTGTTTTATCTTGCGACCCCGCCGGATTATTATCCGGAAATCGTCCAGCAACTCGGGCAGGCCGGCATGGCAAAAAACGCCGCGGGTTGGACACGCATCATCATCGAAAAGCCGTTTGGCCGCGACTTGGCCACCGCGCAAGAGCTGAATCGACAAGTCTTGCAGGTGTTCGAGGAAAATCAAGTCTATCGCATCGACCACTATCTCGGCAAAGAGACGGTGCAGAATATTTTGGTATTTCGCCTCGCCAATGGTATTTTTGAGCCGATTTGGAATCGGCACTATATCGATCACGTGCAGATCACGGTAGCAGAGAATCTCGGCGTGGAAGGCCGCGGCGGCTATTATGAAACGGCCGGCGTCATGCGCGACATGATTCAAAATCACATGCTGCAATTGCTCTCGCTGGTAGCCATGGAACCGCCCATTGCCTTTGCCGCCCATGAAGTCCGCAACGAAAAAGTAAAAGTGTTGCAGGCCATTCGCCCGATTTTGCCGGACGAGGTGGAGAAATATACCGTGCGCGCGCAATACGGCCCGGGCTCGCTGGGCGGCAAACAAGTGCCGGGTTATTTGAAAGAACCTGGCGTTGCGCCCAATTCACATACCGAAACCTACGTAGCATTGCAGCTTTACATTGACAATTGGCGTTGGGCGGGTGTGCCGTTTTTCTTGCGCAGCGGCAAACGCTTGCCAAAACGCGCGACGGAAATCGCGATCCATTTCAAAGCCGCGCCGCATTTGTTGTTTGAAAACGGGCTGACGGATAATCTGGAGTGCAATATCCTGGCGCTGCGCATTCAACCGGATGAAGGCATCACGCTCAAGTTTAGCGCAAAATTGCCGGGCGCTGCGGTGCAATTGCGCGGCGTTAACATGGATTTCCGCTACGGCTCCTCGTTCGGCAAACAATCGCCGGAAGCTTATGAACGCTTGATCTGGGATTGCATGCTGGGCGACTCCACCTTGTTCACGCGCCGCGACGAGGTTGAAGCCTCTTGGGAATTTGTAACGCGCATCATCACCGGCTGGCAACAACGCGGCCATGAACCGTTATCGAGTTATGAAGCCGGGACGTGGGGGCCTCCGCAGGCCGATGCATTTATTACGCCCGGCGGTCGACGGTGGCGCAGGCTTTAAGAGTGGATTCGTCAAACTCTGTTGCGGATGATTGCAAAGTTTTTAAGAAACGGCTGCCGCTCCAAACCTCTGCCATCAAATCGGATTCTTTCAGGCATCTGGCAAAATCAAGAGTAACGTTGGCAAATTTTGACGAGAGCATTTTATGTCATCACCTCATTCCGCCGACATCTTCATTCAAGGTAAAAAACTTTCAGTCGACGTCGCGGCAATTGAAAAGGAATTGACCGCGCTTTGGCAGGAAGTTGCGGTTGATCAAGACGCAGAACAAACCGCGAATGCCCAAAGCGAAAATCAACGCGCCGTGATGCGCGCCTGCACGTTGAATTTAGTGGTGATTGCATACGATGATCACACCGCCGATCGTGCCGTGAATGCGATCGCTGAATTTACCAGCCGGCATCCCTGCCGCGCGATTGTGACTATCGTTGATGCCGAGGCCGAAAAAGATGAGCTTTCCGCTTATGTTTCGGCGCATTGCCATTTGCCGGTGGCAGGCGCGAAGCAAGTTTGTTGCGAGCAAATCTCCGTGATCGCGCGCGGCCAGGCGGTGCAAGAAGTGCCAGGTACGGTATTGCCGCTGCTCATCGGCGATCTGCCCGTGGTTTTGTGGTGGCGGCATGGATTACCGCAAGATTCTGCAATTTTTGAGCGCCTGCTCGGCGCGAGTGATCATTTGATTTTCGACTCTGCTACCGGCCAGGATCTGGGCGTCACTTTTGCAACTGCAAATGCGCTGCATGCCAATTGGAAATTCGGCTTTGTTATCGACCTGAATTGGCTTCGCCTCACGGGCTGGCGCGAAATGATATCGCAATTTTTTGAATTGCCCGATTTGGCCGAGTCGGTGCGTGGCATCACGCATGTAATCCTCGCAATGGCGCGCACGACGGAGGAACTCGAACTATCGCAGCCTGCGTTGCTGATCGGTTGGTTAGCGGCGCAATTAAATTGGAGGCTCAACGAGCCTTTTGCGGCGACCGAGAACGGCCTGCGCGCTTTGTGGCAAGCCGAGAACGGCGAGATTACAACGGAAATCCTCACCGAAGAATTGCCGGAGCCGGGTTTGGCCCGCGTAAGCCTCATCGTCCAGCACAATCAACAACAAACTGAATTTTTGATTGCCTGCATACCCGGTGAAAACGGCGCAACGTTGCAAGCAACAATCTCCGGGTTTGGCCAGCGCGTGCAAGAAGCGCCGGCGTACGTGCGGCCCTTCAATGAAAATTCCTTGGCAGCTTTGATGGCGCGTGCGCTCGATCGCAATCAACGCGACGAAATTTACGAGAAAGCCTTGCGCAAAGCGACGCAGTTGCTGTAAAACCGGCGCGCTTTCGCAGCGTTGCGCCGGCAGGATGAATCGTTGGTCTCATGAGCCTTGAACACAAAATTCATGTTCTGGAAGATGCTGCAACCGTTGCGCAGCGTGCTGCAGCAGAGTTTGCGGCATTGTCTGCCGAGGCGATACGCCAACGCGGACGGTTCAGCGTTGCACTGGCAGGCGGCTCCACGCCGAAGCAAATGTATCGCCTGCTGGCCATTGCGCCGTTGTCCGAAAAAATCAACTGGCAACACATTCATTTGTTTTGGGGAGATGAACGATGCGTGCCGCCGGAGCATGGCGACAGCAATTATCGCATGGTGCATGAAGCATTGATACAGAAAATCGCGTTGCCGGCGGCGAATATTCACCGCATGCCGGCAGAATACCGCGATTTAAACGCCGCGGCCGGCAGTTATGCCAACGAATTGTGCATATTTTTTAAAAGCGACTCTGCAGCAATGCCGCGTTTTGATTTGATTCTGCTCGGCATGGGCGCAGACGGACACACTGCTTCCTTGTTTCCTGAAACCGCCGCGCTTGCGGAAAGGCAGCGCTGGGTGGTCGCAAATGAGGTTCCACAATTGCAGACACACCGTTTGACGCTGACGTTTCCTGTGATCAATGCCGCCGCGCAGGTGTGGTTTTTGGCGACCGGCGCAGAAAAGGCGGAAATGGTCGCGCTCGCGGTGCAGCAAAAAAGATCATCGCGAAAAATTCCTGCGCAACTCGTGCAACCGGATCCTGGCGCGTTGACCTGGTTTTTGGACGCTGCCGCTGCAGCACAATTACGCTGGTGATTCACAGCGCTGATATTTTCTCATAGAGTCTTATTTCGCGCTATGCAATTCATTTATTCCCCCAATTATCTCGTTGATATCGGCGGGCACGTTTTCCCGATTGCAAAATATCGCATGATCTATGAACGTTTGCGGGAAGAATTTCACGTGCCGGCTTCCCAGTTTGAAAATCCCATTGCCGCCACCCGTGAACAATTATTGCGTATTCACACCCCGGCCTATCTTGCGGATTTGGAGCAGCTCAATCACACCTCGCGCACGGCCTACTCGGAATTGCCGCTGACGCACGAGATTATCGCCATGTCAACGCTGGCGGCCGGCGGATCTCGCCGTCGCGATTCGTGAATTGCAGGCGCTAAAGCGAATCGTACGCGCCCTTGTCATCGATTGCGACTTGCATCAAGGCAATGGCACTGCCAAAATTTTCGAGGGCGATGAGGAAGTCTTCACGTTTTCGATTCATCAGAACGATCTTTATCCCGTCAAGCAAGCGAGTGATTTGGATATACCTCTCCCGAACCATGTGCAAGACGAGGAGTACCTGGGCTATCTCGAGAAACATATTCCGCCGGTGTTGGATGATTTCAAACCGGAGTTGATCCTTTATCAAGCCGGGGCCGATCCTTATCAACATGATCAACTGGGTGATTTAAAATTGAGCATTGCCGGCTTGCAGAAACGTGATGAATTAATCTACCGTTGGGCCAAAGAACGGGGCATGCCCGTTGCTGTGACGCTCGGCGGAGGATATGCTTATGATACCAATGACACAGTCACGATTCATGTGAACACCTGTTCGATAGCGATGAGCGTTTGGAATTCATGAAATTTTCAACGCTATTCTGCAAAGACAGCCAGTGTTTGTACATTATTTTGAATTGTCAATCTTAGCTGTCGATTTGATCTGGTAGATTTTGGCCTAATGTCGTCCACGCTTTGCGGCAATTCAAGAAACTCCTTGACAAATTAAAGGCCTGGTCGTACTTTTGCAGGCGGATGATGGATAATTTTCATCCAGGTTGCTGTCTCGTGCGACAGCACGAATTGGTTCTCTCATGGCTACAGGTATCACGAATAAGGACACCAGCAAGAGCAAAATCTTAGTGGTTGACGACGTTGCCGTCAATGTGCAACTTCTGACAACCTATTTATCCTCGGTCGGTTATAATGTTATTGCCGCGCGGGACGGCCAGGAGGCGCTCGAAAAAATTCCCAACTGCTCGCCCGATTTGATCCTGCTCGATGTGATGATGCCGAAGTTCAACGGCTTCGAAGTGTGCGAGCGCATCAAGAACGACGAGGCCACGCGCATCATTCCGGTGATCATGGTAACGGCGCTGAATGAGATCGAAGACAAGATTCGCGCCACCGAGGCGGGAGCAGATGATTTCGTCAGTAAGCCGTTCAACAAACTCGAGCTGCTGACGCGCGTCAAATCGCTGCTGCGCATCAAAGAGTTGCACGATCAGCTCAACGCCAAAGTGAAGGAGTTGGAGCAAGCGAAAGAGCGTTTGCGGCAGCTTGCGATAACCGACGGCCTCACCGGCTTATACAACCATCGTTATTTGAAAGAGCATCTCGAACAGGAATTGTATCGCGCGTCGCGCCATCTCTCGGAAGTATCGGCAGTCATGATCGACATTGATCATTTCAAAAAGTATAACGATACGTATGGGCATCCGGCGGGCGATGCCTTGTTGAGCGCGGTGGCGCGTTTGTTGAAAGAAAATATTCGCAAAATCGATATCGCTGCGCGTTACGGCGGCGAAGAATTCTGCCTCGTCTTGGCGGAAACCAATAAAGCCGCAGCCGTGGTGGTGGCGGAGAAGATGCGACGGCTCGTCGAGCTTTCGCAATTTCAGCCGCAGGAATCACGGGTGAACGGCCGCGTGACCATTAGCCTCGGCGTGGCGACCTTTCCGGATGATGCCACCTCGATGAATGATCTTATTGCGATCGCCGACCGGCGGCTTTATCATGCAAAGCAGGGAGGGCGAAACCAGGTGGTCAGGGATTAGATGAACACGATGAAACGATTACGCATGTCTCCGATGCAGTCCGACTCCAGTGGGGAATCGTCATTCCAGTCCTGTCGCATCCTTGCCATTTGCTGTTTGCCTCATGGCTGTACCGTCATTCATCCCTCACGAGGATAAACGAACGTGGACTGGATGTTCTTCAAGAAAAAGACGATTTTTCGCAAAGTCTTCTTTATTACACTCACGGTATCGTTGCTGCCGTTGATTGTTTCGTGGGTCTATTTGCTGCGCGTCGCCGCGCAACACGGATTTGACCCGACCAGCGCGGTGGTCGCCGGTTTCTATGCCGCCACCGGCCTGGCTATTTTGCTGGCGCTGGGCGGCTCGTACTATCTCTCCCGCCGTATCAGCCGGCCCATCACCCATTTTATCAAAACCGCCACCTTGATTGCACGCGGCAATTTCAGCGAACGTGTGTCCATTGAATCAAATGATGAAATCGGTCGGCTGGCGCAAATTTTCAATTACATGACCACGGAATTGCGCCGTTTGCGCGACATGGATTTGAATCGTCTGATCAATGAAAAAATCAAAAACGAATCCATCTTGAAGAACCTTGCCGACGGCGTGATTGGCGTCGATGTCACCGACAAGATCATGATGCTGAACTCGGTGATGGAAGGCTGGTTCGGCATTCGCGAGCGCCAATGCCTGGAAAAACCGCTGGAAAGCTGCGTCAGCAATCAAACACTGCTGCAATTCCTGCGCAAAGTGCGCGATGAAAACAAGCCGGGCTTGTGGATCTCCGAGAGTGAGATTGTCATTAAGTCGACCAAAACCTGGCGCAATATTTTTTTGCAGGCGCGTGCGGCCAAAGTCGTCAATGAGAAAAACGAAATGATCGGCATCGTGGCGATTTTGCGCGATGTCACGCGCGAGAAGGAAATCGACCGTATGAAAACCGAGTTGGTTTCGATGGTCGCACACGAATTGCGTTCCCCGCTCACCTCGATTTCCGGGTTCAGCGAATTGCTGCTCGATCCCACCGTTAATCGCGAGCAATCGGAAGAATATGCCGCGATTATTTTGCAGGTCAAGAAAGTGCCGATGCAGATCACCGATGTGTTGGATAAAGTGCTCGACGTCAATCTGCATCAAGCCGAGAAGAAGGGCATCGTCGTCAGCGTCAAGCTCGCGCAAGACATTCCGCTGGTTTACGGCGACAAGGATATGATGGAGCAGGTAATCCTGAATCTGTTCAACAACGCTGTGAAATACAGCCCGGAAAACACTGCGATTGAGATTCGCCTGAAGGAACGTGAAAACGACGTCTTGTTTGAGATTGAAGACAACGGTTATGGCATTTCCGAAAAAGCGCTGCCGCGCATTTTTGAGAAATTCTATCGCGTCACCGACAATGACAAAGTCCGCGAAGTGACCGGCACCGGACTCGGGCTTTCATTGGTGAAGGAAATCGTCGAACTGCACAACGGCGTCATCAATGTCAAGAGCAAGGTTGGCGAAGGTTCGACGTTCTTTTTCAGCATCCCGAAGTATAACGGCAAATTTCATGATATCGCCTTCGACGACGATCTGGAATCGGAAATGGCTTCTCACCATTTCTGAGATTTAGAAAAACTGCCGGCGAGAATTTTGCTCCCGCCAGTCTTTGACTCGCCATCCCTTGCGCTGCAACACAAGCCTGAAACGGAAACGCTTGCACACCGCCGTCCTCCTCTTTTGCTGTCGCTGAACATCTTGTATCGCATTGTCAGAAAACCGTGAATTGCACAGACTGAAGTGGTGAACGAAATCATGCAACCGCCTGATACGGGAACGCTGGATGATCCACTCGCGGCAAATGTGCGCGCTTCCACACAAGAGGCGGAGCAGCGCGCAAAGACCGTGCGCACAATCTTGATGATCGATGCGGACAGCGATAATCGCGACCGCACGGGCAGAGTTATTCGCAACACTAGTTATGCCTTCCTCGGGGCCGGTTCCGGCGAAGAGGGTTTGGAATTGCTGCTTCGCTTTCGCCCCGAGTTGGTGTTGTTGGATTATGATCTGCCCGGCATGAATGGGGTCGAGGTTTTGCAAGAATTGGCGGGAAATCCCTATTACAAGCCGGTGAGTGAAACGCCGGTAATCATGCTCGCCTCGCACCAGATGGGTGAAGCCAATCGCACGCGTTTGTTTCAGCTCGGCCTGCGCATGTTTTTGGAAAAGCCCTTTGCCGGCCGCGAATTGCTCAACGTGATCGAGAATGTTTTTATCTTGCATGATCTGCTGCAACGCAATCGTGAGCACGAACAGCGCATCAAACGCACGGAATACAAGTATCAGGATCTGATTGAGAACGCGAGCGATCTTATTTTCACGCTCAACAGCCGCGGCGAGTTTGTCTTCATCAATCGCCGCATTTCCGCGCTCACCGGACACTTGCGCGAAGCCTGGAAGGACCGGCCGTTGGTGGAAATGGTGATACCGGAGGATCGCGCCACGGTTGAAACGAATTTCCGCAATACCTTGAACGGCAAATCGCGCATTTTTGAAATGCGCGTGCGCTCGCAGGCGGGCAAGCTGTTGTATCTCTCGACCAACATCAATCCCATGTTCGAACGCGGCGAAGTGGTGGGTTGCGTCGGCATTGCGCGCGACGTGACGCAGCGCAAGAAACTCGAGCAGGAAATCACCGAGCTTAAGAATTTCAATGAAAGCATTGTGCAGAGCATCGGCTCCGGGCTGATCACGCTGGATTTGGAGCGCAAGATCACGTCGTTCAACCTGGCCGCCGAAGAAGCGTTGGGTTGGCGTGCGGGTGAGGTGATCGGCCGCTATTTTGATGAGTTGTTTCCGGCGGTGGAGGTCGATCAAATGTTGTCCGAGCCGGAATCGGATGAGGCGGGCTCGCCGTTGTTGCATCGCGAGATGGAGTTGACGCGCAAAGACAGCAAACGCATTCACATCGGCTTTACGCTCACGCCGCGGCGGGATAATCGCAATCGCCGCGTGGGTGTGATCATTTCCTTTCGCGACATTTCTCAGATCAAACAAATGCAGGCCGAGGTGCTGCGCATGGATCGCCTGGCCTCGCTGGGTGTGCTCGCCAGCGGCATCGCGCATGAAATCCGCAACCCGCTTGCCGGCATCAAAACCGTGGCGCAGACGCTGGAGGAGGATTTCGATCCGAATGACGGCAAGCGCGAGTACGTCGCGCGCATCATTCGCCAGGTCAATCGCATGGACGAGTTGTTGCGCACGTTGTTTTCCTATGCCCGGCCGAAATCGCCGATGCGCCAGTCGTGCCAATTGCAGGAAATTGTGAACGAAGTCAAGGGGTTAATGCATCAGCGCTTCGACAAGGGCAATATTCAATTCGAAGAAGTTTATGCTGATGATCTGCCGTTGATCTATGTTGACTTTCATCAAATTCAGCAGGTGTTTCTCAATCTTTTTTTGAATGCGCTCGATGCAATGCCCAACGGCGGCCGTCTTGCGCTAACGGCCCGGCCGCTGGCAAGCGCGGCGCTGCGCGCCGACGGACGCGGCACCAATTTACCGGCTCCGCCGCAAGGTTTGTATTCGGAAGTTCGCATCAGCGACACGGGCGAGGGCATTCCCAAAGAGAATTTACAGGCCATCTTTGACCCGTTTTTTACAACCAAGCCGCAAGGCTCAGGGCTGGGGCTGTCAATCGTCTATCGCATCATGGAAGAACATCACGGCGATATTCGCGTCGAGAGCGCTGTTGGTGAAGGCACAACCTTCAGTCTGTTGTTGCCGACGGCTTAATCCTAGAAATGAATCTGACCGGCAGGGAGAGGAGAAAACGCTGTGCTCGCGCAAGCCAAGCTTTTGATTGTTGAAGATAATGCGGATCTGTGCCATACGCTGGCGGATGTTTTTCGCAAAAGCGGCCACAAGGTATTGACCGCGCTCTCCGGTGCGGACGCCAAGAAGATTCTCAAGAGTGAAATCATCGACCTGGCGTTGCTCGATTTGCGCCTGCCCGATATGCTCGGCATCAAAGTGCTCGAATTCGCGAAAGAAGTCGATCCCGACATTATGGTGATCATGATGACGGCTCTGGCGAACGATCCCCGGCCTGCGGTGGAAGCCATGAAAGTGGGCGCGTTCGATTATCTCACCAAACCGTTCGAGTTGGATGAAGTCAAGCTGGTGGTGGCCAAGGCGCTCGAAACCGTGAGCCTCAAACGCGAAGTCTCGCGCTTGAAACAGCAACAACGCGACAAGTTTCCAGCGACCGAGTTGTTCGGCAACAGCAGTGTAATGCAAGAAATCAAAAACATGATCAAAATCGTGAGCGAAACTCCGCGCACCTCGGTTTTGATTCAAGGCGAAAGCGGCACCGGGAAAGAACTTGTCGCCAATACGATTCATCAATGGAGCAGCCGCGGTGAGAAGCCGTTCGTGCCGATCAATTGCAGCGCGATTCCCGAGAGTCTGCTCGAATCTGAGATGTTCGGCCACGAAAAAGGCGCATTCACCGACGCCAAGGCGCTGAAGAAAGGCATTTTCGAATTGGCGGATGCGGGCACGATCTTTCTCGATGAAATTTCGAGCATGCGCATTGCCTTGCAACCCAAATTGCTGCGGGTGCTGGAGACGCAAACGTTTCGCCGCATCGGCGGCACCGCTGACATTCAAATCGACGTGCGCGTGGTGGCCGCCTCGAATCGTGATTTGCAGGATATGGTGCGCGAAGGCTCGTTTCGCGAGGATTTGTATTATCGCCTGAAAGTGATGGTGATCGCGCTGCCGCCGCTTCGTGAGCGCAAAGAGGACATTATTCCGCTCGCCTCGCTTTTCATCGAACGAAATAATCACGAGTTTAACAAAAGCCTGGTGGGGTTGTCGCCCGAGGCGGAGGAACTGCTGCGTCTTTATCAATGGCCGGGGAATGTGCGCGAGCTGAAGAACGTCATCGAGCGCGCCGTCATTTTGTGTCAGGATAACGTGCTCAAGCCCGAGCATTTGCCGATGGAATTGCGCAACGAGAAGGGCCATTCTTCTGCTTTTGCCGGCTCTCATTTGTCACCCGCGACCAATGTCAACGCCTCAATGTCGCTTGAGCAAATGGAGAAAATTCACATTCAAAACGTGCTGGCGCAAAACAAAGGCAATAAATCCCGCACCGCGCGCGCATTAAATATTTCCCGCTCTACGCTTCGTGAAAAAATGCGCCTTTATGAGATCCCCGGATGATCGTGGCTGAAAATTGATCAGTGCTCTGCGCACTTTTTTACCGATGTGACTCTTGCTCGCCTCGCAATGCCCTTGCCAAAGTTGTTACAATTATTTCAACACCCCGCGCGTTTCATCCATGTTTTTCTATAATTTATCTGCTTAAATATTAGCAAAGTTGAAGTGCTCAGAATACCGGTTGCATTGGTAGTGGCATTTCGTTTGCTATTGATTTTTGCGCCAAGTTTATCTGCCATAATTTTCTAATCCTGATGAATGAATTGGCGAAAC
>QEVD01000620.1 GCA_003576975.1 Candidatus Zhuqueibacterota bacterium
TTGGCTCGGCAGTGAGACAATTAATTTTACCGTGCGGGATACTTCCAACGCGGCAGGCACGGTTGCGGTGAAATTCACGGTGCGGGATTCCAACTCGCCACCGCGCTGGCAGAATGCGGTCAACTATTCTTTCAATGAAGATGACACGTTGCGCATTCCATTGGCGGATCTGCGCGCCCGCGTTAAAGATGATGAAGATCCCGCGAATCAATGGAATTTCTCGCTGGCAGGCAACACCAAAATCAAATTCCGCAACACCAACACCACATTCAATCTGTTTGCTGAGCTGGATTGGCACGGGGTTGAAAGCGTGCAGCTTGTGGTGGATGATGGCAAGGGTATGAAAGACTCGGTGGCAACGCAAGTCACCGTGGTTTCCATTCCTGACCCGCTGCGCGCCTTCCGTGTGCTTTCGCCTATCGGCGAGTTTTACTCCACGCGGCCGGCCAGCATCACCTTTGATTGGGAAGACACCGTGGATCCGGAGAACCCCGGCAGCACGATCAACTATCTCTGGTTGCTGAGCAAGAATGCAGACTTCAGCAACATCATCAAACAAGTGCAGCTTGCAAACAAAAGCGAGCATGACTTGCAGCTTGACAATAGCATCGAAGGCGGCTTCCATTTTTGGAAAGTTATTGCCTCGGGCGTGACCGGAACGTTCGTCGAATCCTCGAATTTCGGCTCGTTCACCGTTCCGCCCGCGACTTCGGTCGGCGAAACGAACGGCAGCATTCCTGAAACGTTTGGCTTGCGTCCCAATTACCCGAATCCCTTCAACCCGCAAACCAACGTCGTATTCGATCTGGCGAAACCGGGACATGTGCTGGTGACGATCTACGGCGTCGATGGCAAAAAGGTCGCAACACTGGCCGATCGTGAGTTTCAAGCCGGACGCCATACCATGAGATGGGAGGCGCAAGGCCTGGCAAGCGGCACGTACTTTGTCGAATTGCGTGTGACAAACGCCGGTAAGCTGTTGTTTGAAGGAAGGCAAAAGATGTCGTTGTTGCGGTAAAAGCAGGCTGACTCTAACAAAAAAGCCAATCCCGAGAAACGGGGTTGGCTTTTTTGTTTTAGAGAATTCTGTTCGACGACGGCTTGGCCGTTGCCTTTGTTTTTAATGCAGTCACCGCGTAGATGGTTCAGCGTTAGGATTTCAATTCCTCAGCCAGCTTGAGCATTAACTCCTCCACACATTCATGCAAGCTCTGGCTAATCGCCTGCACCACGCTCACCGGCAAGCGTTTCTCTGCCGGCGTTTCACAGTCAAAATCGCCGCGCCACACCAAACGCCGCGACGACGCCTCATAAAGCTCAACTTTGAACGCGACCTTGCCGAACCATTGCTCGCCGCGATCCCATTCCTCAAAAGCCAGAATCTTGCCGCGCAGGATATAATCGACGTGCGCTGCAGAAGGAACGGAGATCACATTCTTAAAAAGCCGTTTGCCGTCGATCTGGCGAATGATCTCATCGGTAACCAACTGCGCCGGGCGCGCGGCCCAGCGGCGATAGTGATCGTATTTGACTTCGACCGGCGATTCACGGTAGATCAGGCGATCGTCTTCGTAAATTGTCTCAGTCTTAAATTTTTCGACGCCTAAGACGGCCGCCAAGGTGCCATGATTATTCCCGGTAGTTTCTACGGGTGTAATTGGCGCTTTCGCCAGCGTGTAATAAAACGTTTGCGGCACACCGCCGCAAGCAAGGAGCAAGGGGCAAAGGGCAAAGGGCAGGAATTGAATCCGACATGGCAGAAATCGTTTGAGATGCAAAAATCCCGCATCTACTTTCGAAACAAATTCGTCGAAAATCATTGCAACGTGTATCCTTTTTAGGGCTTCTTCAATTTTGCGTTCGCATACTTGATTTGCCAGCGCGATTGTCGCCAGGCGCGGCTTAATCCGGCAGCTTGCGCTCCGGCGGCGAAGATTTGCGGATCAAATTCCACGGCCGTTCTTTGAGCGTGCGGCTGAATTGCGCGAAATCGTTGGTCGCGCGCTCCAAATTCTCCATCGTGCCGTGCAGATTGGTTTGATTGGTGAGCGCCACTTCGTTCAACACCTGCATGGTTTCATTCAACGATTGCAGCAGTGTGTCAATGCGCGTCAGGGTTACATTCAAACTCGCCATTGTGGTGTCCAAGGTCTGCGCGTTTTCGCCCATGAGCTTGTCGAGTTTGGCGCTGAAGTTTTGCATTTGAAACGTGAGCGCATTTAAATTCGAAACGATTCCGGAAATTTCGCTGGCATTGCTGCCCAGCAGCGAATCGGCGTTGGCGAGCATGTTGGAAAAGCGCCGGCGGTTGGTGTCGTTGAGCAAATCATTTGCCTGCACCAGCAACAACGCCAATTGTTTGCTGACATCCATGAACGGCTCGCTGAGCCGGTTCAGCGCCGGCACTTCGCGCGTGCGCAA
>QEVD01000621.1 GCA_003576975.1 Candidatus Zhuqueibacterota bacterium
TATCGCCCGCGCGTCGTGGCTTATCTTTCGCCGTTTATCACGCTTGGCCCGGTTTCACTCGAAGCGGATTACAGTATCGCTTCGAAATTGTTGCGTGAACAGGTGCAGATTTTTAAAGACGACCAGCGTGTGGCCAAAAAGCAATTGGATGTGCGTGTGCTTTATTCCTGGAACAATGTAACAGCCCAGCTTGGCGTGCGCAACTTGCTGCGTTACAATTACTATCAAGTCGAGCGGAACATCAACGAAGTGCGCAATTTTTCTGCGGGTTTGCGCTGGGATTATTAATTTTTGCTAACTTTCCGCCTTTGTTTAAAAAGCCTGTGTCGCGCATCCCGGCGTGTCCGGGCTTTTTACGTTTTGTTAGAGAAATGATAGAATTGAAATTTTTTGCCCCCATCTGAAAGTTTTTCCTCCCAATTTCAGCATTTCATCTGATCCGGTGGTATTATACGATGTAAACATTTGCATTGGCCGTTAAAACCGCCGGTTGAGCACAAGCTTAAACTCTTGTGCCTGCGCCTGCCTAAATAAGGTCATTTGGCCTCTACGCTCCCTTGACAAACGGGGGGCGGATGTTCTAACTTCGTATCGTTCGGGTGCGGCGCAGGTGCCGCGCGTGTGGCACTGGAAACGTGAGCCTGAAACCCGGCTGCGTTTCCATGGTTGCGAGCGTGGCCGCCGCGCCCGTCATGATGCGAAAGGAGGCCAGATGAGTAACCGTGTTGTGCCTGAGGCCAAGGGGTGTTGGATGCGGTAAAGCTGCTCTACAGCGAACGTCCGGCTGAGAAAAGCGGGCGTGTGAGTTTGTGGGTGGTGAAGCGCGATGCCAGCGTTGGCAAGCCGCTTTTGGAGCTGGAGAAGGTGGAAGTGTGGGTGACGTTGCACGCCGGGCAAGAGGATTTGGAAGCCTACGCGCAGTATGGTCATGCGGGATTGCGGCGACAAAAGGTTTTGCGGATCAGCGAGGAGATTGTTGAGCAAAACGGGGTTGCGACACAAGAGGATTTAGCGCGATTGCTGGGCACCAGTGTGCGCACGGTGCGACGCGATATCGCGTATCTGCTCAAACAAGGCATGCGCGTGATCACACGCGGGGTGTATTCCGACATTGGCCCGTCGGTGAGTCACAAAGTCGTGATCGTGGAAATGTTCTTGAACGGCTTTGTGTATAGTGAGATTTGCCGCAAGACGCAACATTCGGCCAAAGCGGTGAAGCGTTATGTGAACACGTTCGGTCGCGTGGTGAGATTGTATGAACGTGGGATTAAAGACGCGGAAGAGATTGCGAAATACGCGGGTTTGAGCACGCGCTTGGTCAACGAGTATCTTGAGTTGTATTCCAGGCTGGGCCAGAAGACCGGTTGCCGACAACGCATCAAGGATTTGTTGGAACAACTTTCATCGCGGCCTGCTTATCCGGGCGCGGATAAGAGCGGGATGAAAAAAGGGCTTCCGGCTGGGGAGGAGGTGCGATGAAAGGCTATTACGGTGATCGACGCGACCGCTTTGCCAGCCTTGAAAAACGCGGGTTTCGTGCGGCTTTGGTGCGGCTGTTGGAAACGGAATACAAGCTCATTGGCAGCCATCGCGTGCTGGAGATGTTAAGCGATGAGATCGTACAGCTCTTCGAAGAGTATCATCCCAAACGCGATCGCATTGAAGCCGGCGTGATTTGTTGGGTGACCACGAAGAAGAGCGTGCGCAAGCCGGGCTATGGCAAACGCACGGAAGATTACGAGAGCATCATGGTGTATTTGCCGCTGATCACCGGCAGTGATTTGGATCAGCGCGTGTTTGTGAAAGCCGGCACCAAGAACAGCAACTATCGCATCAATCGCGAACGCGACCTCGCCACCATGGCGCGCTTGATCAAGTCGGCATGGGAACAGGGGGGCATGCTTTCGCAAGCGGAATTGTGTGTATTAATGAATCGCAGCCTGACCACGATGCGGCGCTATGTGGCGGAGTATGAAGCGCAACATCCCGATGACTTATTGCCGCTCAAAGGTTACATTCTCGATCAAGGCAGCCGGCCGACGCACAAAGGCATCATTCTGAATTTGTATGAACAAGGTATTGATCCCACCGATATTGCGGCGCGCACGAATCACAGCTTGCACGCGGTGGATCGCTACATCAAAGCGTATGAACAAGTGAAGGGGTTGTTGCGCAAGGGTCTTGATCGCCACGAGGTCAGCAAAGTCACGGGCTATAGTTTGAAACTGGTGGATGCGTATGCGAGTGTGGCGAAGCATTTTCATCCCAAGCTGGTTCCCGTGACGGTGAAGTTATCGGAGGAAAAGAAAGCTTCAAAGAAATCTCATTGACGTGGAGGAATGGAGGTTGGCGTTTACCAGGCATATTTCCCCAAAGCATGTTTGGTGGAAAGTCTGAAGGGATGAGAGTAAAAGAGGACACTCGAAGAGGAGTGTCCTCCGACATGCTTCGGGGTTCGGCTATCCCTGGGCGGGTCGCTCGCCAGCGTTGCCCGCTTGCGTTTCACCGAACGGAACAAAATAGCCTCGGCGCTGTTGAAAGGCAAGCTGGAAGCTCGCCCCAATCCCAAAAATAACGATGAGGTCAGTTGACCTGAATGGAAATGAAGCGCGGGTAATAGACGCCACCGCGGGTGCGAAACAATGCCATGTGATTTCGTTGCAAAAACGAAAAGCCACGGCGCGTAGCAGGTCTAGCAAGGGAATGCTAGGGCGACTTACGACGCGCGGCTATGCAGGGAGCAGACCCGTGAATACAGTTCAGCAAGGATTGCTAAGCCATATGCGTGTATCGCTTTTGGTTATCGCCAGCAAAGTTTCATGTTTGCTTGATCCCGTTCGCCCCATGATGTCCGCGCATGCACGCAACGGGCGGCATTGGGGCCGCAGCCACCGCTGTTTTATGAAGCTCGGGAGATTTCCTGCGGACGTCTCACGAGGTTTTGCCATTTCTGTCTTCTTGCCCAATCATTTCTCCCGCAAAGAATGTGTGACCAGGAACTTAAATGCTTTCGTTGCGCCAATGGCAGCGGGAGACGCAAATATTGTGAAAATTTTTAACACTCATCGTGCAAAGCATTCCCAGAAGCGCTCG
>QEVD01000622.1 GCA_003576975.1 Candidatus Zhuqueibacterota bacterium
GGGTATGAATCAAGCAGTAACCTCGCATGCCATCAGTCTCAGCCAACGTTCGGCGTTACAACCGCATTGGCGCTTCACGCCGTTTTACGAGACTTTTGTTGCGGGGAAGTTGCCGGATACGGTCAAGATCAGCAGCATTGATAACGAGGGCTTGCTCTATTTTGCTTTGCATACGGAAATCAACTTGAAACCGGAGGGTGAAAAGAGTGTTGTTGTTGGACTGGCTGTTGCGCCGCAGACAGCGCCGCCCAAAATTTTGCCGGAGACGTTGCGGAATTCGCATCCGATTAAAACGAACCGGGTGAGCTGGCGCAGTTATTTCTCACAGCTCCCGCAATTTCAAAGTTCGGATGAATACTTTACGCGGTATTATTGGTATCGCTGGTACGGCTTGCGCTTAAATACGATATCCGTGCAGGAAGGAAATTATCAACGCCCGTTTGTTTGTGAAGGCATCGAATATTTTCGCGCGCCGATCTCCTACAGCGCGATGTGCCACATGCGCGAGAATCGCTGGCGTCATGATCCTGCGCTGGCAGCCGGCAGTTTGCTCACGTTTCTTGATAATCAACGCGAAGATGGCGGCCTGCGCGGCTATATCGACGTTAATCATTATCGCCAGGAGTTGTTTTATCATGCCGATTGGGGCAATGCCGTGCTTGAACTCCAGCGCATTCACCCTTCGCAGGAATTTCTTGCAGCGATTTATCTGGGATTGAAACGCTACGCCGAATATTTCGATCGCGAGCGCGACGCGGAAAACAGCGGATTGTATGACATCGATAATCAATACGAAACCGGTCAGGAATTCATGTCGCGCTATCTTGCGGTTGATCCCCGCGCGGATCATGACAATTGGGGCGAGGTGTTTCGTCTTAAAGGCGTCGATGCGACGGTTTACATTTACGAGTTAAAGCGCGCGTTGAGCCGTATGGCCGCGCAACTCGATCGCGCAGAGGAGGCGAAAGCCTGGCAGCACGGCGCTGAAAAAATTAAAGCCGCGGTTTTGCAGCTCATGTGGGATGAGAAAACAGAGATGTTTTGGTTTGTTTTTATCCTTATTTCACGGACATTGTCTCGCATGCGCATCTGCCGGGTTTGAAAAAACATTTATGTAATCCTGAAGAATTCTGGACGCCGTTTCCGACGCCTTCTTCAAGCGTTGATGATCCGCTTTTCAGCGCCGAGCCGGAATGGAGAGGCAAGCGCATGAAATGTCCGTGGAATGGCCGCGTCTGGCCCATGACAAACAGCCACCTCGCCGAGGCGCTGGCGCAAACTGCGATTCGTTTTAATGATGAAGAGTTGCAAGCGGCAGCGGTTGCGTTCATCACCAAGTTCATTCGCATGATGTTTTTTGAAGGCGATCCCCGGCGGCCGAATTGTTTTGAACATTATCATCCGTTCACCGGCAAGCCGGCAATTTATCGCGGGGTCGATGATTATCAGCATTCGTGGGTCAATGATCTCATCATCAAATATATTTGCGGCGTTCGCCCGCACGATGAGGGCGTGACGATTTCTCCGTTTCCATTCAAGTTGAAGGAGTTTGTGTTGGATGACGTCATGGTGCGTGGCGTGAAGCTCAAAGTCGAACGCAACGGCAAAAAATTCCGCGTTTGGCGAAACGGCGAATTCATTGCAAAAAGCGAGATTGGCCAGACGGTGGAGTTGAGCTGATTTGTACGAGTATCTTGTCATCCTGGAAGGATCCCGTGAAGTTTTGGGCCTCATGTCGAGTATTTCACAAGATTCTCTGAATGACATTTCGGGTGCATACTCCTAAGAACCAACGCAACGGAGTACCGAGCCGAAAGAAATTTGATTGCAATGTGAACATTTGATTACCGACATTCAGTTTGACAATCAGCCATTTTTTGGCTAAGTTTCGACTTAAATTTTGTTGTGGCCTGTGCTTTCATGCGAAAACTCAAGCATTTGTTGGAATATCTCGGACTGCTGCTGCTCGTGCAAATCGCAGCGGCTGTACCGCGGCGGACCTTGCTCGCGTTCGGCGCGGGCCTGGGAAGATTTACATTTTCGATTCTGCGCATTCGCCGGCGCGTGGCGCTGGAAAATTTGCAGCATGCGTTTCCCGAAATGCCGCGCGAAAAATTGCAGGCAGTCGCATGCAGCAATTATGAAAATTTTGGCAGGATGATGATGGAATATCTGCGCCTCCCGAAACTTTCAGCGCAGGAACTTGATCAGCTTGTGAGATTCCGTGATAGCGGACACGAACAGCTTTGGCAGCAAGCCCTGGCGGAAGGCCGCGGCGCGATTTGCATGACCGGGCATTTCGGCAATTGGGAATATATGGGCGCGATGGTGGCGCGGCGCTTTCCCATGGTTTTTCTCTATCAAGCGCAGAACAACCCTTATGCCGACCAGCTCATTCGGCGCACGCGTGAACAGATGCACATGGCCAGCATCCCGCGCGGCTCTGCGATGAAGGGCATTTTGAAGGCTTTGCGAGAGAAAAAATTCGTGGCGATTCTCGCGGATCAGGACGCAGGACAATCCGGCATTTTTGTTGATTTTTTGGGCCGGCCCGCCTCCACCGCGCGCGGACCGGCCGCGTTCGTGTTGCGCAGCGGCGCGCCGATTCTGTTTGTTGTCGCGATTCGCCAAGCTGATGGAACGCATGTCATTGAAAGTGAGTGCTTGCGTTTCGATGACCTTGCCGCAACCTTGAGTGACGAAGAAAAAATTCGCGAGATCACCGCGCGCTGGAGCAAGGTTTTGGAAGATTATATTCGCCGCTATCCCGATCATTGGTTTTGGATGCACCGGCGGTGGAAAACCCAGCCGTTTACCGCCCGGGCGGTTAATCCCGAAGCATGAATCATCGCCATAACCAGCAGAGCTTTTCATTAGCAACCGCCCGGGCGGTGATGTTTTCGGGCGGGCATTGATTGAGTGTGATGCCATCCGCCCCCAAGAAAATTCTGATCGTGCAAACCGCCTTTATCGGCGATGTGATTTTGGCAACGCCGCTGGCGCAAGCGGCGCATGAGATATTCGCACCTTGCCAGGTTGATACCGGGTTTTGATCTTTGATAAACGAGGCCAACAGCGCGGCGCCAACGCGCTTTGGCGTTTTGCAAAAGCCTTGCGCGCAGAAAATTATGATCTCGCGATTGTACCGCATCGCTCACTGCGCAGCGCCTTGTTGGTTTGGCTGGCGCGCATTCCGCGGCGTGTGGGATTTGATCGCAGCGCCGGCGCATTTCTTTTTACGCAGCGTGTGCGCTATCAAGAAAAACACGAAGTCGAGCGCAATCTCGATTTGCTGCGACCTTTTGGAGAGATTCCGGAGAAGCTTAAGCCGCGGGTGGATTGGGACGAGGCTGATGCCGCGCGAGCCACAGAACTAACAAAAAACGTCGACTCAAAACGCATTTGGTGTGCGCTGGCGCCGGGATCGGTTTGGGCGACGAAGCGTTGGCCGGCTGATCGTTTCGCTGAACTTGCAAACGCATTAATTGCTGAAGTAAATGCAAATGTTTTTTTGATTGGTGGACAAAGTGACGCTGAGCTTTGCCGTGAGATTCAACAGTCTGTTGGCGAGAATTGTTTTAATCTGGCGGGAATGTTGTCGTTGCGGCAATCCGCCGCGTTGCTCGATCGTTGCGCGATTTTGATCAGCAACGATAGCGCACCGACGCATCTCGGCGTTGCCACGAATTGCAAAGTGCTGACGATTTTCGGCCCGACCGTGCCGCGTTTCGGTTTCGCGCCCTACGGTGAAGGGCATGGCGTCATCGAGCATGATTTGCCGTGCCGGCCTTGCAGCGCGCACGGTTCAAAAGAATGCCCGATCGGAACGCATGCGTGCATGCTAGAGATTACGGTTGAGGAAGTGTTCACGCGGGTTAAAGCAATGATCACGCGTCAAAAACTTCAGACGACCAAATGAATGTTTTAAAAATCAACGCCGACCATCCCGAGCCCGAAAGCCTGGCGCTCGCCGTCAACGCGCTGCGTGAAGGCCAGGTGATTGCCTACCTCACGGACACGGTGTATGGCCTCGGTGTTGATGCCAGATTAGCCGGCGCAATTGACCAGATCTATGTCCTAAAACAGCGCGTTACCGAAAAAGCGCTGCCCGTCATCATTGCCAACAATGCCATGCTGGCGGGATGGGTCAAGTTCATTTCACCGCTGGCGGAAAAGTTGATGGATGAATTTTGGCCCGGGCCATTAACTCTGGTTTTCGAGGCGACGAAAAAAGTGCCGCAGAATTTGATTGCGGCCAGTTCGACTCTGGCTGTGCGCGTGCCGGCGCGCGCGCTGCCGCGGCTTTTGAGTGAACAGCTCAACGCGCCCATCATTTCAACCAGCGCCAATCTTGCCGGTCGGCCGGCGGCGCTTACGGTTGCAGATATTACCGACCAGTTCGGCGAGACGATTCCATTAATTTTAGATTCGGGAGCCGCCTCGACTTCCTTAGCTTCAACGATTTTAGATGTCACGATCGATCCGCCGCGTTTGCTGCGCGCCGGCGCTATTCCCAAAGAGACGATCATTAAATCTATCGGAGATATTCAAACGTGAATTCAAACCAGCCTTTTAATATACTCTTCGTGTGCAGCGGCAACAGTTGTCGCAGCCCGATGGCGGAGGCGCTGCTGCGCATGAAGCTGCCTTCACGCTTGCAAGACGAGGTTGACATTCAATCCGCCGGTACATTGGGCATCAACGGCATGCCGGCAGCAGATTTCGCTATTAACGTTGTCGGAGAAATGGGCGGCGATTTGCATGGCCATCGTTCACAAGGCGTCACGCCGGACTTGGTGGCAAAGTCCGATCTGATTCTGGCGATGGCAAATGAGCATGTCAATTACCTGCAGCGCAAATACCCCAATTACCGCGAAAACGTTTTTCTGTTGAAACGCTTTGCGAATGATGATATTCCCGATGATCCGGATATCGAAGACCCCATCGGTTTTGGCAAAGCCGTTTATCGCGAATGCGCGGATATCATTGCCGAGGAATTGGATCGCGTCATGCCCGCAATCGTGAATCTCGTGCAAAATCATCGCCGGGAAACGACGTGAGTTTGTTGCAGCGGGTTTTACTGTCGCGCACGGACCGCCTGGGTGATGTGATTTTATCGACGCCCGTTGCCACCGCGATCAAGAAGGCATTTCCGGCTGCTGAAGTTCATTTTCTCGCGCGGAATTATACCGCCGATATTTTGGAGATGCATCCCGCGGTTGACGGCATCATTCGCATTGATGAGGTGAATGAGGCTGGCGCTTTGTCAAAACTGTTGCGTCAATATTCGTTCGATGCGGGAGGTGAATGAGGCTGGCGCTTTGTCAAAACTGTTGCGTCAATATTCGTTCGATGCGGCGATCGCGCTTTATCCCCGCCCGGCGTTGGCGCTGGCTTTTATGCAAGCGGGAATTCCGTTGCGCGTAGGCACGGGATATCGTTGGTACAGCCTGCTGTACAATCGCAGGATTTATGAACATCGCAAACATGCGGCGCGGCATGAAGCGGAATTCAATTTGCAATTGCTCGCGCCGCTGGGCATCAACGATGCGGAAGTTGAGTTTCAAATCCGCTTCGATGATGAAGTTGAGGCAGCGCTTGTAAATAAACTAGCGGCAACCGGCCTTGATGAAAAATTTGTAATCATGCATCCCGGCAGCGGCGGCTCGGCGCGAGATTGGCCGCCGGAACATTTTGCGGCTTTGGCAAAACATCTTGTGTCCGAAAAAAAATATCAAGTCGTTTTGACCGGCCATCAGAGTGAACAAACACTCACGCAACAAGTTCAACAATTGGCCGGCGAGAAACTGATTGATCTGGCCGGCCGTTTAACGTTGAAAGAATTGGCGGGCGTCATTCGCCACGCCGCGTTGTTCGTGGGAAACAGCAGCGGGCCTTTGCATCTGGCGCGCATGGTGGGAACGCCGGTGACAGCGTTTTATCCGCCGATTACGGCATGCCGGCCCGAACGTTGGGGCCCGTATGGCTGCCGCGCCGATGTGTTGATGTCGCAACAAGAAGAATGTTTTCGCTGCCGCAAATCGCAAGAGCGCGTGTGCGCATGTATGCGCGCGATTTCCATCGAGCAGGCGATATTCAAAATTGAAGAGATGCTATGAAGCACAGGACGTACATGCGTATCAAGCTGCCGGGATTGGTTTGGAGCTTTGCTGTTCTTTTTTCCCTGCCGGCGCCGGCGTTATTTTCTCAACATGGCAACTCTGCCAACGGCGCCGATTCCAGCAATAACGCAGCGCCCTTGCGCGTTATCGTCAACCGCGCATTCAATGTCGGCGAAGAATTAAGTTATATTGTGCGGGCAAAAATGTCCATTCCCGAAATCGTGAACGTGAATGGCCGTCCGTGTTATCATCTCTTGTGGGAGGCCTGGACGAATTCTTTCTTTTCGAGATTCTATAAAGTCGAAGACAAGCTCGGCTCGTTCGTCGATGTTGACGGCATTTTCACCTGGCGCTATGAAAAGCAGCAGCGCGAAGGCAGTTTTCGCGATGATCGTGTCGTGGATTTCGATCTGGAGCGGGGCCTGGCGATCACCACGAAAAACAGCAAGCGCGACACGGTCGCCATTCCGCTGTTCGTGCAGGATGTCGTTTCAGCGTTTTACTACATTCGCACGCAAAAGCTCGCGCCGGGCGATACCGTCTTTGTCGACAATTATGACAACGGCAAGATTCTACCGCTGAAAATTATCGTGTATCGCCGCGAAAAAATCAAAGTGAGGGCGGGCAAATTCAACTGTCTTGTGGTTGAACCGCAGATGAAGACGCCCGGCTTGTACAACCAAAAAGGCCGGCTCATCGTCCACATTACCGACGACGACCGCAAGATTCCCGTTTTGACGACGACGGAGCTTTACATCAATGTAGCAGAGTTGGAGGAGATTAAAGGGGTGGAGGGATATTGAGGTTATCACTACAAAAATGCTATCTGTGTCCACAAACTGGATGCGTCTACTGGTTATCGAGTTTGAATTTCGCGTCTCCGAATCAATAACGAATCGACAACAGGCCTGGCGCTGACCGTGATCGTTGAAAACGGTGTCGCAGCAAAAACAACTTGCACATTTGGCGTCGAAAACCATATTATAAAGAAGAACAAAATCGATTGCATTATTGAAAACAAGGTAATGACAATGCAGACAGAAACAATTAGCATTTCGCTCGACACGGATTCTGCGCAAATCTATGCGTCTGCTTCCGCAGAAGACCAAAAGAAAATGCGACTACTGCTGAGTCTTTGGTTGCGCGAATTTGGCGCATCATCCAAGCCTTTGAATATCTTGTTGGATGAAATCAGTGACAAAGCGCAAGCACGCGGTTTGACCCCCGAGATTTTGAACACACTTCTCCATGAGCGCTGACCTGCATTTTGTCTTCGACAGCAATGCACTTGTTAGTGCCTCGTTGCTGAAGAAGTCGATCTCACGCCAAGCTCTGGACCGCGCGCCCGCCAGTGGAGAAAATTACTCTTTTCACTGCCGACAATAACTGAACTAAATGAGGTTCTGCGGCGGGAAGGGTTTAATAAGTATGTGACGGAGGAAGAGAGAATTCAGTTGCTTGCAACAATGTTACGAGAAGCCCTGCTCAAGGCGCCTACGGAGACTATTACCGACTGTCGCGATTCTAAAGACAATAAATTTTTGGAATTGGCGGTGAGCGGCAATGCCGACTGTATCGTGAGCGGAGACGCTGATTTGCTGGTCTTACACCCTTTCCGAGGTATTCCTATTTTAACGCCTCGTGAATTTTTGAATTATTCATGGGAAAAAATCGTTTGACCTTATAAAACATACTTACAAATGACTCTTCACAACCTCTACGCCAAAACCTCCGCCGGCGAGCGGCTCTCGCCCGAAGAAGGTTTACAGCTTCTCAAGCACGGTGAATTGCTCGAACTGGGCGCGGCGGCGGATACCATTCGCCGCGTGAAAAATTCCGAACCAGTGGTTACTTTCGTCGTGGATACCAATCCAAATTACACCAACGTTTGCAACATCGATTGCATCTTTTGCGCGTTTTATCGGCACGAAGGCGAGGCGGATAACTATACTTATTCGGTCGATGAGATGATTCAGAAATTCAAGGAAACGGCGCAAAAAGGCGTAAGCACGATTCTGCTGCAAGGCGGCGTGAATCCCAAACTGCCGTTCGATTATTATCTCGAGTTGGTGCGGCGCACGCGCGCTTATTATCTCGAGTTGGTGCGGCGCACGCGCGCGGAAGTGCCGGAGATTCATCCCCATTTCTTTTCAACCTCCGAGATTCTCGGCATGGCCGAGGTTTCAGGACTCTCACTGCGCGAGGTGTTGCAACAACTAAAAATTGCCGGATTGAACACGATTCCCGGCGGCGGCGCGGAGATTCTTTCCGACCGGGTGAAGAAAAAAATCAGCAGTAAAAAAGGCTCGTCCGCCGACTGGCTCAATGTCATGCGCGAAGCCCATTTGCTCGGCTACAAAACCACGGCGACGATGATGTACGGCCATCTCGAAACCGATGAAGATATTATCACCCATCTCGACAGCATTCGCCAACTGCAAGATGAAACCGGCGGGTTCACGGCGTTCATTCCGTGGAGCTTCAAGCCGGGCAACACTCCGCTGGAAAAAATCATTCCGACGTATGCGACGCCCACGCGTTATCTGCAAATGATCGCCTTCTCACGCATCTATCTCGACAATTTTTCCCACATTCAAGCGTCCTGGTTTTCGGAAGGCAAGAAGATCGGCCAAATCGCCCTGCACTTCGGCGCGGATGATTTTGGCGGCACGCTGGTGGAAGAGAACGTTCATGCCGCTGCCAACTTCGTCAACAAAACCTCGACGGATGAAGTGATTCAACTCATTCGCGAAGCGGGATATGTTCCGGCGCAG
>QEVD01000623.1 GCA_003576975.1 Candidatus Zhuqueibacterota bacterium
CGCACACCGGATTTCAAAAATCTCTTCTGCCGGCGTTGAAAGCGATAGGCTTTGAGTAGAGCGATGGCTTCCTCCAAAACCGCATCGTCGAATTTGGAGAGGTCGCTGGTGGGCATGGAAATGTTCGATTGCTTTGGCATGGTCGTGCTCCAAGGTTAATGAGAAAGTCAAAGTTATGAAATACGCGGGAAATCCAGTTCCAGCGCTCGCTCAAGAACAACGTTCAAGCGCTGCAAGTCAGCCACGTTCGACCAATGAATCTTATCGGAGAGCGTACCGTCTCCGAGTGCAACCTTGAGCCGGTTAGAGTGCGTGTTGATGGCGGATTCAACTTTTTGCAGCTCAACAGCATAGGCGGACTTGGCAGCCGGGACAATGGTTGTCTCGGATTTATTCATGATGGCCTCACAGGATTAGGTTTGTTCAAGGGTATTGCACCTTTCTAAACGTATCACTTTCGGAGAGATGAAGCAGGAGGCTGATTTTCAAACCGCGGCTGCCAAAAGCTCAGAAGCTCTTCGAGAAGGCTGTTGACATGCTTGGCGTCGCCGAGATGCGCCCAGTGAATCTGATCAGGCTTTCTGGCGGCACGACGGGATTTGAGCACGCGTTTCTTAAGGTCATTCAGCTTTTGCTCGATTTGCTCCAACTCAAGAGCATAAATCGCGGCTGCTCGCGCTGAGCGGTCTACAGATGATTTGGTCATGATGCTTGCTCCTTTATTTGGCGTTCACAACAAACAGTTATTCAATCAAAGGCTTGCAGAACTGCGCTTTCCAATCTGCCTTCCATGACATGAGTATAGATTTCGGTTACAGCAATGTTGCTGTGACCTAAAAATTCCTGAGCGATGCGGATGTTACCGCCGGAACTGAGCAAATCGGTGGCTGCGGTGTGCCGGAGAATGTGCACGGCCCCAGGCTTGTGGATGCCAGCTTTCACCCTTGCTTTAGCGAAATAGTCAGAAAGCGTATCGCGTACCAAGCTGATGACGTGAGTTTCCGGTTGCGCTTGCTCACCCATCTCATTCTTTCTTGCCTCGAGCAACTCCCTCAATTTGGGGTGCATGGGCACCAGGCGTTCTTTTTTCTTGGCATATAAGCGGATGGTGTTGCGCGTCCAATCAATATCCTTCCACTTGAGGCCACGCTCATCACCGATGAACTTGCGCGCGATTTCACTGCGCCGGGCGCCGGTGTAGCGAATAATCCAGAACGCCAAAGCCGTCTCACCGGAAAGCTGCGCGGCCATATCATTGACTTCTTGTTTGTTCAAGAACATCGGCAGGCGCCGGCGATCGACTTTGAGTTTTTCGAGCTTGGGCAAATAGTGCAGCGGCATAAGCCCCTTCTTTACTGCCAGCTTCAAAACCGTTCTGATGTTCTCAATCTCCTTGTTCCAGCCGCGCTTGACCTTGTCTTCATTCCATGCCCAGCCATGCTTTTGATAGAGCTGCTTCATGGCCTCAAAGCGCGCATTCCGAAATTGATCGAAGTGCAAGGGCTTGATTTCTGAAACCAGCGTTTGCTTGCCAATCGCCGCGATGAAAAGCTTCATGGCATGGCGGTTTCGTGCAATAGTCTCCTTGGTGACTTCATGCTGGCGGGAGTTGAGCACTTGTTCGGTGAGTTCTGCCACCGTGAGAAATTCGGCAGCGCGCGGGTCTTCGCCGAAACGCTTGAGACCGGCTTTGTGCAGGGCGAGTTCCGACTCGATGCGCTTGCATTCCGCCTCGACCACGGCTTTGGGCGTGCCCTTGACGAATTTCCCATTTGCGTCTCTGCCATCACGCATGCTTGCGCCCTTTCGTGTTGACAAGTGAAATCATGCTGCAGCTTTCCGTGCAGCACAAGTATGGACCCGATCCAGAATTTCATTTTTGATGTGAAGCGCAATGGCGCGCATCAACAAGGGTGGCACCGAATTGCCAATGCGCGCCCAGCGTTCTTCGAATGAACCTTCGAGCTGAAACTGATCCGGAAACGAGCCGAGCCGTTTGAGTTCGGCAATCGAAACATAACGGTCTTCATCGGGCATCATCAAGCCCGCGCCGAAGGTGGCGGACACACTTACCGTTTTGAGTATCGTGGGAGCAGGTGCACTCCACCGAAAGCTTGGCAATGTCGCCCTGATACAAAGGCACTTCAGGAAAGTTCGCCTTGAAGGTTGCTGCGGCATGCTCGTCCCATTCGACTGCCAGCAATTCACGAAAGCCGGCCATGGCATACCCGAGCGAAGAGCTGCCGCAACCAGCAAAGGTGGAAATGACGGTGGGAGCGGAAGGAGATTTGGGGGCAAGATGATCTTGCCAGAATTGCTCGAGAGTGTTGCAGTAGTTCATGACGCTGATCCAAAAGACAATGGAGTTGTTTAGACAATCTTCTCCATTCGCGCCTGCGGAAACTGCCTTTGAGCGGCGCTTCGATTTCCTCCGCGTGATCCATCGGAATGCGAATTTTGAACACGGCTTCAAGCTCAACACCTTCCGCGATTCCTTCGCTGAATTCTTTCGCCTCAACGCTGGCGTTAATGATGCGAAGATATGAAGCAATGTCCTCATGGCTCATGGTGATGGGTGCCATCTCGCTCCATTCTCTATCCCTCGCGAATCAGCCGCAGCAAAAACAAAAGGCCACAATCACCAATGATTGTGGCCGCTATATGCAAACAAAGATCACAAACTTCCA
>QEVD01000624.1 GCA_003576975.1 Candidatus Zhuqueibacterota bacterium
AGTTTAACCGATTGCGCCGGCGGCACGCCGAGATAATGAAA
This sequence comes from Candidatus Zhuqueibacterota bacterium, assembly GCA_003576975.1. GTDB lineage: Bacteria > Zhuqueibacterota > Zhuqueibacteria > Zhuqueibacterales > Zhuqueibacteraceae > Coneutiohabitans. The sequence goes on from QEVD01000624.1 coordinate 42, forward strand.
GTTCTCGCCCTCGATGTAATAATCGAGGCCGGCGCCTTCCAACAATGATTTGATGACAACGAGATCAGCGGAATTGAATGTGACGAGAACTTTGACATAAGCTGGAAGATTTTCGGGTTCCATTTCTTCCGGCAATTCCTCAACCAAAGGAATATGGCAATCCGAGCACTCCGTGATTCCGTCAACATATTCCGAGCGACAGTTGGGACAAAACATGGCGTCCTCCTAAGCAATCTATATACGATAAACCAAAAGCGACGTGGCGCTTTGCCAAATCGTTGATTGCGATCCTGCGTTGCGGCAAACCGGCAATTTTCTGAAAACGACAGGATAACGCCGGAATATGTCACACCTTTTATCAAGAGTCAAGGCTGCCGCGAGATTTTTGCTTGCTTTTCAGCGGCGGCATGGTAATATATTTCACAACGTTTTTCTATACGGAGAAAAATGTGTCAAATAAAATCATGAGAGATGATCAACCGTTGCGCCTGTTGCCGGCGGTGGATAAGATTTTACAGCATGATCGCCTCACGCCTCTGCGCGCGCGCCTCGCGCCGGAATTTCTAGCGGAATGCGCACGACGGGCAGTGGCGCAGTTGCGCGCACAATGGCAAACCCAACCACCGGCGCAAGCGGATGAGTTAGCGGTACTCGCACAGGCGGTCGAATTGACGGTTTCCCAGGCGCAGAAGCTGCTGGCGCCTCGCCTTAAAAAAGTGATCAATGCCACCGGGATTATTTTGCACACCGGTTTGGGTCGCGCGGTGTTATCCGAAACCGCGCTGGCAGCATTGCGGGATATTGCTCCGGGCTACTGCAATTTGGAAATCGATCTGGAAACGGGCAAGCGCGGCGATCGCCATCTTCATGTTGAGAACGTGCTACGCGAATTGACCGGCACGGAAGCGGCTTGTGTGGTGAATAACAACGCGGCCGCGGTTTTGTTGGCATTGAATACCATCGCCGATAAAAAAGAAATCATGCTCTCGCGCGGGCAAATGGTGGAAATTGGCGGCGCGTTTCGCATGCCGGAAGTGGTGAAAAAAAGCGGCGCAAAGCTGGTCGAGATCGGCACCACCAACAAAACCAAGCTGCAGGATTACGCCGCAGCGATTACACCGAAAAGCGCGGGCATTTTGGTGGCGCACACGAGCAATTATCGCATTCTCGGATTTACGCATGAAGTGGCGCTCAAGGATCTGGTTGAGCTGGCGCACCGTCACGGCCTGGTTTTGGTTCATGATTTGGGCGGCGGTGTGCTGGTTGATTTGCGGCAATGGGGTTTGCCTTATGAGCCATTCGTTTCCGAAAGCATTCAGGCCGGAGTTGATCTGGTGACGTTCAGCGGCGACAAGATTCTGGGCGGGCCGCAATGCGGCTTGATTGTGGGCCGGAAAGAATTGATTCAACGCCTCAAAAAAAATCCGCTTGTTTTTGCATCCTGAGAGTCTGCGCGAACAACATGCTGTCATTCACATGCTGACTGAAGATGTTACGCTGGTAAAACAGCGTGCACAGCGTTTGTGCGATGGTTTGCGTGCTATCAGCGATGAGAGTTTTTCTTTCGAAGTCGTCGCCACTGCGAGTGAGGCTGGCAGCGGCGCTTTGCCAATCGAGAAAATTCCCAGCTTTGCCGTGACCGTCCGCAGTACCAATCTCTCCGCGGCAAAATTGGCAAAGGCCCTGCGCCTGGCAGAGACTCCAATTATCGGTTATGTGCAGGATGATTGCGTGTGGCTGGATGCCCGCACGTTGGGGGAGGAGGAGGTTGGAACAATAATAGATGCCTTTAGAAAACTGCGGTAGCCGAAAAAAACACAGTATCGGTTTTTCATGTGGTCTGAAACAAGAATTACTCGGACATTTTGCAAAGAATTGTTTTCAGAGTGAAGCGCTGGCTCTCGAGCAAAGTTCTTCGTGCTTGAAATACCGGAATTTCTTGCTATATTATGCGCGATAAAATTACTGGATAAAGTGGGATTGAATGCATCTCGACGATTCAATGAATTCCAGAAAAAATGATCGAAGCGAGGCGTCTATGCCTGTTACAGAAACAAATTATGTACACATCACTCTTGATGATGTCGGTGTACCGGTCATATCAGGAACAACGATGAAAGTCGTCGAACTGGTTTTGGAAAAGAACGCCTACGGTTGGAGCCCCGAGGAGCTTTATTTTCAACATCCGTATCTGACCTTGGGTCAAATTTACTCGGCGCTTGCTTACTACTGGGATCATCGCGAAGAGCTTGATCAAGACATTGAACGCCGGCTTGAATTTGTGAACAGCGTTGAACGCAGGACGCCGCGCCCTCCGCTTGTCGATCGGCTTAAAGCCAAAGGGCTGATCTGATGGCAATCGCTTTTTACATGGATCAACACGTACCCAAAGCGATCACCGTTGGTTTGCGGCTACACGACATTGATGTGGTCACGGCCTACGAAGATGGCTCGGCAGAGTTGGCAGATTCGGAGTTGTTGGATCGCGCGGGTGATCTCGGGCGTGTGCTTTTCTCGCAAGATGATGATTTGCTTGCGGAGGCTACAGGACGACAAAGAACGGGGCGGTTTTTTGCCGGGGTGATTTATGCGCATCAAATGCGCGTTCCGATTGGGACTTGTATTCGTGATTTGGAAATTGTCGCCAAAGCCGTGGAGCCAGAAGAATTAATTAACGGTGTACTGTTTTTGCCACTTTGAGCGACCAGCTTCTGCGGACATGAATGAGGATTGATGACAGAGACAGGTCATCTCTGAATTCCGATTCAAAACCAAAATCGCCCACCGGTTTTCCAACAAGCGGGCGATTTTCTTTTTCTGCAATTAAACAAAGACGATTAGTCTTTATCTACTTCTTCTAACGCTGCTTGCGCCGCGGCCAGTCGTGCAATCGGCACGCGGAACGGCGAGCAGCTCACGTAGTTCAAGCCGAGTTTGTGGCAAAGCTTCACGGAGGCCGGGTCGCCGCCGTGCTCGCCGCAAATGCCGACCTTGAGCTTGGGCCGCGTCTCGCGCCCGCGCTTCACGCCCCACCTCATCAACTCGCCGACGCCTTCGACATCGATCGTTTGAAAAGGATCATACGGCAGAATCTCGTGCTCGACGTAGAACGGCAAAAATCTACCGGCATCGTCGCGCGAGAGGCCGAACGTGGTTTGCGTGAGATCGTTCGTGCCATAGCTGAAGAACTCCGCTTCCTGAGCGATTTGATCCGCTACGATTGCCGCGCGCGGCAGCTCGATCATCGTGCCAACGAGATAATCGACTTTCGTGCCTTGCTCGGCAAAAACTTTGGCCGCGGTTTCACGCACGATCTGCGCTTGCAGCTTCAGCTCGTTGATATGCCCGACCAGCGGAATCATGATCTCCGGCAAAACTTTCTTGCCTTGTTTTGCGACTGCGCAGGCGGCCTCAAGAATCGCGCGCGCTTGCATTTCAGTGATTTCAGGATAAACCACGCCGAGACGGCAGCCGCGATGGCCGAGCATGGGGTTGAACTCGTGCAGCGCTTCAACCTTGGCTTTGATCTTCTCCGCGGGAACGCCAAGTTTCGCAGCCAGATCGGCCTGCTCGCGTTCGCTGTGCGGCAGGAACTCGTGCAACGGCGGATCGAGCGTGCGAATCGTCACCGGCAAATCGTTCATCACTTCAAAAATGCCGATGAAATCC
>QEVD01000625.1 GCA_003576975.1 Candidatus Zhuqueibacterota bacterium
GTGGTTGTTCAACCGGTTCTGTTGGCTTCTTCTTGCAGCTTGCAATCGTCATTTGACCAAGCAAGGCTGCAAAAAGCAGCAATCTCAGTGTTTCGTTTTTATATGTGTTCATGGGCGTTTCGAATTCTTTGGGTGTAAAATAAAATTGGCCGCGACCATTGCGGCCGCGGCCAAAATTGATTGAGACCCTTTACTTGGTCAACAAAAGCTTCCCGGAAGCGCGAAACGTTTGGCCGCCGTTGACCGGCGTTGCGATCAGGCGATAGACATATAGCCCGCTCGCGGCTTTTTGTTCGGCATCGTTCGCACCGTTCCACCGGATGCTGTAATGCCCGGCAGACTTTTCACTTTCGACAAGGCTGCGCACGAGCTTGCCGTTCATGTCGAAGATCGCCAAAGAAATCATGGCATCTTCGACGAGTTGGTAGCTAATCGTGGTCGCAGGATTGAACGGGTTGGGGTGAGCTGAAAGGCCGTATTGCTTCGGATTCTGGCTTGCCTCATCCGCAGAAGCCGCCTTGGGAATAATGCCGCCGTCGCCAAACACCGTAATGTAGTTTTCATACGCCGACTTGGTCACGCCGCCGCAAGAATAATGGCTGCGAATATCGTACTCCACCAAATCGTCGGTGTAGCCGCTGGTCATCAAATAATCATAATCGGTCCACGAGGTCACGTTATTGTTCAACGTGGTCAACAGAACCGGCGGACCAAGGTAGCCGCCCGCCGGCTTCTCTCTGCGCCACACTTGGTATTTCACGTTGGCGTCGGGATGTTGATTCCATGCAAAGGAAATATATTGCCCCGCGCTGCTGCTGACGTGGAGATTGTAATCGCTCATGGGCTTGGGGCGGTCAACCGTGAAGTTGGCTGTGAGCGTCACGTTGCCGTTGGGCTGCACCGTGCGTTGGCGCGAAGTGTTGCCGTCCGACCATTGCGTGAAATCGTATTCGACGCCGTTGTAGGTTTGGTCAATGGCTTCGAGGGTTGTAGAATTATACTGCATCACGATTTCATCATACGGCGAAGAACGGTTGGTGCCGCCGACTTTGATTGTTCCTGGATTCCCAGAAACACAGGAGCCGAATTGGTTTTGGGCGATGACGTGGTACTCAGCCAAAAAATTCGCTGTGTAGGTTTGATCATTGGAGGGTACGTTGATGGTTTGCTCCAATGTAGCTGGTCCATTGCTCCATCCCTGAAAAATCCATTTATACCCGCCATACCACTGCGGTGTAATGGCCTTGAACTGAAGCTGGCTGTATGGCGCATAGGATTTCGAAGCGCTTGGCTGCGTGTAAACTTCAATCCACTCGCCGAATTTATCTTTGCCCACGTACATCGTGCCGCCGTTGAAGCTGTTTTTGAACGTGAGCACGACCGTCTGCGTGCCGCCGCGATGATAGCCAACGGGGTTGCTGCCTTGCCAAGTGACGACTTGAGCCACTGTCTTGTTTTCTGGGCTTCCACCTTCATACGGCACTTGTCGAACTGAAATGTTGCTGAAGCCGCTGCCGTTGATCGCAGTCACGTAAGCCGCGTGTCCTTGCAAGCCGGCGCGCACGCCGTTTTCCGCCCACACTACAATATCGCCCACTTGCAGGCCGCTGAGGGTCGAGCTTGCGGTAAACGGAAAATAGTTTTCATCAATCGCGTTCGCCCAAGTTTCAGAAGCCGGGCATTCGTCATCATCATCGTCTTTGCCAAAGGCGCGGCCTTGGGCATAGCCCCAGCAAATGGAGTTGTTGTGATTGTGCGTGATCGGAATGTGCCCGCCCATCGTGGAGGCGAGAACCAGAATCGCGAATGCGCCAATCAAAAGCAAGCGCGGAAGTTTTTTCGTCATCTCTTTTCTCCTTTGGTTTGAAGTGGTTCATCCGTCGTGTTTGTTCGAAACCGATCGTGAACCAGTCCCGCACCTCCTTGTTGCGTTTTGAAAGGCATTTGATTACCATGTTTTCCGCAAACCGTTCGCGCGCTTGCATTGGCCTGAGAACCTGTAAGCGTGGCGATGCCCGGAACGTTCAGCTTGCGCTGAACTCGCGGCGGGGCAACCTGGACTAGGGTTGTCCCGGTTTGCGTTTTCCCAAAAAGAACCTCGTCGCGCCGAGGCGCGAAATAAAAAGAGTGAAGAGTGAAGAGTGAAGAGTGAAGAGTGAAGAGTGAAGCTTTTACCCAATTGTTGTCTAATTTAACCGCCGAAAGAAGTGCTGACAAGATAAAATAAGTATCATTGCAATCAAGAGATTTTTGTTTTTATTTCAATCGGTTTTTTATCAGCTTTATGATGCCGTTCCGGGCCGGGTGAGGGAGAATTCATCTGATCGACAAATATGTGATCATCGGCGCCGGGCCTTCAGGCCTGGCGGGGGCGAGAAATTTGCAGCGTTTCGGTATT
>QEVD01000626.1 GCA_003576975.1 Candidatus Zhuqueibacterota bacterium
ACAATGTCAATGTCGTTTATGAAGATCGCGCCGGCACGCTGTGGGTGGGCACAGATGGCGGCGGCTTGAATCGCTTTGATCGCGCGCGCAAACAATTCATGCGCTATCAGCACGATGCGGCTGATTCTGCGAGCCTCAGCAGCGATTTTATTCATGCCATTTCGGAAGATAACGACGGCAACCTCTGGCTCGGCACCTACGCCGGGTTGAATAAATTCGACCGCCGAACCGAAACCTTCGAAAAATACCGCCACCGCCTTGCTGATCCTGCGAGTTTGAGCAACGATTATGTTTATGCGATTCACTTGGACAGCGCCGGAAATATATGGGCCGGCACGAGCGACGGCCTGAGCAAACTCGGACAGCGCCGGAAATATATGGGCCGGCACGAGCGACGGCCTGAGCAAACTCCAGCGCCCCGGCAATACGTTTAAGAATTATACCGAAGCAGACGGCCTGCCGAACGGCGTCATCTGCGGCATTCTGGAAGACCAGGCCGGTGGGCTGTGGTTGAGCACCAAAAAAGGCCTGACGCGCTTCGATACGCGAACGGAAACGTTTCGCAACTACGACATTTCCGATGGGTTGCAAAGCAACATGTTCAATGTCGGCGCTTATTTCAAAAACGAAAATGGTGAGATGTTTTGGGGCGGCATCAACGGCATTAATCGTTTCCATCCGGCGAGGACAGTGCACAACACGTTGGTGCCGCCAGTAGTGCTCACCGCAGTAAAAACTTTTGACCAAACGCTGGCATTCCGACAAAATCAACGCAATGCGGAGGCGCTGCGTTTGCCCCATGACAGTAATTTTCTCATCTTCGAATTCGCCGCGCTGAATTATTCGCATCCGGAAAAGAATGAATATGCTTACCACCTGGAGGGATTGGATCGCGATTGGATTTACAGCGGCACGCAAAACACGGCAAGTTACACCGGACTGCAACCCGGCGCCTACGTTTTCCGTGTGAAAGGCTCAAACGGCGAAGGTGTTTGGAATGAAAACTCATCATCACGCCGCCGTTTTGGCGAACCTGGTGGTTTTATAGCGCAGCCGGCCTTGCATTCGTTCTGTTGATTACGGGCTGGCATCGCGCGCGCCTGCGGCAGGAGCGGGAACGCGCCGCGGAAATCGCGCGCATTAAAAATGAAGAACAGTTGGCGCGTTTTCAGGCTGTGGCGCAGGCCAAACTGGAGGAACGCGAGCGCGTGCGCAAACAAATCGCAGCGGATTTTCACGACGAGTCCGGCCACAAACTCACGAAAATTTCGTTGTTCTGCGGCGTGCTGCAATCCCGTTTGCACCAAAACAACCGGGACATTGACGACTATCTCAGCCGCATCATGAACGTTGCAGCGAGCTTGCACAAGGACATGAGCGACTTCATCTGGTCGCTCGATCCCGAAGAAAGCACGCTGCACGATACCGCGCTCAAACTCAAAGATTTTGGCGACAAACTCTTTGACCGCACCGGCATTCGCTTTTGCCTCACCGGGCTTTCTGCCGAGTTGGAGCATACCCATTTATCCATGGAAACGCGCCAAAATTTAACTTGTATTTTTAAAGAGGGCATGAACAACATTTTGAAGCACACGCGCGAGGACTGCCGCAACGTCACCTGTACGTTTGCGCGCGAAAATGGCGGTTATAGCGTCACTCTGCACGACGACGGCAAGGGCTTCGAGATGGGCATGAATCCGCGCGGCAAAGGCTTGCGCAACATGCAGGCGCGCGCCGCTGCAATTCAGGGCGGGTTGCAGATCATCTCGCGCCCCGGCAAGGGCACAGCAATTCGTTTCACCGGAAAAATTAATCAGCCGCAGAGGTTCGAGCCTCACAAAAACGGCAATCCTGTCCGCCTCCAAAACGGTAAAACAGTGGCAAGCGTATGATTCGTGTAGCCATCGCTGAAGACGAAAACGATATTCGCGAGAGTCTGGCGATTATCATCGGCAATGCTCCCGGCTTCATTTGCACCGGCGCCTATGCGGATTGCGAAACCGCGTTGAGCCGTCTTGAGCACGATTTGCCCGAGGTGATTTTGATGGACATCAAATTTCATCCGGGACGCATGTCCGGCATCGAGGGCGTGCGCCGCCTCAAACAACGCTGGCCGGAGATCGACGCGTTGATGCTGACGATTTACGAAGACAATGAACTGATCTTCGAGTCTTTGCGGGCGGGTGCTAGCGGCTATTTGCTCAAACATACGCCGCCGGCGGTCTTGCTCGACAGCATTAAAGAAGCCGTGGCCGGGGGCGCGCCGATGAGCACGAAAATCGCGCGGTTGGTGGTCAACTCATTTCAAAACCAGAGCACAGGCCCTGAGCTTACGGCGCGGCAAAAGGAAATTCTTATGAAGCTGCGCGAAGGCAAAAGCTATCGCACGATCGGCGAAGAGTTGTTTATCAGCGAAAACACGGTGAAATGTCACATCAAAAAAATTTACGAATTGCTGCACGTCCACACCCAAGCGGAAGCCATCGCCAAAGCGTTTGAACAACGCCTTTTTGTGAATCCTGACAGCCCAAACCGCTGAGCGGCAATGTTCTGTCACAGCGTGGCCGCCGCAAAAGAACTCTGCTCCCCCCTGATTTCCCACATTTTTAAAACTACCTGATCGGGTGATTGAGACATCGCTAAAATCTTGCTATTGTCAGCAACATTATGAGCGTCTCTCTTTTCACCCATTTCAGGAGATCAAGTATGCGCGATCAAGACTGCTTCTCCCGCGCCCAACACGCTAGTCATCCCGCCCGGCTCGCCGTTTTGTTTTTTGCAGCATTGCTTTTTGCGAGCTCCACAAGGGCACAGAATTTTACCCGCGTCAGTGATAGCGCCAATCCCATCGCGCAAGACCTGGGCGCTGCGGGGTACAACGGCTGCGCCTGGATCGACTACGACAATGACGGCGATCTTGATTTGTTTGCCAGCCGCGACAAGCTGTATCGCAACGAGGAAAACGGCAACTTCACCCGCGTCGAAAACCACGGCATTGGCGCGGGATTGGTGCAAGGGCTTGCTGCCGGCGTCAGTTGGGCGGACTATGATAATGATGGCGATCTCGATTGTTATTATTCCGGCGCACGCTCGGTGTTGTATCGCAATGACGGCAATGACACGTTCACCGCGATTACTTCGGGCGCAATCGGCCTATTTGCCGAAAATCGCGGCTGGTCATGCGCGTGGGCGGACTATGATAACGATAGTTATGTTGATCTCATGATCACCCATCCTGCCGGTTTTGTCGGCGCGGCACTTCCCAACCATCTCCTACAC
>QEVD01000057.1 GCA_003576975.1 Candidatus Zhuqueibacterota bacterium
TTACAACTTTTCCATCTTTTCTGCGAGAGCCTGAAAATAATGTTCACGCAATGTCGACAATGAAGCCTTGAGTAATGAAGAAATTTGCAGCGCCTCGCCCCCGACCTTCCCCAAAACTGTAAGCGGCACGCGATGTTTCGCACAAATTGCTTCGATCTGCCTGCGCTGCACCGGCGTATACGAAATTACAACTAATGATTGGCTTTCTCCGAACAACGCAAAATCCGCGCGTTGGAATTTGGGCAGCGTGATTTCTGCGCCAAACGAACGTTCTTCATTCAGGATGCAACATTCTGCCAGCGCAACCGCCAATCCCCCATCCGCAACATCGTGCGCCGAACTGAGCAAACGCTGATGAATGAGTGCAAGGCAGGCGGACTGCACGGCTTTTTCCTTTTGCAGATCGAGCGCCGGGCAATCGCCGGCAACCTGACCGTGAATGACTTTCAAATACTCGCTGCCGCCCACTTCTTCAAGATTTGTGCCGAGTAAGGCAATCTCATCGCCCGCTTGTTTGAAGCTCGCCGTCGTCGCGTATGCGACATCATCTAAAATCCCGAGCATACCAATCACCGGAGTCGGATAAACCGCAGCCGTCGGACTCTCATTATAAAAACTCACATTGCCGCCGGTCACCGGCGTTTCCAGCACGCGGCAAGCTTCTCCGATGCCGGCGATGGCTTCTTGAAATTGCCAGTAATTCTCCGGTTTGTAGGGGTTGCCAAAATTCAAACAGTTTGTGATCGCAACCGGCCGTCCGCCGGTGACGGCCACATTGCGCGCCGACTCGGCGACGGCAATTGCCGCGCCCCGGCGAGGGTTGAGATAAACATAACGGCCATTGCAATCTGTTTTGAGTGCAATGGCTTTTCTTGTTCCTTTGATGCGAATCACCGCCGCGTCGCCGCCGGGCATAATCACGGTGTTGCTGCGCACGGTGGAATCATATTGTTGGTAAATCCAACGCTTGTTCGCAATATTCGGCGCGCTGAGAAGCTGCAGCAGTGTTTCATCGAGATGTTTCGGAGGACGGAGCGTCGCCGCCTCGAACGCGCGCGTCGTTTTCAGATAAGCCGGCGCCTTTGCTTCCCGCACGTAAACCGGTGCGCCGCCGCCCAACACCAAAGTTTCAGCAGGAATCTCAGCCACAATCCGTCCATTCATTTTGACATGCAGCACATTGCCCGATTTTACTTCGCCAATCTTTGCCGCATGCAAATCCCATTTGCGGCAAATATCAGCAATCGCCTGCTCATTGCCGGGTTTTGCCACCACTAGCATGCGTTCTTGTGATTCCGACAGCATGATCTCATACGGCATCATACCCGCTTCGCGCAACGGCACTTTTTCAAGATTGACTTCCATGCCGTGTTTCCCGCGCGCCGACATTTCCGAGGTTGAGCACGTGATGCCGGCGGCGCCCATGTCTTGAATGCCGACGATCAAATCGGCGCGAATCATTTCTAAGGTGGCTTCGAGCAGAAGTTTTTCGGCGAAAGGATCGCCGACCTGCACCTGCGGGCGCTTGCTTTCGCTTTCCTCTGAGATTTCCTCGCTGGCAAACGTTGCGCCGTGAATACCGTCGCGGCCGGTTGCCGAGCCGATCAAAATGACACTATTGCCCGCCCCGGCTGCAACGGCCTTGGCGATGCGATCGTGTTTAACGAGACCAACCGCCATCGCATTAACCAGCGGATTATCGCGATAGCAATCTTCGAAATAAACCTCGCCGGCAACGGTCGGCACGCCAAAGCAATTGCCATAATCACCGATGCCTTTAACCACGCCTTTGACAAGATAACGCACGCGGCTGTCCTCCAGACTGCCGAAGCGCAACGAATTCAACGCGGCGATTGGGCGCGCGCCCATGGTAAAAATGTCGCGCAGTATTCCACCAACACCCGTGGCCGCGCCTTGATAGGGCTCCACCGCCGAGGGATGATTGTGGCTTTCAATTTTAAAAGCAATCGCCAGGCCGTCGCCAATATCGACAACGCCGGCGTTTTCTTCGCCTGCCTTCACCAACAGCGCTTTGCCCTCGCGCGGCAGTTTTTTCAATTGCGCGATGGAATTTTTGTAGCTGCAATGCTCCGACCACATCACGGAAAAAATACCCAACTCGGTAAATGTCGGCGTGCGGCCGAGGATTTGCAGAATGCGCGCATACTCTTCAGCATTCAAACCGTGCTGTTGCGCCAACTCGACGGTCACATTCGGTTCTGTCATGTTCAAAATTGCACCCTGGTTTCAAGCGTTTTTTCGAATTTTTTGTAACTGGAATACGTCGGTTTTATTGTTAGTCGAATGATGTAAGTTCCGGCCTTCATCGGCTGATGATTTTGCGTCACGTGGGGAGGAATTTCCGAAGTAATCACCTGCCACGTGCCATCGAATAATTCCCGCCTCTCGCCGGAAAAGCGTAGAATATTCTCCATCGGTTTCGCCAGCGGTTTCTTCGCGGCATCGAGAATTTCGAGCGTGACATAACTGGGCTCCGTCAGAAAATACGTTAGCGAAAGAAACGCAGGATTGCCTTCGATCACGGCATGCACGTCACGAATATCGGCGCCAACCCAATAATATTGCACCGCCTCGCGCTCGGCGATGATAACCTGGCCGAAACGCTTGTAAATCGCCAGGCCGCGCGGCTCGTTGAATTCCTTTTCACCGCTGCCCCGCCGCCCGAAACTGGTGAGATAATTCAAATCGCGGTCAAACTTGTGCAGGCAATGATTCGCGATGTCCGTCACATAGATATTGCTGTAGTAATCAATCGCAGCGTAAGCTAATCTGGCATTCGGCTTCTCGAGGCTGGCCATGGATTTGCCCGCCAGCAATTGCCCTTCCGGAGAAAATTTTTGCAGACGTTGCTGATTCTGATCGATCACAATCACAAACGCATCTTTATAATACGACCACGAGTCGCTTGCCTCCGTCACGGCGATGCCGGTGGGATGGCTCAAATCGCCGTTTGCATTCCAACTGTTCACGAGCTGGTTATTGCGATAAACGGCAATACGATTGTTGCCGGTATCCGCAATGTACAACGTCTGATCGGATGAGACGGCGACATCGCGCGGCGCATTGAACTCGTTGAGGCTGCGTACGAACTTCAGCTCTTTGCCGGGATTGAAAAAATGCACGACCCGGTTGTTGCCGGTATCCGCGACATAAACGTCGCCGTTGCGATGCGCGGCAATGCCGTTGGGCTGCTTCAAGCGCCTTTCACCTGATTCATTCAAGCCATAGAATGCAATCGCGCTTTTGGAAGTATTGTAGATGATCATATTGTAGCCGGCATTCACGCCGTAGACGGTCAACTCGTCGTCATCTTCTGCTCGTTTGGGATCCTCCCAACTATCCAACCGTGTGGCGGCCACGCCCTGCGGATTGTTGACCTTTACGCTGTTTTTGGTGTAGAGCTTGAGATGTGTCGCGGTCGCCTTCTGCACCCAGACATGAAGAAACGGCGGAAAAACCAGAGTGGTGGGATCGTATTTGTCACCTAGTGAATACAGCGAATTAAGGAGTACAGAATAAATTACAGCGGAGAAAGTATTCATAATCTGAATAAGACACGATTATTAGATAACAGATGTAAAATTTTTCATCTACTGAAACTTTTTCTGACGCCAATTGCATCCAGTAGTCGAGGTTGACGTGATTGTCATTATAGTCACAGTAGGCGAAGAAACGATCAAATTTCTCTAATATCTTCTTGATTCACCCTTCCAGATTTATCCTTGCAGTGTGTCAAATGCTGGATCAATATACAATTCATTTTTTGCTTCCACTAATGGTATTGCTTTGTCAAATTTCGGTCTCAGTCACGGTAACTGATGATATGTTATTTATCTCGTTCGTTGATACAAGTCCCTCATTACTGATTCTCTGCCGGACGGTCGGCTAATCCATATTGATGATGAAGCTCACCACTTTCTTTGCTCTATTGTATTGCAAAAGATTCTTTTGCTTTCACCAGCTTTTGAATACAGACTAGCTACTAGTTTTTTGCTACCCATGCTTTTGTGCTTAATAGCGCCATCAGTGTCAGGCTGCTATTTACTCAAGCGTTCGGACAAGATAATCTTTTTGCTGTCTTTGTTGAACTCGATAACGACCAGCTCGAGCGTGTCGCCGACCGCGTAGCCGTCCGCGGGCTTTGTTAAATTCGGCTTGGCCAGATGCGACATCGGCACAAAGCCATCAACTTCCGCTGGCAATTCCACAACCACGCCTTTGTCGATCATGCGCACGATTTTACCCGCAGTTTTGGTGTGTACCTTGTATTCGTTTTCAAAAGTGCCCCACGGATTGACTTTAACTTGCTTGTAGCCCAAAGAAATTCGGCGATGGTATTTGTCCACGTTCAACACCACGACATCGACTTCATCGCCTTTTTTCACCACTTCACCGGGATGGCGGATTTTCTTGGTCCATGAGAGATCCGAAATGTGCACCAAACCGTCGATGCCATCTTCCAGCTCGACGAACGCGCCGAAATTGGTAAGATTGCGCACCACGCCCTTTTGGTGCGAGCCAATCGGATACTTTTGCTCGATGTCATCCCAGGGATCGGGCTCGAGCTGCTTGAGACCGAGAGAAATCTTGCGTTCTTCGAGATCGATGTTCAACACCTTGGCATAGACCATCTCGCCGACCGACACGATTTTGCTGGGATGGCGAATGTGCTGCGTCCAGCTCATCTCAGAGATGTGTATCAAGCCTTCGATGCCGCGTTCCAATTCCACAAACGCGCCGTAGTCGGAGATGCTGACGACTTTGCCGCGCACCACGGTGCCCATAGGATATTTCTTGTCGACATCGACCCAGGGATGCGGCTGCAGTTGTTTCAGGCCGAGCGAAATGCGGTCTTTGGCCTCGTTGAAGTCGAGCACTTGCACTTTGATTTTCTCGTCGAGCGAGACGATTTCGGAAGGATGGCTGACGCGCCCCCACGAGAGATCGTTGGTGTGCAGCAAGCCATCGACGCCGCCGAGATCGATAAACACACCGAAGTCGGTAATGTTTTTAACCGTGCCTTCCAGCACCTGGCCTTTGGCAAGGTTTTCAAGAATGCGGCCGCGTTGCTCAGACATCGCTTCTTCCACCAACACGCGATGCGAGACCACGATGTTCTTGCGCAGCTCATTGACTTTCACCACGCGAAAATCCATCATCTGGCCGATGTAGACGTCAAAATCGCGAATGGGATTCACATCGATTTGAGAGCTTGGCAAGTACGCTTCCAAACCCATTATATCGACTACAAGCCCCCCGGTGATTCGACGTATACAGCGTCCACGAATAATTTCACCTTCTTCATAAGCGGCTAACACATACCCCAAAATTCTTTCGTCTTCTTCTTTTTCCTCATTTAAGGGCTCGATTGCATCTGATATGAATTCGATAAATGGCAAAGGACGCGGCTTCCATTCGGTCTCTCGCACTTTTTGAATTACTCCTGGAATAAAACTTCGCAAACGCGCCTTTCTGTCTGTATCGCTTTGGGCGACTACAACTTCGTATCCAGAGAGCAATGATGGTATATCCTGAATTTTCTCAGTCAGAAGTATTTTTGAAATCTTATACTCAAATTGTCTTTCCAGAGCAATACTCATTCCTATAGCAATGAAGGTTTCGACTGAAGTATTTGGTGTAATGCGATAGATCGCGAAGGGGGTCGAACGTACTGTCTGACAATGGCTGCAAAGCAGGAAATCATAATTTTCGATAATGGATAATTTTTCGAGATAGCTAAAAGTGACGTCACTAAAACGTCCCAGAACATTCTCAATGATAATTCTAAAGTCCAGGCGATCAATATCTGGACCATCTGAAATATGGCAATGCAGTGTTTTTTGTCCCCATTGCTTCGCGCGTGGATGCGTTTCGCGATATTCACAAATCTTGTTGCCGAAGATGCAATAACGATTCCACCAATCTCGATCCGGAGGTGTATTTACCCAATCCGGCAGGCGTGTTTCGAGCAATCGTTTCAGTGTCGATTCTCCACTAAATTCCAGAATGTGTCCGCTTAAGCTCTTCAAGCACTCTGGTAATTCCTGGTCTCGATTGCTGGCATGACGTAGCAACAACGTTGGTCGATTAAGGGCAATGGCCATACCTAACTCGATGAGGACGTTTCGGGGCATTTGCCACATACCTTTTTCATTACGCCAGTAGGAGAGATCATAGATGCCATAGCGAGCGTTGGAAATAAGCTCAATAGCTTTTTCTCGGAGGGTAACATTGGGGTCGAAGTATTTGCCCGCATAATCGAGTTCCAAGTTGAACTCTGGTCGGCACAAAACTTCCTGGCATGCGCTTAACAAATCGTCAGCCCATTCCGCTTGTGTGGAATAGGCGACGAAGCACTTTTGGCGTATGTAAGCTTGGTACTGTGGACTGAGTCCAACGAAGTTTTGAGGTTTTTCTTCGTTCATGGTTACGCTTGCTTTTGTATGCGCGTCATATGTGCCTGCACTAGTTCTTGAAAGTGTGGTCCATTCTCGTACATAAAACTTTCAAAGAATTCTCCCACGACGTCTTCCAATCCTATGGCGTAGGATTCCGAACACGATTCCTTTTCCAAGCGATTTCTAAGCTGTCGATCTAATGTCTGTTTGATCATCGCTTCTGTAAAATGCAATTGCCTATCTAAATCGGCCAGTAGGCGTGTTACTTCAAACTTTAGCGAGAGGCCTTCCCACAAATGCGCCAAAATGAATTCTTCAAATCGTTTCTGAATATCTCGACGAATGTCAGCATCAGTTGGCAGGGACTTTAGCGGTATAGCCAAATTCTTGAATCGACGAATCAGCCAGGCGGCCAATTCGCTTGGCATCATCTCCACCAACTTGGTCAGTTGATTGCTATCGTATGTTCCATCCGCCACGCCTAAGCCAAGATCAATAATTCGGTTCGTGTCCAACTGCTTCTCATTTAGCCATGTGCGCATTTGCTTCACTAAGTCGCGTCCCGCATCGTCCGCGTTGTGCAAGACCATGAGAGGAAGCTCGCTGCGGACAAGGCATTGCATCAGTCCATCTTGGAGTTTATCTATATCCGTCAAATTGCGCAAAAGCGCCATGTCCATCTGGCAAAGCCAACCATTTTCGATCACTACAGGTTCCAGCTCACGTACTTGCAGGTAGAGTATTTTGTTGACGTGATGCTTGGTCAACAAATCTTGAGAGAGGTGCTCAGTTAACACCGTAAAATGACGATCCGAATGCAAAGGAATTGATAATGTCCCTGCTGCCGGTCGCGCCACATGATGAGTGAGGGTGGTATTACGGCTTTGATAGTTGGTGATATATGTTCGCAAACGACTCTGCGCATCAGGAGTTTCTAACCATTTGGAAAGAGCGAGGTCTTGACTAAGTTTGGCGCATAGTTTCTCTAACAGTTGATCAAAAACAAATCTTTCGTTCTCGTCCAATTCACTCAAAATTGTGTCAAGCATTTTGAAAACCGTCTGCTCCAAGCGTAATTCTGCTTCCTCCCGTGTCTGCTTTAAGGCAACCAACAACTGGCCCATCAGCTCCCCTAAAACTTGTTTGAACGGCAGGTGGTTGATCTCGGTTTTGCTAAATTCGTTGGACTCAATGTTGGGACAAATTAAGTGCAGGAATAGAGCCAAGGGAGTATCCTCGGTCAGGTCATAGGCATCCATGAGACCACGCAATCCAAGGACAGGATCGTCGGGCTTAATCGGAGCGCGCAACCAGCGACGAAGAAAAGGATCGTCGTAGGTTGGCGTGAAATTGATAGCCGTCCAAATTTGTCTCTTGCCTTCCTTTAGATGAGCTACCGCTGCCTCAATGACAAAGGGTATACCAGGTTCATCTCCGGCATCGGTAAAAGTTTTATACAGCACGTCGCCGTCAACTGGAAAAACTCTGTTTATTATCGTGCGCATGTGTTCTAGCCCGATGCCTCCTAAGAGGGTTGATTCAAAACGTGCGCTGTTCTGGCTCAATGCGCGGTACAACTGCATAGAAACATCACCTTGAATCTCAATCGCAGTCAGGCTTTTCTGCTTAATGACTTGAGAAATGGTATTTCTTTGCCTAGCAGTAACCGCTTGATTGTCAAATTGGGCGAAACAACGACAAACTGCTTCTATGGGTAAAGTATTAGCTTTATCGCCGTCGCACTGCTTGCGATATAGCGCACCGAGCAAATCTTGGAAGGCTGATTGCGTATACCAATGTATCGGCGCAATCCCTAAAAATTTCTTTGACCAATTCGGATTGGCCACATATTCTTCCGTCCATTCCTTATCTCTAATCTCAACCGTCCAATGGAACCGTGCGTGGGGATTGCACAAGTGATACTGTTCTGCAAGCAGCTTGATCTGTGACAATGTACGTGGCATTTCTTGTTCAAAATGATCGAGGCCAACACTGATGAGTGTGCCATCAACGGACTTACCTTTTTTCTTCGTGTACTCGAAACGAATCGTCTGAGCCGTAGAATCTACTTCAAAACGTGGCAGGTATTCCATTCCGCTGCAAAGGATGGAAAGCGGTTTGAGTTCCGGATTCCAATCTCCCGCTGCACGGTTACGTAATGCGTATGGAATTCCCAATAATGTCTTGAGCGCGTTACCCAATGCGCCACGTGTCAACCCTTTGATAAATGCCTTGCGTGAGGTGTACCACTGCGTGGCAAAAATATCCTCGATCTGATCGACTGGAAATCTCGCACGATTGCTCACCTGCACGAATAATTGATGACATTGTTGTTGCGGCACATTGATATATTCCATGCGGATATTTAAACGCGGGTATTTTTTGCGATCTTCACGCCAAAGTGTCTCATCGGCATCAAGCGCATTATCAAGCAATTCCTTGACGATATACAAGTCCCACTCATGTGGAGGGCGACCTGTCACACGACGCAGACCATCCAGCCGGACGAAGTCGAATTCGCGATTAAATGAGAAAGCTTCAGACATAAGAATCTCTATTTCGCGTATCTCTCAAAAAAGAGTTGATGTCTCAGGACGATTTCTTTTTTCAGATTAACAAAGCTATTGAACTGGTATATTGTCATACCTCGAATATCCAATGGAACTTCTCGACCAGTTCGGTGAATCATCAGAAAAGGCCGGTTGAGACCGATACTGATGCCCAAAGCTAAAAATGTGGTTGGCGAGCTAGATTCGTCCACACGATAAATCGCAAAGCGAGAGGCTTGAATAGCTTCAACAAGCTGCTCAAGTATCCAACTCGATTCACTTTTAGTTCTCAGTCGCTCGGTCAAAGATACGACCTTTAAATCGGAGTAGGCGTTTCCAAGTGCCTCGGCAACACTCGCCTCAAAATCTTCATCTTCGATAAGTTCGCCAGCAGCGATCAAATATTCGGACTTGTTGCTGGCTGTCGGCAGGTTAGTAGTAAAACGCACAACACCAAAGTTGTATTCCTCAATCCGACTTGCTAATTCACGACGCATTGTGCGGAAAAGTCCGCCTTTCACATACCGAGTCAAGCCCTCCAACACAGATGGGATATGAGCTTCGTAGTGCTGGATGAGAAAAAACGGGGCGCCAATACCAATGGCAATGCCTAATTCCAAGTACACGTTGCGATCTTGTGATGGCGGCAAAAGAAAAATGCTGAAACGCGTGGTACATAACTTCTCACTTATTCCGCACAACCGAAAACCCCCGAGCAATGTGTCACCTGAAAAATATGGTTTGAGTGATTGTTGGTTGCCGCTGACCTGGGCCAATGTTTCGATGAATGTTTGTCGCCAGTCGGCCAGCGTATCTTGGTCCAAACCGTGAGAAATGAAGTACTCGTCGATAGCGATTTTTAGAGGACGGCCTTTGCATAACCCATTTTCAAATAAAGCTGGCAAATGATGAAGTCGGGCTTGAATCGTCTTTACAGCTTGATTGGTTTGTATCAGACCAGTTGCATCCATCTCTTCAGTGAGTTGATTAGCCAACTCTTTTTGCCCAGCCTTGTAAGCAGCGCCTAAGAACGCAGGTGAAAGCTTGGTTGCTAATAATTCGGTTATATAAGACTTCATCCGCTCTTCGCTTGCTTGAATTTCGGCTACGAGTGTGTTGGTCTGGTCCACGACTTCGAGCAGGATAGCCATCTGCGGAACACTGAGTTGCTCGCATAATACTTTGCGATAGCATTCAATGAAGTCGGGAATGATTTGCTCCGGTTTGAACCCACGTTTTGGAATCAATAATTTTGTATTGGTTTCCCTATCGAGATGTTTGTCGAGAGCTAGATCAATCTCAACTTGGTTTATCGGCTGTCGATCTAAAATGTATCCCCCAATTTGTTTGGCAACAATGGGATCGCGGAAAAAAGTTATGATGCCAGTTAATTCACGCTGGGGGTACTTATCGAAGTAGAACCGAAGCGCCTTGTTCAGCGTATCGTGCAGTCGTTCGTCAAAGTTGGGCTGAACTAATCCAACCCGCTTCAACATTCTTCCGACCAAGGTGTCATCCAGCATCTGTAAATAATGCCGCAAAATGCCTGCAGCAATTTCAGTTAGTAGGCCAGCAGTAAGTGCAATTGTTGTGAAGGGTCCGGGTTCAGGCATTTTATGGTTTTCCTGATGGTTATGAGTCGAAATTCAATGTTAATTAGTTAATCGAATGGTACAGAAATTTCGCACAATTTTCAAGAAACGGTTTGATTCGAGGTTTTGTTTGAGAATTTTTTATCTGAGTTTTTGCAGCTGAATCAGGTAATCCCACCAAGGCCGTAAGGCCGGAGGCTAAGGAAAGGCTCGGCGTCAAAAACCCGCACAATGCGATGGGTAAAATCCTATGCTTGCAACCGAGTCGTTGTGCTGGTAGATGAATAGCGCTACAGGGCAGTTGTGCTTGCACATTGCGGGAGCCAGCCTTGGGCACTCAATTGCTGTGACAAAGCTTCACGAAGTTGCACTTTTCTCCTCTTCATTTGTCGCCTGTTCACTCGCCATTTTCGGTCCCGCCTTTTGTTTATCTCGCATGGTGTGAAAGTAATCCCAAATTTTTTGTGCAATGGCCGGTGTGATGCCCTGCACCAAAATCAACTCGTCGACTGAGGCCTGGCGCACGCCCTCGAGTGAGCCGTAAAATTTCAACAAGGCATTGCGCCGCGCCGGGCCCACGCCGTCGATTTTCGACAGCTCGGAATCCGTTGTGCGCTTGGTGCGCAAACTGCGATGAAAGGTTACGCCGAAACGATGCGCCTCATCGCGGAGCTGCTGCAGCAATTTTAATCCTGAAGAATGACGCGGAATGTTTTGCGCCTCCATGGCGCCCGGCACGAACACTTCATCCAGCCGTTTGGCCAGCGCCGCAATGGGAATATTAAGGTTCAGCTTTTGCAGGATGCTTTGCGCGCTGCTGAGTTGCCCCTTGCCGCCGTCAACGAGAATCAAATCCGGCAGCGGAAGTTTTTGTGCAAGGGAACCGGCATAGCGCCGCTCCACGGCTTCGGCCATCATGGCAAAATCATCCGGCGTGTGCTGGCCGCGGATTTTGAATTTGCGATAATCCGATTTTTTGGAACGGCCGTCGACGAACGTCACCATGGCCGCCACAGCATCCGTGCCTTGAATGTTGGAAATATCAAAGCATTCAATCCGGCGCGGCGGTTTTTCCAAGTGCAGATCGCGTTGCAACGCGACAACGCTGTGCGGTACTTTGAGCTTGGTCTTCATCTTTTGCAGCTTCAACTCTTGCAGCAGCAAATGCGCATTCTTGGCGCACATTTCAACGAGTTTGGCTTTTTCGCCGAGTTTGGGCGTGACGAGCTGCACCGGCCCTTCACGCCTGTTTTCCAACCAGATTCTGACGTCCTCACGCTCCGGGATCTCGCACGGCAAGTTGATTTCTTCGGGAATGAAATCAGCCTTGAGATAATATTGTTTCGCAAACGAGGCCACAACGTTCTCGTAAGGCTCTTGAAATACTCCGTTGAGATAATAATGCTGCCGGCCAATAATTTTTCCATCGCGCACTTTGAATACGGCGCCGGTCGCGTCTTCATCTTCCATGGCAACGGATACAATGTCGCGATCTTTGAGATCTTCCGTCACGATTTTTTGACGATATTGAAACTCCTCAATGAAGCGAATGCGATCGCGCATCTTGCCCGCTTCTTCATACAAACGTTTCTCTGCCAGCGTTTGCATTTTATCCTGCATCTCTTTCACGACCTGGCGATCGCGGCCATTGATGAAATTGACCACTTGCTGC
The DNA here is from genome assembly GCA_003576975.1 of Candidatus Zhuqueibacterota bacterium. GTDB lineage: Bacteria > Zhuqueibacterota > Zhuqueibacteria > Zhuqueibacterales > Zhuqueibacteraceae > Coneutiohabitans. The sequence continues at coordinate 12,233 of QEVD01000057.1, forward strand.
ACGACTTTGCCATAGTCCTCCGCCGAAACCAGGCCCTCGCACGGGCCGTCACATTTTTTGATGTAATAATCCAGGCAGAGTTTGTATTTCTTGCGCGCGATGATTTCTGGCGTGAAATGATAATTGCAACTGCGAATCGGAAAGATGCGCTTCACCGCGCGCAGCAAGGCCTTCATCTGGCCGACATCGGTGTAGGGGCCAAAGTATTGTGAGCCGTCTTTCACGATTCGACGGGTGGGGAAGATGCGCGGAAACATTTCATGCGTGACGCGAATGTAGGGATAGCTCTTGTCATCGCGCAGGTTGACGTTGTAGCGCGGGCGGTATTCCTTGATCAGATTCATTTCGAGAATCAATGCTTCCATCTCGGAATCCGTGACGATGATCTCGAAGTCGGCAATGCGGCTGCGCAAACGCGCGGTTTTGGGATCGAGCGGGCGGCCCTCCTGAAAATACGACCGCACGCGCGGGCGCAGAACCTTGGCCTTGCCCACATAAATGATTTTTCCTGCGCGGTCTTTGAACTGATAAACGCCGGGCTTCAGCGGCAGATTTTCCAATTTGTTTTGAATGGCAGAATTCATCTTTTCGCCGGCGCTTTAAGATTGTCCAAAGTACAGCCAGCCCGCAATGATCAACGCGATGATGGCCATGGGCCAGATAAACGGCAGGGTTCGTTTGGTAAGATCGAGCGGTTCCACTTTGAGATAGTTTGCAATCCAAAAATTATGGCTGTTGGTGGGATCGCAAACGCCTTGCACCGCGCCCACCGCCAGCAGCACCGCCATGATCTTTTCCGCCGACAAGGCCTGCGTTGCCAGCATGATTGCCGCGAAACCGCTGCCCATGCCCCAAATGTTCAGCGGACCGCGGTATAACGCCAGCGGCGCCAGCGCGCCAAAAACGACAATAAAAGCCGTGCGCGAAATGCCTTGTTCAGGAATCAACGGGCGTATCAAGGTATTGAAGGCCGCGCTGATACTCTCGTGATTTACGGTTTCCAGCAGCATGCCGATGCCGATGATCAAGAAAATTGCCGGGCCGACGTTTTCAAATGCTTCGATAATCGATTTGGTCAACACCTGCACGGTTTCGTGGCGAATCGTCAAGACTAGGGCCAGCACAAGTCCGGCGATGAAGGCAATCGTTATTGGCAATTGCACCGCGTGTATCAAGAACAGCGGCAGGATCGGCGATAAAACCGCCAGATGAGCGCGCCGCGATTTGCGGCGGCGAAAATTTCTGGCGATTTGGTAAATCGTCCAGGCAAGAAATGGCAGTAAAACCAGCGTACCGTTGAGGATTGCAGCGGCCGCCTCGTGCCGCTCTGCAATATGCATATCATACAGCCCCGGTAGAATGGCCGGGAACATAGCGACGTTGGCCAGCAAAATGAACAGCGATACGATTGCTAATTCTCCTTCCGTGCTGGAGGCGAGTATCGCAAAGAGCAAACCAACGATGAATGCCGGCACGATCGGCCAATCGAAAAATAACACGAATAGCAACGGCGTGATAGGCGAGAGCAGCGCCAAGCGGTGCAACGGCGGTTTGACGGGCGCTTGCGGCTCGGCAAAGAAGCGATGGAGTTGGCTGGCGCGCAAATACCACACGCAAAAAACAATGCCGAAGAGCGCAAACAAACCGACCATGATAATGGCGAAATCACGCACCTGGGTGCGCGTCAAGTCCAGCACATTGATATAGAGCTGCCAATTGCGAATATTCAGCATGCCGCCCATCGCCAGGCCGATCAGCATTACTGCAGCCGAAGTCACTGGTGAGATGCCGACATGGAGCATGATGGGCAGAATGATCGAACCGACCATGATGACGGTGCCGAGTTCGCCCAGGGTCGTAAAAATTGCGGCTGTGATGAACATCAGGCTCAGCGCGAGCACGAGCGGGCGGTCGCCGACCAGCTCGGCGGTGTAGCGAATCATCAGCTCCACCACCCCGCGATTCTTGATGAACATTGCGAGAATGCCGCCAAAAATTGAAGCCATGATCGCCGGGGCGACTTGCAATGGGCCGCGTTGGAGAATGTGATTGAGGAGATAATCTTCCGGGATGCCCGCAACAATGGCGAACAGCAGCGCCAGTAAAGGCAAAGCCAACATCGCGGAAAGGCGCTTGCGGTACATCAATATGACGCAGGCGACGAGGATAACCAGCAATGCGGCTGAGATGAGCACGTGTGTGTCCCACGAATGAGGTGCAAGGTCCTAAATAATGCGGTGAAAATAGTGAGGGAAGCAACGAAAGTCAAACGGAATTTCCGGCAAAGCCGCGCGCCTGTGTCATTTCTTTAATGATGCACGCCAGCGTGCGATTGCCGGCGGCAGCGTCATGATGCCGAAGATCATGTAAGGATACTTGTAGCGGGGATCGCCCACCGTCATGAGATTGATGCCGATGCCGTAGAGCGCGGACAAATAAATGACGGCAAATTTTCCCAGTTCTTCCTTGTGTTTGTGCTTGAGAAGAAAATAAAGTTGATGAAGTAGCAACGCCAGCATGCCGAAGTAATAGATGTGATGTATGATTTGTAATGCCGCAAATCCCAATTTAAACCCCAAAGACTCGCCCGCCAGAAATCCGGAAACACCTTTAGTTTGTAAAATGATTTTGCCGAGATGATAGAGGCTCCAGTCATTGCTGTGTGTCAGTGTGTTGACGGCCCAATCATCGCGGCCGAAGAGGTGCAATAATTTGAGAGGCAATAGTCTGAGCCATGAAAGCGGGTGGGTTCGAATCCAATACTTGGCTTCCTGCATCCAAAGCTCGCCTTTTTGGATATAGGTTTTGGATTCCCCTTCGGGAATGAACCCGGGATTGCCCGGCTCAAAAACTTTTTTGTTGTACGCGCCGTTGGCAAACGCATTCGCGCCCATCAACAGGTTTGATGGCCCGGTGGTGGAGGTGAAAATGAAATCGCCAAAATAGCTTCTGGTGGTAAACCCCATGGCGGCAATCGTGAGAGAGAATCCCAACAGGAGGGACATCATGCGGGCATGCTGCGCCTGGCAGCGTGTGCCGTGATATAAATAAATCGAGAGATAAGCGAGCAGTAAAGCCCAGCCGAACGGCCGCACGCCAGTCGCCAGCGCCAAAAAAGCGCCCGCCAAGCCGGCATCGCGTTTTTGAGTGCGTAGGTAAAAATGAAAACTGGCCAGGCTCAATACACCGAACGCAAGCTCCGTGAGATTCAATAATACCAAGCCGAGATTGGTGAGATAACAAACATAGAGGATGACAGCGAGTCTTGCCCAGTTTTCTTGCGCCAGCAGTTGATTTGAAATCTTGTAAAGCAAAAACAATTGCAGAAAATTTAACACGAGGTTTGCAAGCAGGATGGTAGTCGTTGAGTTGTTAATGCTCAACAACCCGATCAAAAAATTAATGTAGAGTGGCGCCAAAATATAATCATCGAAACGATGATGCGGCAAGGGATATAGCCCGCCCGCTTCAAGGCATTCTCGCGCCAGCCGTAAATGTTCGAGGGAGTCGCTTTGAAAAGGCAGAGGGAGGAAAGTGATATAAAAAAGCTGAATACAAAAATAAATTACGAGCACGAGGGGAAGACGATTTGAGACGGACTCTAGATGATGAAACATGGCGCAATGTTTGTGTCGGCATGAACTCGTCGGGCCAATTCCGTTGCAACCCGAAAAATTTGGTCAAGGTTTGCCACCCGGCACTTCTTGTCACGAGAAAGTAGGCTGGCTGGCTGCCATTTTCAAGGCCAAACTTCTAACTCTACTCGTTTCGCAATGAAAGCAGAGAAACACAAAACTGATAGTTTGATATTCCGGAGAATTTCGCGAGAACAAATACACCGCCACAATCAACCTCACATAAAACACAAGACAGAGGCACAACTTTTTAGCAGAATCAATGAGCTCAACTTTAAGCTTGCCTTTTTTGGCATTTGTTGCTACCATAGGCCGGCCTGAGGAATAGGCTGGACCTCGGACCCGTTTCAAATGATGGCTTAACGAGTGACATTGCAAATAAGGATTACCCCTTGACCCGCGCGTTTGCCTACCTCGATAAAAGCAACCTCCCCATGATCGGCGTGGAATGGCGTGAGCCGAATTCACCGCAACCCGACACGACTTACAATTTCTCCCGTGCATGGGATTTGTTCCGGCAGATCAAACTCAAAAACAAAGCGCCGCAATTCAATTTCCTGCAAGTGATGCTCGAAATGGATGTGTTTCACGCCGAAACGTTCGATGAAGTTTTCACGACGCTGCGGGAGTTCCGGCCGCTGCACGATTTGATTTTAAGCGAGCCGTATACGTTTCAGGTTCCGATCGCGCGGCCGCAGAAGATACTTTGTATCGGGCGCAATTATCGCGAGCATGCCGCGGAATTGAAAAACCCTTTGCCGAGTGAACCGATTGTCTTTGGCAAATCGCCTTCGGCGATGATTCCGCACCGGGAGGCTGTGCGCCTGCCCAAAAATCTCGGCGCGATTCATCATGAAGCCGAGCTGGCCGTTGTTATCGGCAAAACGGGCGCAAATATTGCGGCCAACGCTGCGCGAGATTTCATCGCCGGTTATACCATTCTCAATGATGTCACCGCACGTGAGTTGCAGAAGAAAGATACCGCTGCCGGGTTGCCCTGGTTTCGCGCCAAAAATCTGGATACCTTTTGTCCCATCGGACCTTATCTCATTCCGGCCGGTTGTGTTGCCGATCCGCAAGCGCTCGAGCTCAAACTCACCATTAATGGCGAAACCCGCCAACGCGGCTCGACCGCGGATATGATTTTCCCCGTCACCGAATTGATCAGTTATCTCTCGCGTTTTTGTACGCTGCAACCTGGCGACATCATCGCCACGGGCACGCCGGAAGGCGTTGGCCCGCTGCAATCCGGCGATACCATGGTCGCGAGCATCACGGGTTTCGGCGATCTGGTGAATCCGGTTATCTAAAAAAGTGAGAAAAAATCCGCCGGTTCGTTTCAGGAGAAGTATGCCTTCCGGCATGCTAGGATCGACGGTCAAATAACTTTCTCAATCTTCCACCGCGAATACACGCGAATCATCGCGAATTAAAAAGCATTAGCGGCCCTTCGCGTTGATTAGCGGAATCAAGGAGGATTTCACATGAAGGAGGTTAAGTTGTTCGTGCTGGTCGCGGCGATTCTCGCTGCTGCTTTTGCAGAATCACCGGCGCAGCCCTCGTTGCGCAACAAGCCGCAAGTCATTCCGGGTGAAGTCATTATCAAATACAAAACACCGGGTGCGCGCAGCGCAACGATTCTTGCGGAAACCGGCATTTCTCAGGTCCGGGCCTTTGCAAACGATCAGTTTGTGCTGGGCAAGGTGGCGGCCGGGCGAAACATGGACGCGGTTTTGCAGGCCTGCCGGAATCAATCCGAGGTGGAATATGCCGAGCCGAATTACCGCCTGTACATCCTCGAAGAAACTCCGGCGATGCCGCCAGTTTTTCCGAACGATGATCGCTTCGGCGATTTGTATGCGATGCACCAATCAAACGATAATGACATCGATGCGCCGGAAGCCTGGGATATCACAACGGGTGATCCGGATCTTATCGTCGGCATCATTGACACCGGCATTGACTACAATCACGAAGATTTAAAGGATAATATCTGGATCAACCCCGGCGAAAGCGGCGCCAATTCCAACAACGGCGTTGATGACGATGGCAACGGCTATGTCGATGACTTTCGCGGCTGGAATTTTATTTTCAACACCAATGATCCTTACGACGATAACGACCATGGCACGCATTGCGCAGGCACGGTGGGCGCGGTGGGCAATAACGGCAAAGGCGTTGTCGGTGTAAATTGGCGCGTGAAGTTGATGGCCTTGAAGTTTTTGGGGCAAGACGGCTCGGGCAGCACGGCCGATGCCGCCGAAGCCATCATTTATGCCGCGAACAATGGCGCGAAAGTTCTCAGTAACAGTTGGGGCGGCGGTGAAGCTTCACGAACGCTGGAAGACGCCATCAAATACGCGGAGCAACGCGGCGCGATTTTCGTGGCGGCGGCCGGCAATGACGGTCTCAATAATGATAACACGTCGAGTTATCCTTCGAATTACACGGTGGCAAACGTGGTCGCCGTTGCCAGCTCTGATCGCAACGATAATCTGTCGAGTTTCTCGAACTATGGCCGTTCCTCTGTCGATCTTGCCGCGCCCGGTTCGAGCATCCTGAGTTGCCGGCCGTTGGGCCGCTATCAATTGTTGAGCGGCACCAGCATGGCGACTCCGCATGTTTCCGGCGCGTTCGCATTGGTGTGGGCCAAATATCCCACGTTAACAACGCAACAAGTTATCATTCGCGTGCTCGGCGGCGTTGAACGCAAATCGGCATTCCTCAATCGCATGGCAACCGGCGGCCGTTTGAATGTCGCGAATTCTCTCTCGACGAATCCGCTCATCGGTTTGACCACGGATTGGCGCAACACCACAAACACAGCCGGGCCATACACCGTGCAAACCGGTGTGGTCGATGACGGCAGCGTTGCAAGCGTGCGCCTGATTTACACCCTCAACGGCGGCGCCGCAGATACGTTGAATATGCCGTCAACCGGCGCGCCGGATATGTATGCTGCCAATATTCCGGGACAGCCGATGAACACCGTGATTAATTACATGGTGCTTGCTGCCGATAATCTTGGCAATCGCACGCTTGGTCCGACGTACAGTTTTTCGATCAGCAGTCAACCCGATCCCGGTGACGGCGGCGGCTGTTGCGGCAGCCAGGCGTTGTCGCTCAAGGGCGCGGATGCTTCCACGGAATTTGCGCTTGGCACTCCGCTGAATCTTGCCTTCTTCCTGATTCCGCTTTGGTTGCTGCGCCGGCGCAAACGCTAGTTTGGATTTGATGATCGACGATTGAGGATAGAAGAAATTGAAAACTCTTTAGATGAGTTTATAATCTCTATCCTCAATCCTCGATGCTATCCTCGATTTTCAACACTTCGACCAACAGGAGCTTTGGCTTTCATGTTGAGCGATACTTATCCCACCCTCGAAGCTATTCAGAAAAACCGCGAGCAATTGGGGAATCTCATCATTGAAACGCCCGTTTGGCAATGGCAGAGTCAAAACACGCAACGTTTATTTGGCGAAAACACGGAAGTTTTTTTCAAATTGGAATTATGGCAGCACACCGGAAGCTTCAAGCCGCGCGGCGCGCTTACCTCAATGTTTGCCTTATCGCCGGAACAACTGGCGCGCGGCGTGACGGCGGTGAGCGCCGGCAATCACGCCGCCGCTGTGGGTTATGCCGCCTCCGTCTTCAAGACCACGGCTAAAGTCGTCATGCCTCAGCGCTCGGATGCAACTCGTATCGCGCTGTGCAGGTCATACGGCGCAGAAGTGGTATTGGTCGATGATGTGCATGCTGCATTTGATGCGGTAAAGTTGATCGAGCAAGCGGAAGAGAGAACATTTATTCATCCGTTTGAAGGGCCTAAGGTGGCGTTGGGCACGGCAACCGTGGGCTGGGAGTTTTGCCGGCAATGCCCGGCACTCGATGCCGTCATAGTCCCGATTGGCGGCGGCGGGCTTTGCGCCGGCATTGCTGCGGCCGTGAAACAAATGCTTCCGAATTGCCAGGTATTTGGCGTCGAACCGTTGGGCGCGGATTCGATGCATCGCAGTTTCGCCTCCGGCAAGCCTGAGGCCATTGAAAAAGTCACGACAATTGCCGATAGTCTTGGCGCACCGCATGCCGCGCCTTACAGTTTTGCATTATGCCGGAAATTCGTTGATGAATTGGTTCGCGTCGATGATGATCAGTTGTGCGAGTCGCTGTATTTGCTTTATCGCGACATGAAATTGGCGGTTGAGCCGGCGGGCGCAGCCTCAACGGCGGCATTGCTCGGACCGCTGCGCCAAAAGCTTGCGGGCAGGAACGTGGGGTTAATCGTTTGCGGCGCAAATTTGGCAACGCAAAAGTTTGCGGAATATCTGCAGCGCGGCGAAACGATTTTTACTTCCAAATTTTGAAAGCAACAGTCAACAGTGATCTGACCGCCATTTTTGTTTACAAGGCATGCACAAATGAATTGGCCGGCAAAGCTAATAACAAATCCCACCCTTTCACTCTTCGTTTTTCTCCTGTTTGATCTCATCCCAATTTATGCGCAGATGCCTTCCCCGCAGGCCGTCTTCGGTTTTCAAATGGGCGCCGACCGTAAACTCGTCGATTGGAAAGAAATCACGCATTACTTTGAAATGCTCGATAGAAGCAGCGAGCGCGTGCAAGTCGTCGAATTCGGCAAGAGTACCGAAGGCCGGCCCATGATCATGGCCGTCATTACCTCGGCGCAGAATTTTCGTCGTATGCCGGATATTCTGCGCATTCAGGCAGCATTGGCGGATCCGCGCAAAATGCCGAAAGATTCTCTCGAAAATTTTGTGCAACGCGGCCGCACCATTGTGATGCTGAGTTGCAGCATTCACAGCACCGAAATTGCAGCGTCCCAGATGTCGCTGGAATTGGCGCATCATCTCGCTTCAAACAATGACGCGGCGACACTTGAAATTCTCAATAACGTCGTCACACTGTTGGTGCCCTCGCCGAATCCCGATGGCATTCAACTCGTGGTCGATTGGTATGAAAAGCAGCTCGGTACGCCCTATGAAGGCAGCGCGCCGCCGTGGCTTTATCAAAGCTACGCCGGCCACGATAACAATCGTGATTGGTTCATGCTCAATCTCGCGGAAACCCGCGCCCTCACAGCTTTGCTTTATCACAAATGGTTTCCACAGATCGTTTATGATTTGCATCAAATGGGCCGTAACGGACCGCGTTTCGTCATTCCGCCGTTTTATGAAGTCTCGCATCCCAATATCGATCCTCTCATTTTGCGCGAGATTATGATGATTGGCGGCCATATGTCGACCGATCTCGCCGCGGCCGGCTTTACCGGCATTGCGACTGAAGCGATTTATGACATGTGGTGGCACGGCGGCATGCGCACCGCGCCTTATTATCACAACACCGTCGGCTTGCTGAGCGAGGCCGCCAGCGTAAAAATCGCGACGCCCATCACATTGCGGCCTGAGGAGCTGACCAGCGCCGGGCGTGGTTTGCAAAATGTGCGTGAATTTCAAACGAATTTTCCCAAGCCGTGGCCCGGCGGCGCGTGGCGCCTGCGCGACATTGTTGATCTCAATCTCACCGCCTGCAATTCCGTGTTGACTCTGGCGGCGCGCTATCGTGATCTCTGGCTGAGGAATTTCTATCACGTTGGATTGCGCGCCATTAATAAAGGCCGGCAAGAGCAGCCGGCAGCTTACCTCATTCCACGCGAGCAAACCGATCCGGCGGCAGCGCAGAAGATGCTCGATATTTTGTTGTGGCAGGGCACGGAAATTCTGCGCGCGCGCGAAAGCTTTGTCGCCGAGGGTATGCGTTTTCCTGCGGGCGCTTGCGTGATTGATTTGCGCCAGCCCTATCGCGCGAATATTGTCACCCTCATGGAAAAACAGAATTATCCCATCCGGCGTTCCTCGCCGGAGGCAGCGCCGGAGCGCCCGTACGATGTAACGGGATGGACACTGCCCCTGCAAATGGGCGTTGAAGTGATGGCGCTGGAAAAAAGTTTTGATGTTGCAGCGGACACGATGAATTTCTCCGCGATGCCATCTGCTGCAAGAATCTTCTTCTCCGTTGAGTCTTCTCAGTCCAGTTTGAGCAAGGCGCAGTACTACCTTTTCTCCTCGAGCAATTCCGACGCCTATCGTCTGGTCAATCGTTTGTTCGATAAAGGCAAGTCAATTTATTGGAATACAAAAGCGTTCTCCGATCAGGGGCAGGCATATCCTGCGGGCCAGTTTCTTGTACCGCGTGCACGGCTTCAAGCGAATGAATTAAAAAAACTCGCCGGAGATTTGACGCTTGCAGTCGTGCCGGTAACATCTTCATCATTTCCGGCGCAGCGGTTACAGCAGCCGCGGGTTGCGGTTTATCGCAGTTATGTTCCAGCCGAAGACGAAGGTTGGACGCGTTATGTATTGGATGATTTTGCATTCAAACATCAAACGCTGTGGGACGCTGATCTGCGCGCCGGTGATTTTGCAGAAAATTTCGATGCGATTATTATTCCGGATCAGGCTGATAGCGTGATCCTGCACGGCCACATTGCGCAGGCGCGTGATAACCGTCAGGTTTATCCGCCAGAATTTTGCGGCGGCCTTGGCCAAGCCGGCTTGCGTAATTTACGGCGATTCGTCGAGTCCGGAGGAAGCTTGCTGGTGTTTGATAGTGCCACAAAATTGTTTATTGATGCCTGGGCTTTGCCTGCCGTGAATGTGCTGGAATCGCTCAAGGGTTCGCAATTTTCTGCGCCCGGCTCGATTCTGCGAGGTTTGGTTGACGCCGAGCATCCGGTAATTTATGGCTTGCCGCGCGAAGTCGCATTGTTCTTCGCGAATTCGCCGGCATTCAAATTATATGATCGTGAAGCCGTGAGCTTGATGGCCTACCCGCAGCAGAATCCATTGTTAAGCGGATGGCTGCAGGGCCATTCAGAGCTTCATAGTAAATCAGCGCTGGCGGAGATAGCCTTGGGCAGAGGCCGTGTTTTATTGTTTGGTTTCCGTCCGCAACATCGCGGACAAACATGGGGCACGTTTAAGCTGGTGTTCAATAGTCTGCTGTACGCCGCCGCTGAAATCAGCGCTGCGGATAATCCCGCGTCCAGCGTCGAATAAATTGTTGAGAATTTCTGTTGTGTGCAGTGTCTATTTAGCAACGCCATTCAAATAACGCCTCCCATTTCCTGCTGCCGCTACTTAACGCGAATGTGCGCTAATATATTTCGAATTCGCGTTTATTAGTGTATATTCGCGGTTTCGAGGAAATGAGTAAATTATTTCGGTATCCCTTATTACCTGTCCGCAGGCGGGTTATTGGGTGATATTGTTTTTACAGCCGTTCGACCGTTGTATTAAAAAACGGGAGTTCTTTGAGCCTTGAAAACTCGCTCAAACCGAGGATGGAGCAGGGTGATCGGTTACAATCAAAAGTGTTACGGCAATTGAATAATTAAAATCAGTGTGCGAACCGTCATATGGATCAAAAAAAAGAAACAGCGCAAGCAGCAGAAAAAAAGCAAGCCAAGTCCGAGGAATCCCCGGCGCCTTACACCGCGGTCGTTTATTTTCATGGCATGGGCAGCCAGCGCCGCTATGAAGAAGTGAGCCGATTGGTGGATTGTTTGGATTACTACGCGGGCGTGAATCATGAACAGCGAAAGACAGGTTTACTGCGGGAGATCAAAGCCTATCTGGAAACGTGCCGTAACGGGCGCACGGATGATGTTTCCTATCTGCGAGTAACACATATAAAGGACAATCAGCGCCCGAAATTTCGTTTTTATGAAGTCTACTGGGCGCCTTTGATGGCGGGCGCGATTTCAACAAAAGAAGTGGTGAAGTGGGTGCTGGCCCGCCTTGCCACGCCGGTGCGCATGGGAAAAACGCCCTGGCGCTTGCGGCCGCGCGTCAAACGTTCCGCATTGTTTCGCCTCTGGGCGGATCATGAAAAAGGCGGGAAGAATACGTATCAGCATGGCGATCTGCACGAGTTGTTGGAGGATTATGATGCGTTCGAGGGGCAGGCGGCTCGTCAAAAATATCCCAAAGGCGGTTTTCGTGATTTTTTGGCGTTCTTGAGCGACCAGCATAACAAGAACAATCATGGCGCGGCGTTGCGCGGCCGCATTGTAGCGCTTGCAAAAGAATGGCGCAGCTCTCACAATCGTGCCGAGATGTTTACGTTTGCCATGCTGCTGACGTTTTTTGCGGTGATGCTTATTGCCGTTTTTGCTGCGGCTGTGGCGGCTGTCGGCGTCAGCGGCCTTGCCCTTGCCGGCCTTGTGTTGTTGCTCAAGGAGATCGGGCTTGCGGATAGCATCGGCATCGATATCGATAAAGTGAATTCCTTTTTTCTGCAGATTTTCGGCTTACAGAGCAATGCACCGTGGAGTCAAGTTTTTAGCCGCCCGGATTTTTACGTCATTCTCGCGCTCAGCTTGTTTACATTGCTGGGCTTGGTTCTCGTGCGCACATTCTTGCGCGATTATGTCGGCGATGTGCAGCTTTGGACGACCTATGAAGAAACAAATGAAAAATATCGAAAGCGTAAAGAAGTGCTGAAGGGCGCATTCGATACGATGGCGCATGTTCTGCTCGATGAGGCGTGCGAACGCGTCGTGGTGATCGGCCATAGTCTGGGAACGACGATCGCGCACGATACGCTGTTGGAGTTGGGACGATACAATCGTGCGCGCCACAACGATAGAGCCAAAGCCTTGCGCGGCCCGTTGCCGCTGCATAAAATCGAGCATTTCATTACGCTGGGCAGCCCGATTGACAAAGTTCATTATTTCTTTGAAAGCCATAAAGGCAAGCATCATCGCTACAATCGTGTGGTCGAAGAAGTGCGCGGCGATCTCGGTGAAGTGCCGTTTGCCTCGAATCGTAAACCGCATATCCATTGGATTAATATTTGGGATCGCGCCGACTTAGTCAGCAGCTCGCTGGAAACACCCTGCAACAAGCTGCTGCCCGATCTCAAAGTGGATAATTTTGAAATTTCCAGCTATTACTTTCCGGATCCCGTAAAAAGTCACTCGGCCTATTTTGAACATGCTGAAGTCATCAGCATCATTTTTGACGTCATTTTCAATCACCGTTATTCATACAAAATGGCTCCGCGAGAAGGGTCTCACGGCGCGCCGAATTACAGCGCGCAGAATGTCGGTCCGGGAACCCGCCTGCCGTTCACTGCGCCGTTGCAAAGCATGATGATTGCGCTGCCCTGGTTGATTTTGGGAACGATCGTGGTTCATCTGATGCGAGTTGATTTTTGGAAGCCGATTTTTCTGTATGGCACGGCTTTCGTAATTATTGTTTTATTGATCGCGTGGGGTTTTAGTAAGATGGGCGGCCTTCTGAAGCCGGTCAAAGAGCCGGGAACCGCTGCACACTCCTCGACTGAAACGACGTCTTCCGATGTCTTGTGAAGGGCTGCGATTTTCGATAGCAAATCACGCCGCGCATGATTGAGTCACTATGAAAATGAATTCCGTGCAATGGGGAAAATTTGTGGGGGAAGCGATGCTCGCAATGCTGGGTAATGACCCGTTTCGCATTGCCCAGGCCTGCGGTTGGCAGGTGATTATTGAGCAGCAAGATTCGCTGAATTATTTTTTGCCGCGCCGGGTGGCCGTTTGGGAAGGGGATAAGCGCATCATTCGTATTTTTAGCTCAGCGTTGCGGCGGATTTTTATCGACGAACAATTCGGCCTGCGTTTGGTTTGCAGCCATGAAGTCTTTCACGGCCTGCATGCCTCCGGTTATAAATTGTGCCAAGCCATTTCTAACCCGCCGCCGCAGTTGACCCGCCCTGAGCAAGAGCAAGCCGCGGAAGCTTTTGCGTTGATACTGTTGAGCGCATGAAGATTTCTCTTTGAGATTATTTTCATGCCTACTATTGGCTGATATCGGTAGACAATTTAAATCGTACAATGCGATTATTGCCGGTATCGGCGACATATAGTGTTTGATCGAAGAAGTTTTTCCCCGGCGCCGGCCTCGCCGAACGATTGCTGCTCTTCACCTGCCGCGGAAAATTTGAACAAGTAATTCAACTCCGCATCGATCACATAAATATTCCCCTCCGTGTCCAGTGTGACATCCTCCGGTTGCGCAAACTTATCAATGGCAAAAAGATCAAAGTTGCCTGCCGCGGGATTCAAGCGCGCGGCGTAACCGAATTCACCGGGCGTCAGCCATTGCACTTTGAAGGAGTTTTGGCCGATCATGCAAAAAATAAAATCCCCTGAAAAATCACGCAATGCTGTAATCCCGCTCGGACTCGAGGCCGACAAAATGCCCAGACCGTTCGCTTCGAGGTTGATCGCGTCTGGAACTCTCACTTGAAAACCTTCCGGAAAAATCAGAACCTGGTTGTCATTCTTGTCTCCGCCGGTTGCCGTGACAAAGTAGGAGATTGTACCGCGCCCCTGCGTGCTCGTCAACAAGGCGGCGATTGCGGTATAGCGCCGGTCGGGGTTGTCGACTTCTTCAAAAACCAATTCCACCGGCGCCGCCGCGATTTGATGCTGCACCGCCGTCAAGTTGATGCGATAGATCTTGTTGCTGTCCGTCACGATCAGCAAATTCAGTTTCGAGTCTTGCGTCAGCGCCACAGGATTGTCGATGGTTTGCGACTGGTCGAGAATGTTGCCTGCCAAATCGAGCATAAGAATGCGATCGTTACCGGTGTCGGCAATATAAATCAAAGGCTCGCGGCCAATCAAAATATCCTGCGGTTGATTCAAGCTGTAGCCTGCGGCCGCATCCCATACCGGGCGAAGTTGAATGTAAGTCGTATCGCTCACGATGGTCGAGCCGCCGCCCTCCTCCGGTTGTTGCGGCAGCGGAAATTTTTCGCCGCCGCAAGCCAGAAGTAAGAACGCGACAAGAATGAGCAAACCAGCGGCGAGATTAAGCGCTTTGCCAAAATTCATATAAAGCCCTTTTGAGAATGTTTCCAGAAACGAGACGGCGATAGTCTTCAGTTGAGCGTACATCCGTAATTGGCCGGACTTCCTGCATAGCCGTTTGCCCGGCTTGTTCGATCAACGCCTCGGTCAGCCGTTTTCCGTTTAGCAAGGCCTCGGTTTGCGGCGTGCGGATCACAGTCGGCGCCACGCTGCCGTAGGCAATTTTGATGAAACTGATTTCATGTTCGGCCGTTTTTTGCGCGCGCAGCGCCAAAACGATTTTGGAAATCGCCTGCGCCTGCCGCGTGCCGACTTTGCGGAAATATTGCCAATCGTTTTTTGCCGATTTGGGCAAATAAATTGCAAGCAGCAGTTCTTCCGGCGCCAGTTTGGTTTTGCGATAGCCGGTATAAAATTCATCAAAAGCGATTGTGCGCGTGCCTTGCGCGCTGCCCACTTCCAAAACCGCATCAAGAACCGCCAGCACCGGCAGCGTGTCGCCTGCCGGCGAAGCATTGACAATGTTGCCGCCCAACGTGCCGCGATTTTGAATCTGCGTTGCGCCCACGAGTTTAGCCGCTTCGATCAAAATCGGCGCATGCTGCTGCACCAGCGCGGAACGAATGATTTGCGTGTAAGTCGTCAACGCGCCGATGCGAATCATATCATTTGATTCGCCAATGCCGCGCAATTCTGCCAATTTCCAAATATTTAAATACGCGGGATGCTGCTCGACGCGCGCGTGCAACGTCACCATCAAATCCGTGCCGCCCGCCAGTACTTTGACGCCTTCTCGTTCTTGTTGGAGAATAGCGTAAGCCTCAGCGAGGGTTTTAGGCGAATGCGTTTTTATGGTCGAAATCATTTTCTTTTTTGCCCGTTACGAGAGTTGCAAGATGGATTGGTGGATCAGCGGGGCCTATTCATCGAGCAATCCAACGATCCATCAATCCATTTATCCAGTCATACTTTTTCCGGCTGGCCTGCTGCCGCGGCAATGGCGTCAAAAATTTTCATGTAGCCGGTACACCGGCAGAGATTGCCGGCAATTGCTTCTTTGATCTCGGCGCGCGAGGGCTTGGCCTTCTCATTTAAGAATGCCGTCGCGGCCATCAACATGCCGGGCGTGCAAATGCCGCATTGTGCCCCGCCGTGGTCGAGAAACGCTTGTTGCACGTGGCTCAATCGCCCGTCTTGCGCCAGGCCCTCGACGGTGATGATCGTGCTACCCTCCGCCTGGCAAAGCGGCACCAGGCACGAATTCACGACTTCGCCATCGAGAATCACCGAGCACGAACCGCATTCGCCTTCGCCGCAGCCCTCTTTCGAGCCGGTGAGACGCAAATCCTCGCGCAAAACATCGAGCAAGCGCTTCATCGGCGGCAAATCGAGATCGTAAGATTTGTTGTTGACTTGGAAGCGGATTGGCATTCTTTTCTTTGTTGGAAGAGGTTATGGGATTTTAGTTTTTACAGAAATCTTGTCCGTTAGGCAATCATACTCCGGTCGCTTTTCTCTTGCCTTAATTATCGCCAGCGCGCCGGATTCGCATCTCAGATGGAAATTTGAATCAAGGCCCAGCTTGCCTGCATTAACACGGCACACATGCTTTTTTAACTGCGGTTCTATGCTAAAAGCTGGGGATTGAGTCGCCACGTTGCATAGGTGAGCGCTGCTGCAAAAGTCACCCATGCGAGGTATGGCAGAAGCAATATCCCGGCAAGCGGCCGTACGCGCCAGAAGGCCACAATCGTCGCGAAAATCAATGCCCAGAGAATGATGATTTCTACGAACGCCAATGCGCCCTGATGCCAAACAAAGAACAGCCAGGTCCAAAGTGCGTTCACCGCGAGTTGAATCAAAAACAGTAAGAGGGCCATGCCTGCGCCGTGAAAGCCCTGCTTTCGCCAAACGAGCCAGGCAGCCGTGCCCATCAGGAGATACAGCACGCTCCAGACCGGGCCGAAGAGCGATGCCGGAGGCGCCCATGCCGGGCGCGTGAGTGCTTGATAAAATTCCCCGGCATTGGCTGAAGCGACACCGCCTACCGCTGCTGCTGCAAAGCTAATTGCGAGCCAGCCGAGAAAGCCAAGAGCTTGCTTGGATTTGTTCATCTGAACCATAACCATTTTGTGATGGACTTGCTCAGCTTCGGACCTGTGTGAACTCGATCAAGCGGGATAATGTTATTAAGCATTGCGCAGCAGTTTGGGATGCTCGCCAAATTCCGAGTGTACAAAGTTCTTGTCAATCTGCCTTTGGCTTACTGCCCATCCGGCCCAGTGCCCGTTCAAAAAAACGCTCGACCGGCTCGCCCACGACCAGGACAATCAGTACCAAACTGACGGCGATGATCACGCCGATCCAATATCCTATTCCGCACAAAATTCCCAGCGAGGCTGCCACCCAAATTGTTGCGGCCGTGGTCAACCCGCGCACATGACCTCCCTCGTCACGCAGGATTACGCCGGCTCCCAGAAAACCCAATCCCGTGATGATGCCCTGCATGACGCGACTCAACGCATCCGTGCCGGCGACGCCCTGACTCAACGATAAATGGATTGACGACAATGTAAAAAGCGCGGCTCCCAGCGTAACCAGAGCATGCGTGCGCAAGCCTGCCGGCTTTCCTTTCAGTTCCCGGTTCAGGCCGATGGCGCATCCGACGGCAGTCGCCGCAACCAGGCGCAGGATGACTTCGCCGATTTCCAAATTATCGGCTGGGTTCATTGAATTCTCCTTATCCGAGATCGTGCCTAGCGGAGTCAATCTCTCCAACCACCCGCACGGTCTGAATGATTCGCTCTTCTGCCGTTTCAGCCAACTCTTTGAGAGGAATGGAGTCTTCCCAGTGTTTGTTGAACTGATCGAGAAAGTTGCGAAACAAGTTCTCCTCCTGTTCATCGATTGAATGATGAGTCAACTCGAAGAAAGGGCGCCGCTCGGGCGAGCATTGATACAACTGAAGATCAACTCGGATTCTGCCGTGAGGCTTTGAGGCGTCAAAAATCATGACCGTCAGCGCCGGGATCGCATTGCTCAACCTGGCCTCGATATCGTAGCGTGAGTTGTTGAGCTCCTGGAGGTAATCGATGGACAGTTCAATTTCGCTTTTGAATCGGTTCGGGTTTGTGCCCTTCCAACTGGCAATTGCTTTGAGAGCCGGGCTGGCAGGGTTGGTCAGAATGAATCTGATCCTGCATCCTTCGGCAGCCTTCTGCATGAAAAATTTGTGGTAGCGCGGTACCAGTTGGGCCAATGATCCGCCGCTGATGAGGATTTCCTGTGCCGGTTTGGCATAGGCCTCGAAAGGCGTCCAGTCGGTCGGAATATTGAAAAAGTTTCTCTTGCCATGTCTGATTTCCGATAGAGCTCGTTCCATCCTCTCGAAGTAACCCCATCGCTCTGCCAGCATGGCAAAAGCGATCACACCCAAAACAAAGAGTATGACCTTGAGCAAAACATCGGAATGAGGCTGAATAATATCGAAAACAAGAAAACCAAAAGTGATGACCAGTGCCGAGGTGAGAGGTATGTTTTCGGGTTTCAGCAGAAATTTTACCATTTCTTTCATCGCTGCACCCCTTTCAACTGGTTCCCTCTATTTTTATAGCTGATATTTAAAATGTCCTTTTAACTGTCAATTTTGTGCGTTTCGTTTCTACACTCAGCCGCCGGAGCGCCGGCCTTCAGTTTTGTCATGTGGGGATCTCGCTTAACTAAGTCTACGGCCGTGAATGCTTCCGACCAGCTCTACGGCCTCGGGAATTTTTCTGTAAGGGTTGAACTGCAAACCGAACGGTCGAGCTGAGTTTGCGGTTGAGACGACCGGCTATCAACCTCATCACTTTTCGTTCGCATGCCACCGCATCAACCTCTCCGGCGTAATTGGCACCTCCTCTGGCATGACACCAACCGCCTGCCACACCGCTGCGGCAACGGCCGCCGCGCCGCCGTCCATGGGTAATTCACCTACGCCTTTTGCGCCGTGCGGGCCGTAGGGATAGGGATTCTCGATCAAGATCACACGCATCTCCGGTGTATCCAATGAAGTCGGAATGAGGCAATTCGTCATACGATTGTTGTGCACTTTGCCGTTTTGCATGATCACTTCTTCAATTGTCGCGTGGCCGACCGCCTGCAACGAACCGCCTTCAATTTGGCCTTCGAGCAAAAGCGGATGCAGTGCCTTGCCGCAATCGATCGCTGAAACGAATTCCAGCACTTTGATTTCGTACGTGTCCAAGTCAACCTCGACTTTCGCTACATCCGCGCCCCAGCCGAAAACAGGATATGCGTCGCCGCGATAGGTGGCGTCATCCCATTGAATGTCTGAGGGGAGGGAGTAGCCATGCAACACTTTGACATTGCCCTCGCGCGCCAGATATTCTTTGGCAAGATCGGCAAAACTCGACATGCTGCGGCCCTCGGCCCACAACTCGCCGTTGCGCAGCGCCACGGCATGCGCGCCCCATTTTTCCCGGCCAAAAGCTTCAAGTTTATTCTTGAGAATATAAGCCGCGTCCTGCAAAGCTTTGCCGACAATCATGCAGGTGCGCGAGGCCACCGTCGGGCCGCTGTCAGGCACATGCGCGGTGTTGGGTTGCGCGAATTCAACGTCATCATAAGTCACGCCCAGCGCTTCTGCGGCAAGCTGGCAAAAAATGGTTTCCGTGCCTTGCCCCATTTCAATCGAACTGGTGAGCACACGCGCTTTTCCGTCTTCAGTCAATTCCAGTCCGGCGCGCGTGGGCAAGCGCGTTTCACCGCTGCCGGTGAAACCGGCGCCGTGATAGAAGAGGGATAAACCCACGCCCACGCGTTTATCCGAGCCGTTTTGCTTTTGCGCCGCGGCATACTCAGCCAGATAATTCGAATTCCTAACCGCGGCCTCCAAAACTTGTTCAGCGCTGACGCTGAGATTGAGGGTTTGCCCGGTTGCGGTAACCTCGCCTCCGCGCAACAAATTCTTTTGCCGAATTTCGAGCGGTGACATGCCGAGCGTTTGCGCGATTTGATTCATGTGCATTTCATAAGCAAAACAGGTTTGCGGCGCGCCAAAGCCACGAAAAGCGCCGGCCGGCGGGGTGTTGGTTGCCATCACCCGCGCACGGATGCGCACGTTCGGGCAATTGTAAGGCCCGAGCGCGTGAATCGCGCCGCGCGAAAGCACCACGGCGCTCAACGTGGCATAAGCGCCGCCGTCCATGATGACATCGATATCCGCCGCAACCAACTTGCCGTCTTGCGTCACGCCGGTTTTATGATGCACGATTGCGGCATGCCGCTTCGTCGTGGCAGCAATGTCTTCCGAACGATCGTAAATCAGCTTCACCGGCCTGCCGGATTTGCGCGCCAGCAACGCCGCGTGTCCGGCGATCATGTTGGGATATTCTTCCTTGCCGCCGAATGCGCCGCCGGTCACGGTTTGAATCACAATGACTTTGTCGTCGGGTAAATCAAACAGCGTTTTGAGTGCTTTGTGAACATAGTACGGACATTGCAACGAGCCTTGCACGGTGATTGAGCCGTCCGCGCCCGGAATGGCTATCATGCCTTGCGGCTCGATGTAAATATGTTCCTGCAAACCGGTGCGATACGTGCCCTCGACAATCTTGTCGGCTTGCGCAAAACCGGCATCCAAGTCGCCGCGTTCGATAAGAAAACTTTTGATAACGTTGTTTGATTTGTGAATGATCATGCCGGCATCGCCGCTTTCGCCGGCGGTGATCGCTTGTTCCATCGAGAGAATCGCCGACTTTTCTTCATAACTGATATGAATATGTTTCGCCGCTTCTTCTATGGCTTCGCGATTTTTGCCAGCGATTAAAAGTATAGGCTCGTCGTGATGCAGGATTTCTTTTTCAACGAGCAGAGGCTGATCATCCTCAATCAATGCGACGATATTTTTGCCGGGAATGTCGCGGTAATCAGCGATGATGATTTGCGACCAATCAAATTGTGGATCAAATTTAATTTCTTTGATCACGCCGCGTGCGATGGTGCTGCGCACGGTTTTGCCATGCAGCATGTTGGGATAGGAGAGATCATCGACATATTGGGCCTGGCCCGTCACTTTGGTCTGGCCTTCTTTGCGCAAAACATTGGTACCGACGATTGGCACGGTGGGAGAAAGTGTTGGCGCTGCTTGATCTTCGCGATACATGGCAAAGCCCGTGATTAAAGTAGTGAAGGGCGCTTTTGTTCTTGCTTCAAGAACAAAAAATTCATCTTCAATACACACAAGTCAGGATTCGGCAAAATAAAAAGATTTGAAGGAAAGGCAAGGCTTTATTCTTCCCGGGGTGGCGCGAATTGTTTTAAGCTCGGCGGTTCAGTTTTTGGCTTTTAGAATATTTTCCAACGCAGCCTCCACCTCACGCACGGTGAAAACAATGCGTTGTGTCGAGATGCCGTAACGATTCCCGACAAATGGCTCATGCAGTACTTTGCCGTTCGGCGAGAGCAGCCAAATCGCGGGCAGCGAATGGCTTTGTTTGTCCGAGCAGGGCTTGAGTTTGCCCATCCAGGCCAAAATCGAATCGGAGAACGCAACCCCGTTCGCCAGCTTTTGGTGATTGAACATCAAACGAAACTTGGGATCGAAGTAAATCTTATCAAACGGAATGACGTGAGTGTTCTGCAAGTCATACGTCGCTTGCACGAAGCTCTCGAACGCTTGACGCCAGTCTTCACTGGTTTCAGGCAGGGCGAGAAATGTGTCGCCGGGATAGCCGTAATCTTGTTCGCTGTAAACCGGTGGGCAGGCCACGGCAACAAAGGTGACGCCGGCTTCGCGATATTTGAGATAAAGATAATTTGAAATAGGCAGGTCATTGAAGGAATCATTGCACCAAATGCCGCCATAAGTTTCCACCGGGCTGGCGCTGGCACCGCCGAAAAGCAGGAGATA
>QEVD01000058.1 GCA_003576975.1 Candidatus Zhuqueibacterota bacterium
ACGGCAAATTGCATCGCTTGACTATAAACACCCTGGCCAAATGTGCCGCCGCGACTGCGGCCATAATAAACCAATGCACCCAACAGTCCAAAAATCGAGCCAGACGCGCCTACGGTGTAGGGAATGCCGACGATAAAAGAGACAACAAAACCGAGAGCGCCAGATACAGTGAAAATCACAATCAAACGGCTCACGCCAAACAATTCTTCCACCGGCGGCGCAAGCTGCCGCAGCCACAATAAGTTGAAAAAGATGTGCGGCAACGAACCGTGCAAATAAATCGCGGTGATGAGCGTCCACCAACGCCCGTCGAGAATGGCAGCCAGGCCAGTCATGCCCATCCTGTCAAGTATGGCGCCGTCTGGCGAGAGAAAGCCGAGCAGCATGCTGATGAGGCCGCCGCCGCGTGGGCGAAATATCGCGCTCGGATTCAACAACAAGGCCAACACATACAATGCGACACAAACCGTTGTGACGATTTGTGTGAATCCGAAATTTTGAAAAAGTTGGCGAAGCTTTGGCCCAACGCCCCACAAGCCGGGATTTTTGTAGCCGCAATAGACGCAAGTCTCGGCTCTGGCGCTGACGAGTTTGCCGCAATTCGGGCAAATGATCGCGCGCAATTCTTGTTCTGCCATTTTAGCCTTTCACATGAAAACCATTCGTGCACAATGTGATTTTGCGAACAGGAAAGCCAGTTTGCAGATGGGGCCGCATCTAATTTCAAAACCCGGGGGATCACCAAAACGCCATCACTCACCCTCTTCAAGCCTGGAAAATCTGTTCACACGGCGAAGTCTAACCCTTGTTCTCTATTTATGCAAGCGTTTTTTGGAGCAGTGGCTCCTCAAAACCGGACGAAGGTTCCAGGCAGGTTTGCGAATGATTACCCGTCTGCGACAGCCGCAGGATAAGAATAATTTGACAGGCGCTGTTAAACCCATGGCCGCGCAACCTTAGCGGATCGAGACGGCTGGCTGCGAATTAGGCATCTTGTTTGTCCACGATGCTGACGGATTCTTTGAGAATCTGTTTTGTTCCGCGGTGAGTCCGGTCAATTGTCGAACCCTTTTCGCATTCGTTACGGGACCAGTAAATTGAGAACCATCTTTAATTTTGTGCGCAATGATTCGAAGATACAAGTCTACAAGATTTGTGAAAATCAATTCGCCTGCTCAAAACGCGCGTCTAGGAAGTTGGCGATTTGGGATTCAGAACCCTACGCCATGTGTGCTTTTTTTAGAAAAATGACCGATCTCCGTCGAAGCCAGTTGAACAATTCCTCCCCACAATTGTCTTCTTCAATGGTATTGCTTCGGGAAATTTCTTGTATATATTGCGGCGTGGAATATTTCATAGACTATTCACGCGGAACAACCAAAAAGGGTGGCGACGATGCGTTCACTGTCAAAATTCTGGCTGTTTTCTTTTGGCTGTCTCATTCCCTTCAGCAATTTCATAACGAAAGCGCAGGCAGAGGATTGGCCGCGCTGGCGTGGACCACGCAATGACGGCACCAGCACGGAAACCGGTTTGCCGGCAAGCTGGAGCAAAACCGAGAACATCAAATGGCGCGTCGAGCTTCCCGGCCCGGCGCCTTCGACGCCGATCATTTGGCGGGATCGCATCTTTTTGACGGCCACCAGCGGCTCTTCTCTGGTGTTGATGAGCCTGAATACCGACGGGAAAATCCTGTGGCAGAAAACACTGGGCAGCGGAAATTACGAGATTCGGCAAGATGAGAGCAATGCCGCTTCGCCCTCGCCCTCGACCGATGGCAAATACGTTTGGGTGAAATTCGGCACGGGCATTCTGGCTTGTTTCGATTTCGAGGGCAATGAAATTTGGCGCTTTGATTTGCAGAAACGTTATCAGCCCTTCAGCATGTATCATGGCATGTCATCGTCGCCGTTGTTGGACGGCGACCGGCTGTATCTGCAATTATTGCATACCAACGAACAACTCGTGCTCGCGCTTGATAAAAACACCGGCCGCGAAATTTGGAAACATACGCGCAAAACCGATGCAACCGAAGAGTCGCTGCATTCCTATGCCACCCCTTTTTTGTATCGCTTCGGCAAACAGGAATTTTTGTTGACGCACGGATCGGATTATGTTGTGGCGCACGATCTCAAAGATGGCCGCGAATTGTGGCGCTGCGGCGGCTTGAATAGTAAACAAAATTATAATCCGTTTTTCCGCTTTGTAGCCTCGCCGGTGGCGTCTTCCGGATTGATCGTAGTGCCTTCTGCGAAAAATGGGCCGGTACTCGGCTTGAATCCTGCCAACGCCACGGGCGACATCACCCAAAACAAATCCGACTATCATTGGCGCTTGACAGAAAACACGCCGGATGTGCCCTCGCCGTTGGTGCATGACGGCCTGGTGTATCTGTGCCGCGAGAACGGCGTGCTGATTTGTTTGGACGCCAAAACCGGCGAACAGTATTATCTCGAGCGCACGCACAATCAGCGGCATCGTGCCTCGCCGGTTTACGCCGACGGCAAAATTTATTTGATGGCGACGGACGGCGTGACCACGGTGGTGAAGGCTGGAAAAAAATTCGAAAAACTGGCACAAAATACCATTGAGGAGCGCGCCTCGGCTTCACTTGCGCCGGCAAATGGCGTCATTTACCTGCGCAGCTACAAAGCGCTTTATGCCATTGCGCAAAAATAGCCGCGGCCTGATTGTGAGAGCCGGACGATTACCTCGCGCAAGATGACGAGCAACGAAGCGACTGTAACGATTGCGATCATGTAAGCGTTGACAAAGTAGTTGACTCTTATGCAGCACAGCGCTATATTTCACCGGAAAAATCAAAGGAGCGGCGGAAGTATCGCCGGCGAACCACGCGCAGGAGAGAGAACGACATTAAAAATCATCCCCAACGATATATGCCGGAGTGAGGAAAGTATCTTGGGCAAAGCCCTGGGGAAAGAGGGTTAATATCAGGACGACAAAGTAAGTAACCATTTGCCGAATGAAAATGGACTTTGGAGTCTTCCCCGTGCAATTGTCCGATTATTTGTCGGAGAATTTGATCTTTCTCGATCTTGACGCCGATGACAAATATCACGCGTTCAAGACCATGGTGGCAAGGATGGCGAAGCAAAACGTCATCGCCGAGCCGGCCACTTTCTTGAACGAAGTCATCGCGCGCGAGAACATCGAGCCAACTTGCATCGGGAGAGGGATCGCGCTGCCACACACGCGCACCCTGTGCGTCAAGAAACCAATTATCGCCTTTGCGCGCACCAATCAGAGCATCTCGTTCACCCAAACGCGCAACGACGGTGTACAGCTCATCTTCATGATGGGCACTCCCAAAGACGAAGCCAATCAGTATTTGCAGATTCTCGCGCGACTATGTCGCCTGCTGCGGCGCAGCGAATTTCGCGAAAAACTCCTCACCGCCTCCTCCCCCAAAGAAATCCTAAAGCTGTTCGACGAATTCGATACACCTCTCAACTAAACCTTCTCCTTAACGCAATCCGCATGTTGATGATTTGCGCAACAACTGCAACCGCAAGAGCTGAGCGAGTTTAACGTTTTTTTTAACGGCCACACGCATGAGCCAGAATCCTTACAAAGTCGCCGTCATTACGTTGAGTGACCGCGCCGCCAGCGGCGCGCGCGCAGATGAAAGCGGCGGCATTATTCGTGACATGCTGGCGCAGGCGGGTTTGCACGTTGTCGAGCAGGCCGTGTTGCCGGACGAGGCCGCGCAGCTCGTGGAAAAATTGATTCATTTGACTGACGAGGCGCAGGCCGATTTGATTTTGACGACCGGCGGCACCGGGCTGGGCAAACGCGACGTCACGCCGGACGCGACGCTTGCCGTCATCGATCAGCGCGTGCCCGGCATCGAAGAAGCCATGCGCATGGCCAGCCTGGCAAAAACGCCCTACGCCATGCTCTCGCGCGCCGTGGCGGGTGTGCGCGGCCGCACGCTGATCATCAACCTTCCCGGCAGCCCAAAAAGCGTACGGGAGAATCTGGAAGTCGTGCTGCCGGTTTTGCCGCATGCCCTGAAATTGCTGCGCGAGGGCCAGGTGCACGACGACGAACATCAATTCAACCATTAATGGAGAAGCTGTTGCCGCCGCCCACGGATCACAACCTTTCGTCGTCTCCCGATAACAAGCCTTCTCGCTGGGCGGAGTGGCGTGAGCATTTGCAGCATCCCGATCAGCGTTGGAAATGGTATATCTTCCTCGGCGTGCTGATCTACCTCATTCTCATCAGTCAGCTCATTCGTGTCCGCCCGGATCATTTATTTTTTGCGTTGGTGGTATGTGCGTTCGTGCTCGGCAAGGAACGCGCCAAGCGTTTTCTCATTGATTGGTTGCCGTTCATTTTGTTCTGGGTAGCTTATGACATGATGCGCGGCATTGCAGACACGGTGCGCGGCACGATCAATGTCGTCGAACCGTATCGTCTCGAACGCTGGTTTTTTGGGTGGCTGCCGGGCGTCGAGATGCCGCCGTTTGATATTCAAAAATTGCGGTTTGATGCGGATGTGCGCTGGCTGAAAGCAGCGATCGATTTGCTCACCGGAAATTTCTATATCATGCACTTTGCCCTGCCGTTGGTGCTGGGCTGGATTTTCTGGCATACCACGAACGATCGCCCGATGTTTTATAAATTCGTCTACACCCTTGCCACGCTTAATTTGCTGGCGCTCGCCACCTTTATGCTCTATCCCGCGGCGCCGCCGTGGTACGTTTACAACTACGGCTTCGGCCAGCCCGAACCGAATTCCAGTTTTTGGGGAACGAGCGCCGGGCGCATGATTGATATCGATCGCCTTCTCGGCGTGAAATTCTTCACGACCTTGTGGGACTCGTTTAATGCCAATCACTTTGCCGCGATTCCGTCGCTGCACGGCGCCTATCCGATCGTGATTATTTTCTTCGCTTATAAAAAATTCCGGCGCTATCTTGGCTTGCTGCTGATTTACCCGCTGGGCGTGTGGTTTTCCGCGGTTTATTTGAATCAGCATTATATCGTTGATTTGATCATCGGCGGGCTGTACATTTTTGTCGCCTATGCTATTGCCACGCGCGTGCTCTATCCCAAAATCTTTGCGCGCTTTGTCGAGCCTAAACCGTGACACAAAATAAATCAGTCTTCCCGGCAGGGATGACAACCAATTGGCGTTGAGAGGAGATCATCATGATACGATCACGCATAATCAGCACCGGCCGCTACGTGCCGGAAAAAGTCATGACGAACGATGATATGACCAAGCTTGTGCCGACGAGTGATGAATGGATACGCGAACGCACCGGCATTCAGCAACGGCATTTTGTCGACCAAGAAATCGGCGTATCCGATCTCGGCTACGAAGCGGCGAAGATCGCGCTCGACCGCGCCGGTTTGCAACCGGGCGATATCGATTTCATCATCTTTGCCACGCTCAGCCCGGATTATATGTTTCCCGGCTCGGGCTGCTTGTTGCAACGCAAGCTCGGCGTGCCCGGCATTGGCGCGCTCGATGTGCGCACACAATGCACCGGTTTCGTTTACGGCCTGTCGGTCGCCGATGCGTTCATTCGTGCGGGGCAATACCAACGCATCCTGCTGGTGGGCGCGGAAATACATTCGACGGGTTTGGAGTATAACGAGCGCGGGCGGCATATTGCCGTGCTGTTCGGCGATGGCGCAGGCGCCGTGGTGCTGGAGGCAAGCGAGAATGGACGCGGCCTGTTGTCGACGCATTTGCATGCTGACGGACGTTATGCGGAAGAACTCTGGGCAGAGAATCCCGGCAGCCGCAAAATTCCGCGTTTGTATGACGGCATACTCACCGATGGTTCTTGCTTTCCGCAAATGAACGGCCGCGAAGTGTTCAAGCATGCTATCACAAAATTCCCCAAAGTCATCTTGGAAGCTTTGGAGAAAAATCAACTCACGCTGGATCAAGTCGCGCTCGTCATTCCTCACCAGGCGAATTTGCGCATCACGGAAGCGGTGACCGAACGCCTGGGGCTGCCGCCGGAAAAAGTCTTCAGCAATATTCAACGCTACGGCAACACCACGGCAGCCTCGATTCCGATTGCGCTCGATGAAGCGCTGGAACAGGGCAAGATCAAGGAGAACGATATCGTGGTTTTGGCTTCATTTGGCAGCGGCTTTACCTGGGCGAGCGTAGCGATGCGGTGGTAATTCGGTAGAAGCAAGTATTGCTGCAGGTTTGTTGGGATGGGATAATTATCGGCGTTAAGCTTTAAAACTCGGAATAAAATTCCGAAAAATTTTTGCCCACAAAATTGAAATCTCACAAAAAGCCTTTTTATTTTTGTGGGATTTTCACTTTTGTGGGCGGAGTCTAAAACCGCTTCGCCAGAAAGCTGGCAGAAATCTCGATCCAAATTCACGGATGTTGATGCGATTGCCCTTTTATCTCTTCAGCCGTTTCGCGGGTAACGTTTCATACATCACCCCTGCGACGATTACTCCAGAACAAAAAGTCAACCCTGCAACAACGGCAATGGCGGTTGTCATGTTAAAAAAGTCCGCGAGCGCGCCCGCCGCGAGCGCGCCCACAGCCGTTCCTCCATCTCGCCACAAACGATAAACCCCGACTGCTGAAGCGCGCCATGACGGCGCCGCGACATCGGAAATCACCGCCAACAACGTGGGATAAACCAACGCCGTGCCCAACCCCAAGAGCGTCGCGCCGGCAAGCCATGTCGCATAACTCTTGCCGATGACAAACTCCCCAACGATCACTAAGGACTCCGGTGGCAAGCTGGCTGATGCCCCATACTCCGGGATAGACCGCAGCAACAATGCCGATCTGAGCCAGCGACAAGCCTGCTCCGGCAAGAAAAATGGGAATTAATCCCCACACCACGCCGTCATTGAGATTGTTGATCAAGCCGGCCTGGCTGGCTGAGAAAAGCGCGCGATCCTTCCAGCTTGTGAGCAGAAGGATTTCGGCAAAAGAGGGTTTCTGTTCCTGGGGGAGATTGGCTGCAGCCAACTGCTCTTCCTGCTGAACATGAGCTTGCGTCTCGCGCACGAAAAAAATCGAAAACAGCAAGCCGAGCACCACAAAGATAACACCCGGGTAAAACGGCGCCGGGCGCAAACCGTACGTTGCCGCCAAATAGCCGGTCGCCAAGGCCGTAAGCGAAACCGCAAGATAGCCGGCAAACTCGTTCAAACCCATTGCCAAGCCGCGTTGTTGCGGGCCCACTAAGTCAATCTTCATGATGATGGTGGTTGACCAGCATAGGCCTTGATTGATGCCCAGCAGGACATTCGCGAAAACGATCCAATTCCAACTTGGCGCAAAAATAATGAGCAGGGGAACCGGCAGGCCGATCAACCAGCCGAGTATGAGGATGGGCTTGCGGCCGTAGTGATCCGACCAACGGCCGGCCAGCAAATTGGCCAGCGCCTTGACAACGCCGAAGCTGACCAAAAAGGAGAGGACTAACGATTTTGAGACCAGCCCAAAATCGTTTTCAGCAATCAACGGAACAACCGTGCGCTCCAAGCCCACTAACGCGCCAACAAAGCCGTTGATCAGGACCAACAGCGTGAATTGGCGCCAGTTTGCGCGCAGGCCGAGAGCAATGTTGTTATTGTGCATTACCGCAATCCCTTTTCCGTATGCTTACCGCACGGCCTGCGCATGAACCTCGGAAATCTGTCAGGCTTTGCCGACCTTTTTTACGGCGCACGTATTCAAACCGAAAAGCGCGTACAGCGGGCACCAGGACACCAGCGTGGTAAGCAGCGGAATCAATCCGATCAGGGACAGAAAACGCAGATTGCCATCGAGCACAAAATAAAGGCTGAAGAAAACCAGCGCCAGAACCAGCCGCACGGCTTTGTCGAGGGAACCGACATTGGGCTTCATAAATGACCTCCGGTAATATTAAAAAAAACTTTGAGAAAACCAGCTCCTGGCAAACGATTGCCGGCGCTACCAGCGTCCGGCGAGGAGCCGGAATCACAACAGTATTTAAAAAAGAATGACGGCGTGAAGCGCAAGTGTTCTTATCCAATTGGCAAAGCATTCGGCTCATGTACCGTCAGGTATTCTCGAAATTTTTGAATTGCCTCATGCTCGCGCGCGCCCAGGCGATACAAAAAGCCGTCGAAATAAGCATGCACTTCCGCCTGGGTGAGGCCAAGGCGTTTGCCATGAGTCTGCCCCAACCCGGGATGGCGTTGATCGGCGCTGACTGCGGCACGCTCAAGCTCGGCGATCAACTCACGACGGTGTTGCTGTTCGACCTCGCGCTGAATCGCCCACACCGCAAAGACAAACGGCAGGCCGGTCCACTCATGCCATTCATGGCCGAGATCATAAACATGTTGAAAGCCTGCCAGGCCGGACTGCGCACGCCGCAAAGCCTCGTCGCCAATCACGAGCGCGGCATCGAAGTGGCCGGCTTCCTGTGCTTGAAAAACGGTATGCAAACGCTCGAGCTTTGCCCTCACACCGTATTTGTGCTGCAGAATAACTCTGAGCAATTCAATTGAAGTCGAGGTGTACGCGGTGACGCCGATATGCTTGCCTTCCAGCTCACGCCACTTGAAATTGGAGTATAAAATGACGCTGCGCGCGAGATCTTTTACCGCAATACCGTAATTCAGCATCTCATAGTCTTTTTCGACGCGAAAATAATCCATCAACGAAAGCGGGCCGCCTTCGATGAACTTGTGCTGCGCCAAACGCCCCATTTGATTGGGCGACATCGGCACTTGCTTGACGCGCACCGGCTCGAACTCGCGATAAAATGGCACACAATTCAGATAAGGAATTTTGCCGATCGCATGTGGCGCGTGCACGGCGATGGGATTGTAGAGAATGTCGCGTTCCACCGGAATCTTTCCACCGCTGCGAATCAGGTTGATGATATGCTCTTTGGCCAGCGTTACCGGGCTGGTGGCATGGGCCGCGTGCGCGATGCGTTCTTCTCCCACCGTGCCGTCCATGTCATCCGCGCCAAAGTGCAGCGCGATGGGCGCGACTTCAGCCGTGAGCATGATCCAATACGCTTTGATGTGCGGGAAATTGTCAAGCATGAGGCGGGACACGGCAATGGTTTTGAGATCGTCGACTGCCGAAGTATAGCGGTCGACCACGCCGTTGTTGCCCGGCTGATAGGCCAGCGGAATAAAGGTCAGAAACCCGTGCGACTCATCCTGTTGCTCGCGCATTTTGATCAAGTGCATGACGCGCTCCTCCAGCGTTTCGATGTGGCCGTAGAGCATGGTCGCGTTCGTCGGGATGCCCAGCTCGTGCGCGCCAGCGTTTTTCACCGATTTTCTGATTGAACAGCCGCCGCCGTACGCGCTCCGAAAAAACTTCCGCGCCGCCGCCGGGCATGGTGCACAAGCCGGCTTCCTTGAGTTGACGCAAAACCTCGTGAATTGAGAGCTTGAATTTCTTGGAGAAGAAATCGATCTCTACCGCAGTCCAGGCCTTGATATCGATTTTGGGAAAATTCGCCTTGATTTGCCGCATCATGTCGAGATAGAATTCCCACGGCCAGTCCGGATGCAAGCCGCCGACAATGTGGACTTCATGCAGATCGTGATTGAGCTTGCCGAGAACCTGTTCCATGGTCATGGCATAGGCGCGCTCATCTTTCATCTTAACGGCAAAATCGCAAAATTTGCAGGAGAGCACGCAAATATTGGTGGGATTGACCTGGCGATTAACAACGAAGTAAACCGCGTCGCCGCTTTTTTCGCGCTGCACTGCATGCGCCATTTTGCCCAGCGCGAGCAGATCATCGCTTTGCAGCATGGTGACGCCGTCTTCCAGCGCAAGGCGCTCGCCGGCTTGGATTTTCTCCCAAATGGGGAGGAGTTTTTTGTCGTGGAATTTGATCTCAGACATGAATGCCATGATTAATTCTTCTCTTGTTAGTCAATTCACCTGCCATCCGGTATTCTCTCTGCCGGATACTTTTTCTTTAGCCACGGATAAGCACGGATTCTCACTGATTGTTCTGTATATCTAAGAAAAGTTTCCTTTAAGAAATCTCAGAAATCCGTGTAGATCAGTGGCAAAAAATTTTGTTTCTGAAAATGCCTGCAACAAATTTGAATTCAACATTTTTTGCAGATCAAAACGGCGTTGCTCTCATCGCCAATATTCCTCCCATCTTTTATCGACTTTTTCGCGAATCTCTTCTGGCATGACCAGCGGCCCGGGATAGCCGGGTTTCCAGGTCGCATCGATGCCCATCACCCCGCGATAAACCGGGCTGATGCCGATCAACGACTGTTCGCTGAAGATGACGTCGCGTTCCGCATCAAAGCGCGTGAACACGCCCCAAATGTAGCTCTCTTGAGAGTGCAAATCAACATCTTCGCTCACGGCGGCAATAATTTTTAATCCGCTCAACTCCGGAATTTTGACTAGGCTTTCAACGATCTTCCGGCCTTCACCGGCAACCTTTACCAGCATCAGCGTTTCATCATGAATGCAAGCTTCCCGCATCATGGGATATTCTCGCAGCAATCGCGCCAAAACATTTTCCCTCTTCTCCCTTTCCCCCGCTCCTCCTCTCTCCCCCTCCCCCCGTCCCGGCTTTACCGTTGCATCCAAAATCATCTTGCTGCCGAGATTCATTTTGAAAGAGGTGAAATCCAGCGTGTCGAGCGGCACTTTGGGAATCATCACAAAATCATAATGCGGATCGAAATTCATTTTGATCTCGCGCAAAACCGATTTCCAGTCGCGCACATTCACATGATCGGAAACCAGTACGATGCATTTCGTCACGGCTTCATAATAAGCCCACACGCTTTTGATCTCTTTGTGAATCAAGCGCGCCAGCGGGCCGAGAATCTGCTGCGTCGCGTCGCCGATGAATTTATCTTCCATCGGCGGTTTGCCGACCACCGTGCAGGGATAAATCGCTTCACGGCGATGCGTGATTTTTTTGATATGAAAAACCGGGAAATCGGCGGCATGCGAATAATGGCCAAAATGGTCGCCAAATGGCCCTTCGAGGCGCGTCTCGTTGAGCGGCACGGCTCCTTCGAGAATGAATTCGGCATGCGCCGGCACCGCGATCGCGACGGACTTGCCGCGCGTCATCGGCACTGCTGCGCTGCGCAGAAATCCCGCGAACATGACTTCATCGATGCCTTCCGGCAAAGCTGCAATCGTCGCCAATAACAATGCGGGATCCGTGCCCAGGGCTACGGCAATCTCAAACTCACGGTTGAGTTTTTGCGCTTGATAATAGTGAAACCCGCCGCCTTTTTGAATTTGCCAGTGCATGCCGGTGGTGCGTTCATCATAAATTTGCATGCGGTACATGCCGACGTTGCGCTTGCCGTCGCGCGGATCGTAGGTGAATACTTGGCCGAGCGTGATGAAACGGCCGCCGTCCTCCGGCCAGCATTTTTGAATGGGCAAATGCGAGAGCTGCGGTTCGGCAACGACCTGCTGCGAGAGCGCGTTGCTGCCTCGCTTGGGCCGCGCCGCGAGAAAGCGTTTCACCATCGGCCAGTGATCGACGATCAACCTGGGCTTGGGCGGCATCGCGGCTTCGACAAAATGAATCAACTCCTCGCCGAGCTGATCGGGATGCTTGCCAAGCGCCAATTCGATTCTTTTTTCACTGGCTAACAGATTGATGGCAAGCGGGAACTTCGCGCCTTTGACGTTTTCAAAGAGCAGCGCCGGCCGCTTCTCCAGCAACGCGCGCACGGCGATCTCCGTGATCTCCAATTCCGGATCGACTTCGGTTTTGACGCGATGCAACTCGCCGAGGGATTCCAGATGGCGGGCAAAATCGCCGAGAGTTTGAAAGGGCATAATGCTGGTCCTGCGCGTTGACTCTTTCCGCCATTGTGTTATCTTTTATCGACAAAATTCAACGGACAGCGGTATTTGCGGGTGGACAAGGGTTATATCATTTGTTGAATTTCTTCCTTGACACTCATGGGATCGGCCACATCCTCGAAGACCACCTCGATACCTGCGGTTCCCGAGCTGCCAAATTCGATATTGCCAATGCCCAGCAACCGCTGCAAGAACGTCTGCGTGACGTTGATGCTGCGCACGTCATCGACGCGCACGGATTTGATTTCGCGCGCAATATAGCCATGCCGGCTTTCAATATTTCCGCGCTCCACTGTAAACCGCCATGCAAAATGCCGGTATAACATAATCACGCCGATCACCACAAGCGGTGCGAGAAATAAGTACAGCGAGGTGCTCAAATTGGCGGTGTCGTGGGAGGTGTAAGCCTCATAAAGCACCGCAAAAATGCCGGCCACAAAAATAAGCGCAATGAACATCGCGCCCCATTGCCGGCGCCAAGCCGGGCGTGTACGGTAGATCATTTCAGTTCCGCTATTCTCGCAGATTTTATTTGTCACGAAGATGCAAAAAAGTCGAGCAACCTGCAAGCTGGAAATCACTCATGCAACGTTGGTGAACTTGTCGAACCCAGGAGGAAGCATATGTTTCAGTTGATTGGCGGGAATCCCTTCGCCGTTGTGATTTTGTTCGCGGTTATCACTGCCAGCGTTTTAATCGCGGCAGAACAAAGCTCGAATCGCCCGCGAGCGCGCGAAGCCGGCGTTGAGGTTGGTATTTTGCCCGCCGGGCCATTGAATGCGATTACTGATGTTGCCGGCGTCAAAGTCGGGCATCATACTCTTTGGCAAGGCGACTCGATTCGCACGGGTGTGACCGTGATTGTTCCGCACAGCGGCAATCTCTTTTTAGAAAAAGTTTCGGCCGCGATTTATTGCGGCAACGCCTTCGGCAAGCTAGCCGGATCCACGCAGGTGGAAGAATTGGGCACGCTGGAAACGCCGATCGCCTTGACCAACACCTTGAGCGTGCCGGTTGCCATGCAAGCGCTGGTGAAATACACATTAGCGCTGCCCGGCAATGAAGAGGCAATGTCGGTGAACGCCGTTGTTGGCGAAACAAATGACGGCTGGCTGAATGATATTCGCGGCATGCACGTGCAGGAAGAACATGTCTTGCAAGCGCTGCGAACCGCCACGCCTGGCGCAGTGAGCGAAGGTAATGTCGGGATTGGAACTTCCTCACGCAAACTGCCAAAAGATTTTGGAGGTTATACGATCGGCGTGTTGGTGCAATCGAATTTCGGCGGCATCCTCACCATGAACGGCGCGCCGGTAGGCCGTGAACTGGGCAAATTCTATTTGAGTCAACGCATCGCGAAACCGCAAGATGACGGCTCGTGCATGATCGTGGTTGCCACGGATGCGCCGTTGTCGTCACGCAATCTCAAACGGCTGGCAAAGCGCGCGGTACTCGGGCTGGCGCGCGCCGGCAGTTTCATGGCCAATGGCAGCGGCGATTACGTGATCGCGTTCTCGACGGTTTATCGCATTCCGCATCAACTGCCGGAGGCGCGCACGCAGGTTGTGCCGGAGTTGCACAATGATGCCATGTCGCCGCTGTTTCTCGCGGTGGTGGAGGCAACGGAAGAAGCGGTTTATAATTCGATGTTCAAGGCGACAACCGTTTCAGGAAGAGACGGCCATGAGCTGGAGGCGTTGCCGATCGAGAAGACGATCAAGATTTTGGAGCAGTATCGCGTTTTGAATATGAAGAAAAGATTGCCGGGGGTTGCTGATGATCATTAATTATCAATTCGCAATGAAACGACTACGGCCGATCAACTCTGAGTATTTCGCGCCACCGCAGCTCGTGGTGATTATACGAATGCTTGCCCAGCGATAAGTGATACGCCAGGTAACTTGTATACCCAAAAGCAATAAACGAAAGCACGAATGCCAGCACAATGGAAGGGGAGACGATATTCTGTGTGAGAATGGGGTATTTCTGCAGGCCGGCGTAAAAAGTCACGCAACTAATGGTGAGACAAAGCGCCGCCAGCGTTCCGAAAGTAAACCAGCTTATGATCCAATACGTGTGCGAGAGCAGGATCGCGGCTTTGCCGCGTGCGGGGTCGTCGCGAACTTTTGCGAGCGCGGATTCCCAGCCGATATAGTTTGGAGCGGGATTGGTGCTGCAAATGATCATTTGTTCCAGAACTCTGTAGTACCCGACGATGCGGGTAATGGTCGTCGCCTTATCAAAGAAAATGCACCAGCACGGCAGAATGATAACCAGCGGCGAGAGGAAAATGAGCGAGGCCGGCACGCGCTCGGAAATAAAATGACTGCCCAGCCCCAACAGTAACCCTGTTGACGTGATGGCCAGGCTAAAGAACGTGATTTGGCAGCTTTTTAAATTATGCAATTCCTGCCGCAGATTGCCGCGTTCTTGCAGGAGAATGCTTTGCGCCATGATCATGACTCCTGAAGTCTGACAAGACCACGAAACCCGCGCCGGCCTGGCGCGGAATTTCGCGGTCTCAACATGAGGGGAGGAAGTCTTTCAGCAGTTGGCAAAATTTTTGGGGTGTGATCGCTCGACTTCAAGCCAGTCAATCTCCCACAACTGTAGCCCGCCCCGCGTATAGAAGGCGCCATTGTTGCAAAGATGAATGGCTCGCGGCGATTTCGGCACGCCGATCAACTTGCCGCCATTAATGATTTCGATTTCAAAACGGTTGGCCCATAGGTTTTCGCGCAGCGTCACAACGTGCGAGATATTCTTCATGCTCACGACGTTGCGCAGCGCAATTTTCGATTTGCCGGTAGCCGTTTCGAAGGTCAGCGGTGTATCCTCAGCGTGCATGGTGAGTATGGACCCATCATACAATTTTGCCTTCAGCTTCAGAAGCAGTTCCACCTCATGCTCTCGATTTGAGGGAAAGAGGTCCAAGAACATAATGCTCCCTGGCAAAGTGCCCGATTAAACAACGTGAATAGCTTAGCGCGTCGCTGCGGGATGGACGCTGTTACTGCTGTGCAAGATCGGCTTCATTTCAACGCGAAAAAAATCCTGGCTGAGCAGAAACCAAATCAGCAGAAACAGGAAAAAGACGAATTTGAGAAGCCTCCACATCCCCCTGAGCGGGCTGCGTCTTCCACTGATGGCAGGGGAGGGCGACTCGCTTCCATCCAGAAGCGAAAGCAACAGGATCAGATCGGATGTCCGCATAGTGCAGCCTCCTTGACAAAAATGTACACAACCAACATGGGAATTATTGCGTTGCGAATTAGAGTCCCGATTGTGCATGCAATTTTGCCGCCACATGAGAAACGCCATTGCGCGCAGGCAGAACCGGCTTCTGAATTTTTATATGCAACAACATCGCCTGAAGAAGACGATGATTTTAGCGAGTGGGAGGATATCAACTCGAACACTGGAGGAGAAGGCGCGCTGTCGAGTTTCGTAACTCTTATATTATTCTTAGGCGGGAAAGTTCATATAAAGTACGGCTGAAAAATGTGGACGTGGTCACAAGGCGGGTGCGTTGTCACAACGTTGCCGAAGAAATGCGCTGCGACAGTTCCAGAAAATCCAGGGGAGTTGGATTATCCGCGGCTTCGGCAGAGCTATTGTCAAAAGCCGACAATTCGTTGTGATAAACCAACAACTCCGATTGTTCTGCGGCAGAGACGAAGAGGAACCTATTTTTGCCCTCGGCTTGCGCCGGCAAGGGCAGGCTTTGCATGAATTTCAAATAATCCAGCTTACGACCCACGGTGGAAAATTTTTCGATGGGCCGCGTGCCCTCCATCGGAATCTGCTTGCCCAGCCAAAATCGATAAAACTGCGCCAGCTCCGGCGAGGGTAGGGCATAAAAACATAGAATGATGCTGAGAAAGTTTTGCAATCCGGGCAATAAATCTTCCGCCAGAGAATAGGCCATTTCACTTTTTTCCAGCCGGCGCAAGTGATCATTCAACGTTTTTTCTGCCGGGATGAATTCCGCAGCCTCCAGCAATGCCGGCAAATCGCGCGGTGTAATGGGATTCGGTTTTAACAGCTTGTAAGCAACGCGCTTGATGTGCAATTCGGCCATCAAGTATTTGGCGAGGATGAGCAAACGGCGCGCATGCGCCACGGGAACCATGCGCGGTGTATGATGAGGCAACGTATCAAGCGCGCCGAACACCTCTTGCAAGAAAAACGGCCAGTCAAAGGCGCTCACATAATCCGTCTCCGGCAAATGGAATGAATGTGTCGGCCGGAGCGCGCCGCCGAGACGGCCGGCATCATGCGGCGGAGGAAAAAGATCGGGATAGTCGATGGCCGCGCGCATCAGAGCATTCGTCAATAGCTCTTGGGCAGTATAAAAATAGAATGTCCTTCCTTGCCGGTCTTCCAGCGTTGTCCACGTGCTGTGCATCAAAAAGCATTTTGGAAACCACCGCCGGCAAACCAATTCGAGCAAAATCCAGCGCCCCTCATCGAAGGTGAGACTGGTGATATTGCGTTTGCCTGAAACGGTTTCCACCGCCAGTCTGAAATGGTCACGATTGGTCTCGGCAGAGAAAAACTTGGTTGGGATAAAAAGCCATTGCTTTTGCACGGTTGCCGGTTGACGCTCGAGCAACGCCTGCTGCACTTCCCGCCATGCGAGGGCGCGCAACTCCGCAATCGCGGCCGTGGAAATTTCCGAATGCTTTTCAAAATGCCCCATCAAATCCGGGAAAAAGGATTTTGCTGTAAATTGCAGGCCAAACTCACGATCGCTCAGCAAAATTTGATCGGGCTGCAACGCCGGCAACGGAGACAGCAAATGTTCATCAAGAGAAAACGCGTTTGCGCCGCGGCGCCGGCTGCGCATCAACAAATAAGGCTGGCGCAAACGCCGGCACAGGCGAAAAAGATAGTCTACCAAATCATTATCGATCGTCCCGCCCTTGAAATCGTGATGCGCCACGGTGACATTTTCCGCCGGCCAGACGGCAGACGCTTGCAGCATGTCGCGGCGCCGGCTTGGATAGGCAGTGTTGACGAGGAACTGGGGATACCCGTCGGGCTTCAGCCGGATCAACTCCGCGAGCAGCGGATTCACGCGATGATAGTCTTCGTAATGCTTCACGCCCAGGGCAACATGATTATAAAATTGCTGCACCCAGGCATGAAAAAGCGTCCAACTTTGATCGCTTTTTACTTCGCGTTCCGGCAGCAGCGGAATGTGCAATGGCGCCTCCC
The DNA here is from genome assembly GCA_003576975.1 of Candidatus Zhuqueibacterota bacterium. Taxonomy (GTDB): domain Bacteria; phylum Zhuqueibacterota; class Zhuqueibacteria; order Zhuqueibacterales; family Zhuqueibacteraceae; genus Coneutiohabitans. Next base: position 17,054 of record QEVD01000058.1, read on the forward strand.
ACGCCTCGAAATCATCGTCGCTGAGCGCCAACTCTTTTTGCGCCGGGCTGGCCACCCACTGCAAAAGTTGGCGGAACACAAAATCCAACGCATAACCCGCGTAGGTATTTTCCTCGTGTTGATCCGCATGCTCATGATCAGTGCTGCGCAAATGAAGCTCCACCAGTTCCAGCAGGCTTTCATAGCTTGACTTGGCCGCAGGCAGGCAGAACGGCGTGAACTTCTGCAACACACGCAGTTTTTCATACGCCGTGTAATGTTGCGGATTCTTGTGCGGCGGGGTAATGGTCACCTCCAGTGCATGCAGGAGTGAGATCAATCTCAACTCAGCTAGCGGATGGCGTTGCTGAAAAGCGGCAAGATCGATGATTTGCGCGAATGAATCCGGCGCAACGATTTCACCGTGATCGTTTTCATAGGAAAAGTAATCGAGGTAAAGGTCGATCCAGAATGCATCGTAAGGATCGCCCCGCCGCATGCGCTGCTTGATTTTGTCGATGGCGTGGCAAATACTGGCGGCAAACTCAACGTGTACGGCCTCGCCGAGCAACACCGCAAAATTGCTGCGCAGGGATTCGCGCAAACTGGGATTATCCTCCAGCGCCAGTATCGACCAGCATGTTTTCACTGCAGTCACGGCATTCCCTCCCGAGATGGATGTGCCACATGTAATTTTCCTGCCGAACTCTGAACTCCGCCGGACTTTCCCGCTCATGCACGCGCATGAGATGGCGGAGAATCTGCAAGCCACGAACTTCCTGGCTGCGCAACATTGCCTTGATGTCTTCCGCAAAGCGTTCTTTGGTGTCGGTGCTGTTGCTCATGCTAAAGTTGAAATAAACGCCCTTATCCTGCCGCGCCGCCGCCAGCCGGATGACGCATTCATTGCAGCCGGTGAGCCGCGACGGCGAAATATGATTGAACAGATTGCTCAACAGATTGTAAAGTATCGCTTCGATGCGATGTATCGCCTGCTCGCTCATTAACAGCGGCGGCGCGGCAATGGAAATTTCGGCGTTCTCTGAAAGCGCGATAAAACTGTTGCGCAAGACGTCCAGGCAGGCGCGCTCGGGTTGTCCGGGCCAGGCTTTTAAATGCGCTTGCAAAAAATCCAAAACCTCATAGCGCGGCGATTCGGCTGAAAGCAGAAAAGCCGGGTGGCGGTTGCGGCGGAAACTTTCGCCGAAACGCCGGCTTTTCAGCCAGGCGCGCCAGATTTTGCAGAACAAGCTGACGAAGAGATCGGTCAGGTTAATTTGCCGGATGGCTTGTTCCGGCGCGCCTTCGCGCATGCCGCCGGGGCGGCGCAGCAGCAGGTTGCGCATCACTTTTTCTTTGCGGCTTTGCTCGATCAACTGTTGCGCAGCGATATCAGGCTCCAGGCCATCCAACATGTCGGCGATGAGCAGCTCGCGCGTGATCTTGGCGTCATGCGCCAGCATATCGAGCATGTGCATGCGTTCTTTGAAGACTTTGCGCTCGCCCTGATCTTTGAGCGTTTGCAGCACAATCGCCGCCTGGCCCAAATGGCTTTCGAGTATGGGCAGACATTTTTCCCGGCCCGGCAGCAGGTTCAGATCAAAAACAAAAACCAAATCATGGGTGAAGATTTGTTGCCGCAGGGCGCGCAGTTGTGCCGGGCGCGTTTGCGAATCGAGTTGAGCGAATCTATCGACAAAATCCGGCGAAGCATAATCAAGCTTTGCCGGCCAGCGGTTTTCCAGCATGTGTTTGCTGATCTCTCCCGGCGGCAGCTCAAAAGAAAAGACGCGGCCGATTTCAAAATCGTAGCAAAAATGAAAAGGTACCTTGCTGTTCACCAATCTCACCACCTCGTGCGCCGATTCCGCCTGCTCACGCGTAAAGCGATTGATCAAACGGCTGTTGTAGGCGTCAAAGATCATCGCCGGAAAATAATGATTCACAAACGTCAGGCCTTTGGCCAGAATGCGGCTGAGTTTTTCCGCGACGTTGCGCGTGCGATGAAAATAATCTCCCGGCAGATCGAAGTAAGCGACGCCGTAGTAAACGCCGTGAAAAACGATGGGGAAGACACAATTATAGAATTCGAACTGCTGGCTGTGCGCATCGAGATAACTGATGACCGAGGAAGGATTCGAAGTTCCCCAATTCAGCAAGTCATAGAGCCTGCCGTAAAGTTCATATAGTTCGCGATCGCGAGGTTCAAGGCCGAAGAATTCATCATTACGCCGAAACGGCTGATTATGCAGCTCTGCGAACTTCTCCTTCAAATGATAGGAATCAATAGCGGCAGCGGGAATGCCGATTTCACGGCACAACACTTCTTCGGCGCGGCGATGTTGCTCGTCATACAAATAGTGCGAGAGATAAATTTTTGAAAAATTGGCTTCATCTTGACAAGCACGGCGATAGATCAGGCCGGAATTGTCCCAGTAGTGCTTGGTCGGCAGAAAACTCACGAGCCGCGCAATGTGCTTGGAGGTGACGGGCGGCAATGTGGACGCGGGGCGATTCTCAAAGACAACTTCATATACTGCCCTGGCGGCTTCATCAGAACGCGACATATCATCAGCGAGGGCATCAAGCAATTTGGGGAACGCAGGATTTTGGCGGCCCTCCTCATTGATGTATTTTTGGGCGTGGGTCAGGAGACGCAGAAGATCGTGTTCCGGTAGGGGCGGTTTGAGGCCGTAGTTGTGAAAGACTTCGCCCCGGAAATCCAGCAGGGAAAAATTGAACGTCAAGCCGTCTTCGAGACGAAATTTCTCGATACATTCATCGATGATTTCAGCGTAGAATCGCTGCATGGCTTGCGTCCAATCAACATGAGACGATTGGGTGCCGGCGCTGAGCTGTGGTGCAAAAGGGGAATGATTTTCAGAATTTCGAAAACCGCTGCTGAGAATTCAGCGGCTAAATGTTCAGCTTCAAAAAAATATAGCCGATGTCGCGCTGTATGCTTGTTGGTAGTGAGCGTCCGGTCAATCACAAATCTATCATGCAGACTTGTCTCCGTCTGCGCGTGCGGTTCGATTTCCGGTTCAGCCGGAAAGATTTGATGCAGATTGAACGCCGGTTCGGAATGCGAAGTTTCTTCGTGCCGCTCTGCCGCGGCACGAAGCTCATGATACCGATGCGCTGTGGCAAAATCTGTTAGAAAAATGCCGCCCGGCTTCAGCACGCGCCGGATTTCTTGCAGCATGAGGCCGCGTGCGGCCTGTGAATAGGAATTGAGCAAACTGAAAATACCGAGTACTGCATCAAAGCTCGCCTCTTGAAAACTCAGGCTCAAGAGATCGCTCTGCACCAATGCTGCGCACTGTTTAACAAAGGATTTTTTTTGGCAAATGTCAAGCATCGCCCGGCTAATATCCGCTCCGATACAGGTTTGCCGCGGATTTCCCGCGATTTCCTGCAGCACAGCGCCGGTGCCGCAGCCGGCTTCCAGAATACAGCGCGAACGGGGAAGCCATTCGTCCAACTCGCGTTGAATGAGCGCAGCCCAAGTTTCATAATCAATCAATTCATAAAAGCTGTCGTAATGCGCTGCAAAGGTATTGTAGAATTCCTGTAGAAGTTGCGCTTCTGTTGTGGGGGAAGGATTCGAGGGCATGTCAATCAGGCGAGTTGGCGATAGAGGTGTCGTATGATCGAGTCGAAATCAGGTGATATGACCGATAGGTTTTGACATGTTTAATCGCTGAGAAATCTTATCAAGCGATGATGATGAGCCACAGCCAAGCCGCGACATGGGTGTATTGATTCACGAAATCAGAAACAGGCATTTTTGAGTCTACGGCATCATGCCGCGCGCTGAACCTTCGCCCACGGGCTGCCATAACGCCGGTGTATCATTTTCACCATGCGTGTGCTGAAACAGCTCAAGCAATATTGTTGTTCGCGACCGGTATGCCCGCAGGGATTCTGAAAAAGATCCTGCAGCATTTGATGGAAAATGGTATCGCGGCCGAGCGAGTGCTGAAAAAGCTGTTGCAGATCCGGCGTTTCAGTGAAACTGCCGCTGGCCACTTCGCGATAATCCGGCGCTTGCAGCAAATCACAGGTGCCGAGCCAGTAGCCGTCGTAGCTCAAACGCGCTGACCGCCAAAAATACTCGGGCACGATGCGTAGAATAAAATCAATCTCCACTTTGCCGAAACACTGGCGAATGTACAGCGAATGCAGCTCATCTTCTTCGATTTGCTCAGGCTCCAAAATACCGGCATAAAACAACGGCAGTGTTTGATCGCCATTGAGCAAAATCGAAAAGCGCATGTCGCGCTGCGCCAGCTTTTCGGCGAGGGCGCGAAGTCTTGCGACAAACGCCAGGAGATTGCTCGAGGCCAGCGAGGGCACGCTTTTATCCACCGCGGCAACCACCGGCTCGAAGTAGAAATAATTCGAAAACTCGGCGAGATGCTCGATCATCGCAATGACATCAAAAATATTATCATTGCGCAGCACGGTTGAAGTGCCGACGCGCGTCGTGTGCAGCCGCTCTTTTACCCGTTTGAAATTTGCCAGGATGCGATCGCGCGTGCCCGAACGAATGAGATTATGCGCCTCCCAGCCGTCGAGCGACACGTCGATAAAATCAACGGGATTCTGTTCGAGCAAGTCGAGATGCAGCGGCAAGGTCAAGCCGTTCGTGATTAATCCGACTTTAGCATCAGGATTATAATGTGCACGCGCGGCGACCGCTGATTTGATGGCCAACGCAAAGTTCTTGGATAGCGTCGGCTCCATGCCGCTGAAGGTCAAAACATTGATGCGAGCCTGCAACGCCTGGTGGATTGCTTCTTCCAAAAGTTCAGGCGCTAACGCCGGCCTTGTGCTTTTGGGATAATTGTCATGATAGAAGCAATGATTGCAGGTGAGGTTGCAGGCTTTGTGCAAGTCGATGTCGAACCACGTCAGCGTCGCGTTTGCTGTCAGCAAGCGGTGCAAGGCCTCGGCTTTCTGATCATCAGAAGCATGCGTTGGCGAGATGAAGGCATCCCAAATTTCAAACATTGAAAACGGCATGTGGCTACGGCTTTGCTTGCGCCGGCGGATTGCGTTTCAGCCGGGCGTTGATCAGCGGTCGCAAATCTTTGAGTTCTGTCTCAGTTCGGCGGGCGTCCTTGCTCGTCAGGCCGGCTTCCATACCGCCCTTGCTTTTTTTTAACGGCAAGTCATCATTGATGACACCGTATTTAGAACCAGCAGTACCAGCCATGACGGCGCCCTTTCCGTAATTCTATTGTCTGGAGGTGAGCGCCACACCCTGGCGATGAATTGACAATCCTTGTCGTCATCGTATTGAAGAGTTGATCAAGGTAAGGAGGTTTCCGTTTTGGAGGTAGGTGTATCCCCCACAGTTTACACTCGGTTAAATGGTGTTCCCACATTATTAAAGCCTGCTTGTTTATCAAAAACAAAACACCACGACTTTCCGTTCCCAAAGAATAGGACAAAAAATTCGTGGCGTATTGATGATCAGTTTAATCACAAATTATAAGCGACATCAAACCTCAAACACTTTGCTTTCCCCATAGCACAACTCTCGAGATCTGAGGTGGGGCAAAATTGGAAACACAAATACGGTTTTAAGTAAACTCAATTGTCTAGGCTGCGTAAAGCGAAAATATTAATTTTTGAAAATTTTTTCGAAATTGCGGTTTCTCCCCAAATTTCCCGCACTTCCTCCGGATTGCCGTTACTATAGCGGAGGCAGTGTTTTCAAATTTAGGTTCGGGGACAAAAGACAAGCTGTTCTGCCGCCAGCAGGCACAATTGCAAGTACCCGGCAAAGAAAATGGACATTCTTTATTGGAGAACGAGATGAAATCAACCGAAGTGAAAAAGTTGGCCCCGGAAAAACCGGACCCCGTCATTCTGACGTTCGACGACACGCAAGACATCAGCAAAATTCTGGATGAGTTAGAACGGCTGTCGGAAGAGCAGGCGAGAAAAATTCTGGCGCAATAACGCCTTGTAGTGCATCCCTCCCCCGAAGCGCAACGCGCAGAGGATAACGCGTGACAGTCACCGTCGGCGACAAACCTTCCGAACTTGAGGATTGCCTTTATGAGATGACGTGGCAACTCCAGCCGCGCGCTTCGTTACAAAACGCTGAGCGCGGCCGGAGTTGCGCATGGCTCATCTTCGCGGATCAGGGTGGTTGGGGGTTTACCTTACAAAATTTGCTAAAAGACGCCGGCGAGGAATGTTACGTCGTCCTGCCGGGCCTGAGATATGAGCAGAGCGCTGCTGGTGTTTTCCGTCTCGTGCCGCAAGAGACGGAACATTATCGCAGGCTTTTGCAGGACGTGCAGGAGATGAACAGGCCGCCGTTGTGCGGCGTGATTCACCTGTGGAGTCTCGATGACGAACGTCTCATCGAAAATTTCTCCGTGCAGCTCGAAGCCAGCCAACAGCGCGTTTGCGGCAGCGCGCTCTTTCTCACGCAAAGCCTGATGCAAACATCGGGCGGGGACTTACCGCGCCTCTGCCTGGTGACGCGCGGCGCGCTGGCGGTTACGCCTCCGGTTTCACCGCTCAACCTGACGCCCGCCTCACTCTGGGGATTTGGCCGCACAGTCGCGCAGGAACATCCGGAATTGCGCTGCCTATGCCTTGATCTAGATTCAAACGGCAACGCGCACACCGCGGCACAGCAAATCTTTGATGAACTTCGCGCCGGCGAGCGCGAGAATCAAGTGGCGTTTCGCACAGGCGAACGTTACGTCGCCCGTTTGGCGCGCATCGAAATATCTGCCGCAATTCAACCGGGGCCTGATGAGCCGCACGCAGCCTGCCACGAGCAACGAGTAACCAGCAACCAGCAGCAGCCAGTCTCGCTTCTCATCACCGGCGGCACGCGCGGCCTGGGTTTGCGTGCTGCACAATGGTTTGTTGACCAAGGCGCGCAGCATCTCATACTCTTGAGCCGCAGCCAGCCGGATGAGGAAGCTGCAGCCGCAATTGCAGAACTCAAACAAAAAGGCGCAACCGTGCGCGTGATGCAGGCTGATGTTGCCCACCTCGATCAGCTTGCCGAAGCGCTGGCAGAATCACAAGAAGGTATGCCGCCCTTGCGCGGGGTGATTCACGCTGCAAGCGCACGCGATGATCGCGCGCTGTTAGAGCAGGATTGGGCAAGTTTTGCAACGGTGATGGCCACCAAAATTTCCGGCGCGTGGAACCTGCATGTGCTCACACAAGATTTGCCGCTTGATTTCTTCGTGATGTTTTCCTCAACTGCGGCAGTGCTTGGCTCATCCGGCCAAAGCAATTATGCCGCTGCGAATGCCTTCATGGACAGCCTGGCGCATCATCGCCGCAGCATGGGTTTGCCGGCAATGAGCATCAATTGGCCGCCTCTGGCAGAGGCAGAGCAGGGCTTCGACCGGATTCCGATTGCAGAAGCTTTACGCCTGCTCGCGCGTCTGCGGGAGGGTTCACGCGCGCAAATGGTTGTGCTGCCGCAGACATTTCTCGTGAATATTCCCACAGGGGCCGAATCGCCATTGCTGGAATTTCCTGTGAAAGAGGTGAGCCTTCGCTAATCCGTGGTATAATTCTCTTCCCTCGGCGCAATCACGCTACTTTAAACCACGACTTTTATCATTGTTCGCCCTCCCAATCATTCTTCTTGATCACAATAGTCGCTTCAACTTCCGCCTTTTCCCTGCCACCATTTTTCAAGCCAAACCCCCATAGCGGCGCCGGCCATCAATGCAAACACCGAGAGCAGGCTGGCCTCGGCATGCAACATATAATGGCGGATGAGCTGAAGCAGCAAGCCCAGCCCGCCAGCGAGCAAAATTCCACTGCCGAGTCTGGCCGCAAAACTTTGCCTGCGCCGCGTCAATTGTTGCGCGAAGACAAACGCAAGCGGGATCATCACCAAACAAGCTTTCGCGAACAGCCGCAGTGGCTGTGCATCCGGCCGCAGCAAATAGCGCGGCTGCAGCGAGGCGAGCAACTCGGCAAACAGGCCGCTGCCGGTTGGTGTTTGCGGCTGCCGCGTCAACTCGGGAAAATCGGGGCGCAACAGCACAAGCATGAAAAAGCAGACATAGAAGATCGACAGCAGGCGCATCGCGCTGGCGTCGTCGCTGCCGGCAAATGCTGCGCGTGAAAAGAGAAAATCGCTAAGCAGCACACCGAGAAAGCAGGCCAGGTCAGGCAGAATATCCGGCCTGCCGGTTTGGCTCAATAACAGTAAAGCATTCCGCGCGAGCAGCAAGCAGAACGCGGCGAGAATATGCACGTCTTTCGCCAGCTTGTGCGCCGGCCAATACCACTTCCGGCAAAGCAGTAAAACGCCTCCGAAAATCATGCCGAAGAGAAAATTCTCTCCAACTTCCAGCGGCCAGTATTCACGCCGATCGGCGCTCAACCAGCTTTCCAGGAGATTGGGCAAGTAGCGCAGGGAGTGGGTCCAATGCAGCCAGTTATGCCACAACCGCTCAAGTCTCAGGGTGAAATGAAACGGCGCGACCGCCCACACGAGATAACTCACGCCCAGGCCGAGCAGCACCAGCATGCCCGGCCGGCGCCGCCAGGATCGCATGTAAGCGAGAATGGCCCGCACGCCGGAGAGATAATACCGCCGTGCGAGCCAAGCGCCGCCAAGCGCGCCCAGGGTATTGTTCATCACGTCATTGATGGAGGTGAAGCGATCGCTGAGCAGAAGCTGAAAAAACTCGATACCGAGGCTGAACAGCCCCGCGGCAACAACGGTGGGAATAACAGATATCGCGAGATTCTTCCGGCGCGCCATGCGCCAGCCGTGCAGGCAAAAACCCACCGGCAGAAACAACAACAGATTTCCCAGCGTGTCCGAACCGGACATGCGGCGGCCTTCGGCATTGTGAAACGGCGTGCGCTCGGCATGATGCCAGCGTCGCGCAATGCCCTGCCGCGAGGCCTCCATTTGAAACGGCACGGTGGTCAAAATGAACACGGCGAGCGTCACGAGCAACAGCAGCGCGTGCGCGGCTGGCCGCAGCGAATCGTTCATGTGTTTGTGTTGCCCCTTGACAATGTGCCCGGTTTTGTTTTAGTATGCGTCATGATGCTGTCACAAGGCTGCAGAGGCTTAACGCCAAAGAAAGGGAGAAGGCATGGAAGCTTGCACGCTGGAACAAAAAGATGGATTAGGGATTTTACACCTGCACGCCGGCGGCGCGAATGCGCTCAACCAGCGCGTACTGCAGGCGTTGAAGAACGGCTTGCGTCAGGCCCAAACCGCCAATCTCAAAGGCCTGGTGCTCACCGGATACGAACGCTTTTTTTGCGCCGGCCTGGATTTGATTACGATGTATGAATTGAACCGCAAACAGATGAGCCGTTTTTTGGAGGATTTCGATATCGTCTTCAAACAATTGTTCAGCTTTCCGCGACCGGTTATTGCGGCTATCAATGGCACAGCCACAGCCGGCGGCTGCGTGCTCGCACTCGCCTGTGATTATCGTCTCATGAACACGGGCAAGAACGTCATCGGGTTGAGCGAAATCAAGCTCGGCCTGCCGTTGCCGGCCTCGGCGCTGGAAATTGCGCGCTTCAGCCTGCCGCCGGAAACGATAACGTATGTGTTGTATAGCGGCAAATTATTTCAACCGGAAGAGGCCTTGCGTCTCGGCCTGATCAACGAAGTAACCGCGCCCGGGCAATTGCTGGAAACGGCGCTGGCGCGTTTACGAGAATTCACGGATCATCCCGGGCAGGCGTGTGCGCCGCTCAAAACGGCTCTGCGCAGCGCCGCCATCATTCAAATGACAAAAACCGCCGCGGATATGCGGGAAGCGTTTTTAGAGGCGTGGTTCAGCGCTGCGGCACGACACGCCGTCGGCAGCATTCGTCAGGCTTTGCTCGAAAAAAAACGCCCATAAAAAATCGCTTTCCAGTTGCCCCAAGCGACCGCCGCTTTTTCAAAATGTTTTGAAGCGGCAATACAAAACCCCATCAATCCTTTCCGGAGATCAATGGGGTTTTGTCGTTCAAACCAAAAGCAATTTCGTCAAAACCGACAAGCGGGCGTTAGTTGTTGTTATTCTTCTCGAGCGCTTCGGCTTTGTCAAAGGCGGCCTTGGCTTTGTCGGTGTCGCCCGAACGCGTATACGCAATGCCCAGGTTGGTCCACACTGCCGGCTGATCGCCGCCCTGCATTTGCGTTGCTTTTTCCAGGAATGGCACGGCCTCGCCGGAGTGCTGCTTTTCGACCGCTTTCAGCGAATCAATCGCAGCGGTGTTGGGTTTCTTCTTTTTTTCGGAAGCTTCGTCTTGCAGGTCGCGTGCGCGCTTGTCCGCATTCTCCGCGATTTTCAAATGGGATACGCCGAGGTAGAAATTCGCGCCAAAGTCTTCGGAATCCAAATCCACCAGCTTTTTGAATTGGATGATCGCATTGGGATAGTCATTGCCATTCAAGTACATTTGGCCGAAGTTGTAGAGCAGATCTTTGTTGGCCGGATCCGCCATCAAAGCTTGATCATACATCTTGAACGCTTCGTCTTTCTTGCCCATGATGTTGTAGGTGTCCGCCAGGCGCGCCAGCACCTTGCCGTTGCCCGGGCTTTTTTGCAACGCTTGCTCGAACAGGGCCGAGCTGTTGGCGTAGTCTTCGTGTGAATGATAGTACTCCGCCAGGACCAGCGTGTGCACCAGTGAATCCGGCTGCAACTTGATCACCGTTTCCATGGTTGCAATGATTCTGTTTTTCAAATCCGGCAACGCTTCCTTGTTGCAGCAGCACGGCTTGCTGGCGGGCTGGCCGGTGTTGTTGTCGACGCATTGCAGCGTTTGTGCATCCCATTTGGTTGCGCCCTCGACACAATCGGCGCAGGGATCTTCTTTCCTCAGTTCTTGCTCGACCAATTGATACGCCACCGAAAGATTACGATGTGCATCCGTGTAATTCGGATCGAGCTGCGTTGACAGCAAAAACTTTACCGCCGCCAGGCTGAAGTTCTGCTGTTTATACGCTTCGACACCCTCGTTATAGTTCTTGCCGGAGAAATGGCGAACCATGTCCTCCATCTGTTTTTTCTCTTTTTTCAATTTGTTCTTGGTGTCGTACTTCTTGCTCAATTCGAATTCCTGCACCATTTCCATCAACTGGCCCTTTTCCGCATACACCTGCCCCAAAAGAAAATGGGTTTGCGCATCTTCCGGAGCTTTCGCGAGAGCCTTTTGCAGCCACTCGATCGCTTTGTCCCATTCTTTTTGTTGGATGTAGAGCTTTGCCGAGGTTTTCTCCATGCTTTGCGCAAAGGACACGCTCGGCGCGGCGATCAGCAAAACGCCCCAACACCCAAGCAACAGCCAACGTTTTTTCATCCCACTCTCCTAAAAAATATCATGAGTTGAACCATCTTGTTGGTTATAGACTTGCAAATAAAGCACCAAAAATATAGTTGAGATTCGCTAGACATGCAAGCGGATTTTCAACGTGTGTCTCATGTGTCACACGCTTTGTTCACTGTGTTTCAGAGAGCTGCATTACTTTTTTGTTGTTGGGAAGGGTTTATGGCAGGCAAAGCTTTGCGCTTCACAGCATTTTTTGCTGCGGTGAGATCCGGGAGGCGGAATTCTGTAATAAAAGTCCGACGAGAGCAGTTGTCGTGTTCTTTACGGCAAAACCAATACTTTTGCCGTGTGTATGTGATTGCCCGCCTGCACGCGATAAAAATAAATACCTTTTGCGGCAACGTTACCGTCCGCGTCCCTCCCACTCCAACTCAACTCATGGCGGCCTGCCGGAAAAAATTTGTTGCTGCTGAGTCGCGCCACTTCACGGCCAAGCATATCATAAATCGCGGCCTGCACCGGCGCCGGGCTTGAGATGCTGAAGACGAGACGCATCCCCGCGCCGGGCGCGCTCGCATGAAACGGGTTGGGATAATGAACCGCGAACCGACCGGGCGTCATCGTCTCCGCCCCCGCTTCGATTTTGGTCGGCGCATCATCGCCAGTTTTGATGATCGTGAATTTGTCTTTAATCTCGCCTTGATCATCGATCCACCGGCCGATCAGCGTGTCGCCGTTGAGGTAAATGCTTGCGAAGCCCGTGACATTGCCAAGCTGAAAAGCCATGAGCGGGTGCGGATCCACGTTTTCAATTTTTCCGCCGGCGCCGGACACCACATAAATCGTGCCCGACGTGAAGTTTTCTTTGGAATAGGCATTTAAACTTTGACTGACGATTTGGTGATTGTTCAGCAAAAACGAGCGTTCCGCAACATGCGAATGGCCGCACAACACCAAGTCCACGCCGAATTCGTCCATGATCGGCACAAACGCTTCCCGCGTTTCTTCATCATCGTTATGCGAGCCTGCGCTGTATGGCGCCCGATGCCACATGGCGATCAGCCAGGTTTGGCCGCGGCTTTTGGCGGCAGCGAGATCCTGCCGAACCCAATCCAACTGCTGCTGTAAATCGTTGCCCGTGAACAGCAACTCGCGGTCGAGTGAAATGAAGTGAGCATTGGCGTAATCGAACGAATAGTAATTCTCGACTTTTGCGGGATTGTTGGCTGGCGTTTCAAAAAATTCAAAATACGCCGCGCCTTGATTGGATTTGATGTCGTGATTGCCGAGAGTTGGCCACCACACGCTGTGCCGGATGAGATCTTGATAAACCGGGAAATAGTCTTTCAGGTAATTTTCACGGCCGCCGCTGTTGTAAATAATATCGCCCAACAACAATGCGAAATGATGTTTGGCATCCTGCTGGATCAGTTGCGCGGCGGTTGCCCATTGCTCGTCTGAGCCGTCGCCGAAATCGCCAAAGGCAAAAAAGCGAAACGGAACGCGTGCGCCCACGCGCGGGTGTGTGCGGAAAAAATACGGCGCGCCCGTGGCATAAACCTGGTTGCCGGCGCCGATTTCATAGTAGTATTTGGTGTTGCGATTTAGATTGGAAACCTCGACGCGGTGCACGGTGCCGGACGGCGTGGCCATGGTGTTGCTCCACTCGCCAGGCTGCTGGCCGTATCGCAGAAAACCGGACTCAGGATTTTTAGTATACCAAATGACCACCGCTTTATTCTGCGAGGTGTTTTGCACATAAGGCCCCAAATCGAGTTGCGCTTGTGCAATTTGCACGACAATGAAAACAGCCCCGGCGGCCAACAACAGTACACGTCGAATCATCTTGAAATCCTTTCAATCGAGT
>QEVD01000627.1 GCA_003576975.1 Candidatus Zhuqueibacterota bacterium
GCTCTTGCGCAAACCCGGCTCGGTGCGCTTGTTTAAATAAAAGCGCGCCTGCAAATACAAATTATACGCCGCGAGATTTTCCGTATAGCGCTTGATGAGATGAGCTTGCTGATCGCCGGCCAGATTCATTTTCAGCTTGTCAACAATCGCAGCGGCAATGTCATCTTGAATGGCAAACACGTCGCCCATCTCGCGATCGTATTTTCCCGACCAGAGCTGAAAACCGTCTTCGACGCTGGTAAGCTGCGCGGAAAGACGCAGCCGGTTGCCCGCTTTGCGCACGCTCCCTTCCAAAGCGTGACTGACATTGAGCTGTTTGCCGACCGCGCGGATATCCTGCTCTTTGCCCTTGAATGCAAAAGACGAGGTGCGCGAGACCACGCGCCAGCCTTCGATCTTCGAAAGGGCATTGACCAGCTCTTCCGTGAGGCCGTCGCAAAAATACTCTTGGTCCTTTTGCGGACTCAAATCCGCAAAGGGCAGCACGACGATAGCGGGAATGTTTTTTTCAATTGAGGAGGCAGCGGTTTTTGCACGAAAAAAAACGAGATCGCCAGTCAATTCGGCCATCGTTTGGTGGCGGCCGGCGGGATTCTTTTGCATCGCCTTGTGCACGATCTGAGCCAACAGCCCCGGCGTCTCATGCTGCAGAGCCGTAACCACTCGCGGGTCCTCGTTAACAATGGAGAAGATCAGAGCATGATCACCCTCGCCTTGAAACGGCAATGTGCCGGTGAGCATCTCATAGAGCACGACGCCCAGCGACCATATATCCGTGCGATGATCAATCGCTTGGCCCTGCACTTGTTCCGGCGACATATAAGCCACCGTGCCCGAGAGATTTCCGGTTTTGGTGAAGTGCATCTGCCCGGCCAGTTTGGCCAAACCAAAATCAATAATCTTCACTTCGCCGCGAGTTGTGATGATCACATTCGAAGGTTTGATATCGCGATGAATAAAGCCGGCCTCGTGCGCACGTTCCAAACCGCGCGCGATTTGCATGGCAATGTCAACCACATTCTCAATTGGTACGGGCGGACGGCCGTCCGCCCCTGCAATTTTTTTCTCCAGCGTTTGCCCGTCATAGCCGGCCATGGCGATATACAACTGGCCTTCAGCCGTTTCGTTGATCTCGTAGATTGTGCAGATGTTGGCGTGGTCGAGGCTGGAGGCCGCCTGCGCTTCATTGACGAAGCGGTCAATCGCCTCCTGATCGCGCGTCAAGTCCGGTGGGAGAAATTTGAGCGCGACGGTGCGATTGAGCTTGGTGTCGAGCGCTTTGTACACGACGCCCATTCCGCCGCGGCCTAATTCTGACAGGATTTTGTAATGACGCAGGGTTTGACCAATCATGGGTAACTCACTCCCACCAAAAAATTTGGCCTCCGGACAAGTTACTGCCCCGGCCGAGCGTTTCAGTAATGCGAAAATAGGAAACGGTTTGGCCGGTCATATGTTCGTCGTTAGGCCATCGCTGAGACCATAATTCTTCCCCAACCCCTTGTTCGTAACTAGAATCTTGACGCGCTTTGGTAAATAGCGATCGGGAGGTTGCCTTAATGTATCTTGAGTATTCGCCCTTTGCGTCAGTTCTCTTATGAATGACCAGCCGCTTGTCTAGTAATCTTTATAAGTATCGGTGGGAATGGTCTTTGACCGTGCTGGGGGATGGCGCAGAATATAATAGGTTTTGTGCGAATGTCAAGTGGCACAGGCAGGGTGAATCGGGGAAAATGGGCTGTGAAGCTGCAAAGTCCTCCATCAATACTCGCAAGGGGCTTGGGACAAAAGAGGTTCAAATCCAAAGTTCTGTAGTGTCTGTTATCCCAACCGAATCATTTTTGTCAGAGCTACCCAAATCCCCGCATCAAGCGCAGATTCTCTTGATGAGTCTCACGATAGAAATCATCCATATTCTCAGGGAGTTTGAAGGTCGTACCATTTCTCAAATTCTGCAGATAAAGTACGTTTTGCCAAATCAATTCACGGCCGCCGATTTTGCCGTGCGCAGGAATGACATGTTCGACGCGAGCATCGTTTGCCCATTTCTGCAAAGCCGCAACCCAATCGTCAAACGGGCTGTCGGGATTGATCACGGGCAGCGGCGTTTCAACCGTGTCGCCCGCGAGTAACACACCCCATTCTGGAATGAAACCGACGATGCAATCGTGCGTGTGCCCGGGGAGATGATGCAGCTTCAGCGTCACGTCGCCGAGATCGATTGAGAATTCGGTTTCAAAAATGTGTGTCGGCGGCACAAGTATTACTTCGTTCCATTTGTCCGGCTCGTCCGCTTGCTTTTCCTGCAATTCCCGGGGCACATCATCTGAAAAGCGTGCCAAACAATGCTTGTGCGCGGTGATGATTTTATTTTGAAAAGGCCGTTCCCCAGACGTGATCCCAATCCGCATGACTGTAAACTAGCTGCCAATCCTTTTGCGCGAGCAAGACTCGAACCGGCTGCATGTCGCGCGGATGCGAAAGGCTGTCCCAAACCACGGCGCTTTTTTCCCCAATAATCACCGCGCCGCGCACATCGAAATCATCGAGATGCAATTCGGTGAGCCAGAGTCCGGGGCGGAATTTCTTTAAGATCGTCATGATTCGACAAGCTCATCATCCATTATGATTCGACAGGCTCATCAGCAAATTCGACAAGCTGGTTAACCTTCATGATGCCGTAACGCCGTTGTCGGTGAAGGCAACGACTTCCTGCAATTGCTTTAGCGTGATATTGCCTCCGCTCAG
>QEVD01000628.1 GCA_003576975.1 Candidatus Zhuqueibacterota bacterium
CGCCGCCTGGCGGAACAGCCCGGCAGCCTGCGCCACAATGGTTTCGCTCAAGATACCGTCCTCCCGATGAATCGCGTCCGAGGCGCGGCGATGGGTGTGGTTATAGTGGCCGCGCAGCAGCGGGACACTATAACAGATACAGAATTATGCGGACAATCAGAGTATCTGTATCAGTTGATTCTGATCAAGCGGAAATTCAGTCCCTGCGGGACGGCGAGAGAGGGGTTTCGGCTCTGGGCGGAAGATTAACGTCTGAAATCACCGGCGCCAGCGGCTTTATCGCTGGCGTCCGTGTTGATGGATGGGCTAGCCCTCACGCCACACCAAGAAAGGAACGAAGTGCTCCGGAACCTGAGGGCGAAAATAACCACGCAAGGCCGCCGCAATTGAGAACGACGGTGGCCCAAAACACAATTTGAAAAGACTGCTTCTTGGATTTGTGACGGAGCAATTTCTGAGCGGCTAAGGCACCGGGCCAGCCGCCGACTAACGCGAAGAGGTGTAAGGTGCTTTCAGGAGTGCGCCATTGGTCATTTCTTGCGGCAGACTTATCAAATGCATAGGCGAGGAATGCGACGGCACTGCCAACGAGATAGAGCCATAAGATAGCAAACGGCAACTTGCCAACCAAGGCAGACGCCGCCACAAAGGCAAGAAAGGATGCGGCTAATATGAGGGGGGTATTGCGCCGCTCAGGTGAAATGTTTGACGGTGCACGTTCACCGACGAATGCGACATTTTCAGCTTGCGCTCGACCCTTGGCATCGACCTTGAGTTCATAGGTCACGATTTCATCTCCGACGGGCCTTCTCTGTCGGTTTGCAAATGACTTGATGTGAACGAAGACCTGATTCCCGCCCCCATTTGGGTTTATGAATCCAAAGCCTTTGTCGTCTTTCCAGTTTGTTATTTTTCCCTGATAGCGCATAGAGATTTTCGTAAGGGCTAACGTCTGACATAACCGGCGCTGCGCAGCTTCATCGCGCAGCGTCCGTGTTGATGGATGGGTTAGCCCTTGAAGTCACTGGTGTTAAGAGTTACTGAAGGTGTACACGTTCGCGTGACGCGCGATGCGAAATGACGGGCCAGCAAAACCTCTGCGCTTCAACTCGGCGCTCAAGTACGCCATCATCCCCGCGTGCGATATCACGAGAACATCTTTGTTCATTGATGTAAGGTTGTCCGCAACGGTAACAACTCGACGGTTGAATTCATCTCGGCACGCTCGTTGAGACGAATGACCTGTTATCCATGAGAGCCGTAGCAGCCACTTCCATGCGAAAAATGGGAGGCGAAGTTCGCCGGTGGCGAATTGGTTGAATTGTGGCTCCCGCAATAGCGGCGTACGCTCAATATGATTTTCAAATACTGCGTGAGCGGTTGTGATCGCTCGTGGCAGATCACTCGAAATACAGACCTGCCAATCGGTCGAGCCGAGATTAAACGCGCCAACGACGGCATCCGCCCTGTCGTAGCGGCTACGCCAGTCGTGCAGTTCCGATGACCGTAGCCACCCGCGAGGCAGGTCTTCAGAAACAGGAAAGTGGCGAAGTAACCCAATACGCATGAATTGAAGGGGCTAACGTAGAGCTGACCGGCGCTGCGCGGCTTCATCGCGCAGCGTCCAGCGACCGAAGGGAGCAAGGTCGAGCGCCATGTTAGAGATTGTTGCCAACATAGGTGTCAGTGGCTTTAACGAGGTCTTTGACGAAGCGGATTACTTTTTCCAATTCGTCGCGCTTGATTAGATGAGCGACAGGAGAGCCATTGTTTATAGGCTTTGATCTGTGCACTGCATCTCCGCGCTTACCTATCCAACTGTTCAAAGTAGTTCTGGCTTTTTCAGGGTCATAGTTGGCCCATGACCATCCTTCGGTGACATCAAGGCCGAGATACTCTTGAAATATGCGTTTTGTTTTGTCGGAGCTTGGATTGTGGAATTGCTTCAGATCGGTGTGCAATTTCTTCAGGACAAAATCACCGACATAACTGCCAGCGACCACACCAAGTTTCTTATTCATTTCTTCCAGAAGGCGATCCTCAACGTAGGTTTCCCATGCCGTTAATGCCATAACAAGGCCGGCTCGTTTAAGAACTTCCGCGTTCGCGGGTGGGGGATTGGCATTAACGGCGTCGAAGTGCGCGAGAAGTTCTTCTGCGTCTCTAATGCCGTACTCGAAACTTTGGTATGCGCGGGACATGACAGTCTCTAACGAGAAGTGTGCGGCCTAAACGACGGATTATCTTGCATCATTTGCGATGGCAAAAAGATATTACTGGCATTCGAGTATCGACACATCAACCGGTTAGCCATATTTCGTAGCGCCCAAATCATTAACGAAATCGCGCACGCCGCCTTTTGCTGCTTGCCGTCCCTCA
>QEVD01000629.1 GCA_003576975.1 Candidatus Zhuqueibacterota bacterium
TTCTTATCAAATGAATTTTCAGGGTGGGAACGAGAGACGGGCGGGATCAACTCAAAAACGGCATGAGATGTTTCAGACAAATCTAAAAACTCAAACTCTGGCTGCGCCATTCAGCCTTTTTGTGCGTCTTGACCAAAATAATGCCAGCGCATACCCGCTGATGATGTGCCAGATTCCCCACCACGCGGCAATCAGCGCCATGCCGCCCAGGCCTTCAAAAAAATTAAAAATGAGAATCAACCCCAAACCGGAGTTTTGAATGCCGACTTCGATAGCGACGGCGCGCCGATCGCGCTCCGGCAAGCCCGTGAACCGGGCGGCGAGATAGCCGCTGGCCAGCGCAATGGCATTTTGCAAAAAAACCGCGCCCGCCACCAGGCCGACATAATTCAAAAAATTTTGCCAGTTCGCAGCCAATGCCGCGACGATGAATCCGCCGAAAAAAATCATGTAGAACATTTTCATGGGATTCTTCAGGCGCAAAGCGATTCCCGGGAAATTTTGCGAGAGAAACAGCCCCAGTGCCAGAGGCAATCCCAACAACAAAAAAATTGCGCTCATGAGATCGAGAGGATTCAAGGAAATCTCCTTGAGCAGCGTGCATGTTGGCGGGTAAAGCGATCCCCACAGCGAAAAATTAAGCGGCGTCATCACCAGCGCGAACAGTGTGGAAACCGCCGTCATGCACACGGAAAGCGCGGTATTGCCGCGCGCCAGGTACACCAAAAAATTCGAAATGTTCCCGCCCGGGCATGCAGCCACGAGCATCATGCCGAGCGCAGCGCTAGGAGCCGGCGAGATCGCCGTGACGAGCACAAACGACAGCGCGGGCAAAAGCACGAATTGGCCGAGCAACCCGATCAACATGGCTTTGGGAAAATCGAAAATCGCCTTGAAATCCGAGCGCCGGATGTCGAGCGCAATGCCGAACATCACCACGCCGAGAATGATATTCAAAAGCGTCAACATCGCGGGATCGAAGTTCAGACGAATCTGATCGAGGGCGTTCAAGCAATCGACTTCCTTTTGTGCAAATCAGCAGCCGGTGTCACAGTGTAACCAAAGAGTGGGAATTTGCCGTTTCTGGTTACAGAGTTTTGGCCTGGAAAAACCATCAGACCGCGAAGGCTTTTTAAAAGCAAAACCATTGTGGACAAAACCATTAAAATAAAAGTTAAGCCACTGATTGGCACGGATTCTCACGGATTTTTGATTTTAGGCGGTTTACCTATTCAAACATATAATAAAATTCTGAAAGGTTATGACAGAATAATTTGCCGGCAGAACGATTCAAAATAATTCTGCCGATAAATCATCCTGCCAAAGTTTTTTCGGCGATGCTCGGTGACTTCGACGGATTTCGGTGGAAAAACTTTATCGCCGATGGTCACCGAGCTTGGCCGAACAATTATTCGCTGCTGCGCAGAAGCTTTGATTTGAAGCTTGTCTGAAAATCGGGGTAGATTGTTACCCTGAAAAATATATCCCAACCTGAATGTCATTCTGAAAGAATCTTGTGAAAATTCGTTCTGGGCCGCATGCTTCAGAGGATTCCTTCAAATGACACATAAAACAGTTATATGAATTAAGGTAACAGTGCACTAGCTTTATCGTGTTCATTCGTAAACATTTTCATATCAGGTCAATTGACCGGTCACTTTTTGAGCGATTCTGCGCAGCGTGAGTCTGCTGCAGTGACCGGCCAATAACTAAACGCATTTATTTCAGCAAAGCAATATGCTTTTTCACCAATTTCAGGTAGGTTTCTTTGTGAACGTAATAGGCCATGCGCTCGAGCTTCATGTATTTGAATCCACCGCTCAAATCCGTCATGGGATTGCTTTTGATTTTCCTGAATTCGGCGGCCGCGCGCGCTTGGCGTTGCGAGGCAAGAATGAAGCGCGCCATCAACTCGGCCAACTCATAACGGCCCTGCCAGCCGATGCCCGCCGCCTCGATCATTCCCAAAACAAAAAGATTGTCAAATTGCGGATGAAAAGCGTTGAGATACAATCGCGGCGTCGTGTCATGCCAATTGAGATATTTTTTGTCGATAAACGGATAATGCAGCTTGTAGCCGGTGGCCAGAACCACGAGATCGTATTCCGCAACACTGCCATCTTTGAAATGAACACATTTGCCGTCAAAGCGCGCAATATCCGGTTTGACCGCAATGTCGCCGTGGCCAAGATGATACAGAATGAGTGAATTGACGATGGGATGCGATTCGTAGAGTTTATGGTCGGGGTGGGGAAACCCGAGGCGTTGCGGATCACCGGTGAAGAGCTTGAGCAACGCGCTGTCGATCTTTTGTTTGAGGCGCGGCGGCAGCTTGAGTTTGCCGCCGATGGTATCCGCGGGCTTGCCGAGAACG
>QEVD01000630.1 GCA_003576975.1 Candidatus Zhuqueibacterota bacterium
GGAGTAGGTGGTGCGAAAATCAGTACCACCCGGGATATTGTTCCAATTAAAGGCGTGCTCAATTCCCCAGCGGTCGGTGTAAAAAAAACGCCAATAGGAGTTGTTATTGCTGTTATGTCCGGCATAAAAGGCCAGATATCTGCCATCCGGCATAACGAGGAACGCGGGCGCATGATGGTCATCACAGCCGCCGAAGTTGGTTCCGCCTTCCATTAGCGCATATCGCTGTGATCTTCCGTTTTGCAGATCAAAGATGACGGCTTCAATATCGCCGTTGCGCGGCGGCCCGCCCACGCCATTGTCGCTCGCATCGGAACCGACAATCAGCTTGCCGTGCGCTTTGTCAACAACAGCGCGCTCGTCTTGATACCAACACCAGGCGCCATTGTCATTGAATTGAATCAGATTGCCCCTGACCAGGTCACGCGCGTCCTGGCCGAAGGCGGCGCTTGCCAGAAGAATGATCGTCACTGTGGCGTATGAAAAATTGTTGTTGCGAATTCTCGGGATCATGGCGAATTCCTTTTATATACTTCATCATCGCCCCGATATTCAAACCAATCAAAGTATGCCGTGTTGTCGCTGGGCTTGCCAAGTGAGGTGGCATACAACGCATAAACGCATCCCACAAAACCGCCTGCGACTTTGGTGCTGAGAAATTTAGCATCCACTTCATCTTTCAACAGCGTCCATTCGTTCGGCGAAAGCGCATAGAAAAACGAATAGGTACTGCGCCGGGCTTCAATCTTCAGAAGCAATTTTTTTTCCGCTTGAGTTTCATCGAGAGGCTGAAAAGCAAGCAACTCCATCTGCGGCGGCGTCGCGCCGGATTGGTAGAGTTGCACGACGGGTTTGTTGCCTTTCAACGATTTGCAGAGAAAATAAAAATGCTTTTCGTTTTGAAAGATTAGCAATCCCGCCTTCTCATTTTCAGCTTTGGGCGCAAAGTCGAATGCAATGCTGGCCGCGCCTGCCAAATGTTGCTGGCGGTGTCCCAGAAAACTGGGATTGACGTTCTTCGCACACGTCTCGGGGCGGAGTTGTATTGCCAAATAACCTTTGCGTTGCGACAAGCTGTGCCATTGCGTGCGCGGGGTTCTCAAGAAAAGCCAACTGTAGCTCAGTTTCTCCGATTCAAATTCATCTTTGAAAGTAAAATTGCCGCCAAACGGAATCTCGGACTTCTGCGCCGATAATTTTGGCGGAATGGGATAATGATACTGCACCTCGACAAAATCAGGGTTAATGATCGGCCAGCCATCGTGCCAGCGCACGGGAGCCAAAAATGTTTCCCTGCCGGTGTTGTAGAAATCGTCGTCGTAGGGCCGGCATCCCAGGAACACCGCCCACCAATCGCCGCTTTCCGTCTCAACAAAATCCGCATGTCCGGTTGAGGTGATGGGATTTTCTCGTTTGGGATCCAAATGGCGTTGGGTGAGAATCGGATTGTGTTCGTAGGGAACATAGGGTCCGGCAATGTTCTTACTTCTGAACACGACTTCGGAATGTTGATCGCCGGTGCCGCCTTCGGCAGCGATCAAGTAATAATAACCGTTCTTTTGAAAAATATGCGGCGCTTCAATCCAGACCGGTTTTTTGCTGAGATCAACGCCGCCATTGACGAGAAGAATTTCGTCGCCAATCACTTTCAGATTCGCAACATCGAATTCGTACATTCTCAATGTGCGATGCCCGTCATAAAGCGGCTTGTCGTCCGGCGGAATGCTGTTATAGACGACATAAGCCTTGCCGTTCTCATCAAAAAACATGGAAGGATCGATGCCGTTAATCTCGGGAATCCAAACCGGATTTGACCATGGCCCTTCGGCTTTTTTCGAGGTGACGAGGAAGTTGCCGCCCTTGTCAACCAATGTGCAAGTGACATAAAACATCCCATCATGATATCGAATCGACGGCGCGAAGATACCGCGCGAAACGCCGAGGCCGTCCAAATCCAATTGCTCCGGCCGATCCATCACGTGCCCGATTTGCTTCCAGTTCGCCAAATCCTTGCTGTGGAAAATCGGGATACCGGGATAATAGGAAAATGACGAAGTCACCAAATAGTAATCGCTGCCGACGCGACAAATACTGGGATCAGGATAGAAGCCGGCTAAAATGGGGTTGGTGAAACTCGCGCTATTCTGGCCACAAGCCGTCGATCGGCAATCCCAAATGCAAAAAGCAACAGCGCACGCAAAGACGCAAAGGCGCAAAGGAACGCAAAGAATATCTCTGCGCATTCTTTGCGTCTCTGGCAGGGGCTTCATTTGCTTTCCCTGAGGTGTTCAGCTATCTCCACAAGAGGCGCTACCCAAATATCTTTCTCGTTCTGCTTGAGAAAATAGAGAAGCTTGCGATGGGCGCTCAACGACACATTGAGATCATGTTCACCGCCAACGCCGTGAAAGAGAAAGACGAGCAGGGCATTGCTCTTCTTCGCCTGTTTGACCAGGGCAATGAGTTCTTCGCCGGATTGCCCATTGATCATGTAAGCGCCGATAATGAACAAATCAATCTCGTTGATTCCTGCCATCTCGCTTTTCACACCGCGCGCGGCGACAAAGTCATTGCGGATTTTGTCCACATACGAGGAATCGCCGATTTTGGTATCGCCACAAGGGTAGGCAAACGTTCTTTTCGTCTTACCGTCGAGCGCTTCGAGCAAGGTATTGGCCATTTTTATCTCATCGAGCAAGCGCGGCATCGAATAGTTCCCCAAATCATAATCAGGCTTCACCCATTCGCGTCCCGGCAGCTTTCCCGTGCACGGATGAAACAACGTGTGATTCCCCAGCTCATGCCCTTTCGCCGCGGCAGCTTTCCAGTCTGCCACACGCGCACGAAACGCGGGAAAATATCCCGACAAATAAAATGTAGCTTTTAAGCCCAGAGAGTCTAAAAGCGGGATGGCGTTATCCAAATGAACATTGAGGGCGTCATCATAAGTGAGCGACACGGCGCACGCTTTACCACGCCATAGACTTTTGTCTTGCGCATGCATCGTGGATCCGAAACCCAACAAAAAGCCAAGTACTGAGATTTGAAGAAAGATTGGATTTTTGAGTTTCAACATGTCCTTGCCTATCGTGGATTGTAATAGAGCAATGACAGAAAAATGGAAGGCAGAAAAAATAAAACCAGGGTTGATCATAAAATTTTTCTGTCAAACATATTCCTGTCATTTGATTCACTATAAAACTTTCTGTTTGCGCAAGAACTCCCGGATGGCGGCGAAGCTGTTTACCATCATCTCGCGATTGAACCCGCCGTGTCCGGCGCCGCGAATGGTCACGAGCTGATTCGGCACACCGGCTTTGTCCAACGCCGCGTGCAATTGCGTGGCATGACTGTAGGGAACAACGTTATCCTGGTCGCCGTGAATCGTGATGACAGGCGGCAATCCGGCGCGCGCGTAGCTGAGCGGTGAAACTTGCCGCGCCAGTTCCTGCCGGTTGCTCATGCTGCCGAACCATTCAATGGCATAGTGCTTGGCATTGGGACCGTCAATCAGATCAGCAACGTCAGTAATGCCGAACCAGTTGACGATGGCAGCAACTTTGGTTTCCGGTTCCGTGCCTTTTGTCCAGCGCGTGCTGTCGTTTGTCGGGCATTGCCGGTCGAAAACATTCTGCGCCGGCAACATTCCGGTGATCAATGCCAGGTGCCCGCCGGCTGAGGTGCCGGTCAGCACGAATTTGGAGGCGTCCAGATTATACCGCGCGGCGTTGTAGGTTGCCCAGCGCAAGGCGCAGCGGCAATCTTCCACGGCCGCCGGCGCCAGTGAGTTCGGCGCCATGCGATACTCCACGTTGATCGCCGCCCATCCCATCGACAAATATGGCAACAGCCAAAACACATTGCGTTCCTTCTGTCCCGCCACCCAACCGCCGCCATGAAAGAGAATGAGCGTAGGATGCGGTTTGCTGCGATCTTTGGGCAGATAGAGATCGAGCTTCAATTCCGTATTGCTGGCAGTCGCGTAGGTAATGTTGGGTATCATGTCATAATCAACGGCAACGTAATCCACCCACTTATCGGGGTGGGAACCTTGTGTTTGTGCAGAGATCGAGTTACAAACTGCGAGCAGCGCTACAAACAGCGCAAGAGCATAAAATTTTCGAATCATAGTTTCTCCATAAATATTCAACACGGATGAACCCGCAACCAAAGAGATCGCCAACGATAGAAACAACCCAACGGATGCAAAAATTAGTTTTTATCAGTTGGGTTGTTTCTAGCCGTTGGATTTTTTTGCAAAGATCAAAATTTAAAGAGGCCGATCAGTATTAAAAACCGTCTTTGCCGCTTCTTCCAACACCACGAAAACTCTCCGGCGGACCCAAATAGCTCGGCTTCGCTCCACTCGTTTCAACAACCAGCTTTTGCAAAACCACGCCAGGATCAACCATCCAAAATTTCAAAACATGTTTCCCCGGCGCATTGATCACGTGCTTCGATGCTTCAATCGTGACGTTGTTGCGCACGGATTCTTCCCAG
>QEVD01000631.1 GCA_003576975.1 Candidatus Zhuqueibacterota bacterium
TGGCCGTTTCGCCAAACTGGCGCATGGTGATGCGCGGCCCTTCATCAGCATGAAGGAGAGGAGTGGTCATAATGACTAAAAGCGCGATTAAATTTCGAACCGTTTCAAGGAGTCTCATGGCTTTTTCCTTGCGTGGTTTATAGATCATTCTGCAAAACAATGCACCCAAAATCGTCTGCGCCCATTGAGGAACCTTTGAAGATTTTGGGATAATGATTTGTTTCTGCGGCATATCGTTCACCAATCTCAGCGACAGCGTGATTCGCGTCAACAGCGCCTAATACTGCGACCGTGCCGCCGCTGCCACCACCGGTTATTTTGGCGCCGTACAATCCTTTTGCCGGGCCCATTTCTCTCGCCAGCTCGACCAGCCGGTCTGTGCCGTGCGAGCCCAAGCCGCAAGCGGAATAACTGCTGTGCGATTGATACATCAATTCTCCGAGCTGCTCCAATGCCAGCGGACTGCTGGAATTCTGCAGCAGCGCCGCAAAAGTGCGCACGCGAAAATGTTCGTAAATCGGATGCGCCGTGGGCCGCGCAACGCGATACACTCTTTCCGGGTTGATTTCTGTAACCTCATCCGTAGTGCCGCGATAGCGCTCGATGAACGCGCTGCCTTTGATTTCATCCGGCAACTGCGGCGCATAATCGTGTTCATAAACCGAAGGCGTGAGATTGGCCAAATAACCATGCCACCGCGAATCAGCAACATGAACGTGATGCTGCTTGTTCGCAGGCGAAAAGTTATGCCCCGCCAACTCTGCGATGATTCTATATCCCATAAACGCGCCGATGCGCACCGATGCATAGTCCGCGCCGGAGACGGAATGCGCCACGCCGGAATCTATTCCCCAAAAAGCGAGATACTCCGGAATCTCAACCGGCTCTTGCAAAATGGCGGGCTGGCACAACAGCGCCAGAAGTTGATTCGCTTTACCGCACGCCGCAGTCATTTGATCCATGATGCCGCAAGGCGCGCCGACAATCAGGTTTTCGACTTTCTGGCAGAGCCGCGCCAATTCCTGTGGCGAGATTTTAATCCTAAAAGCCGCAGCCACAGCCTTCATCACTGCGACTTCAAGCGCGGCAGATGAACTTACGCCTTTTCCTTCGGGAACTTCCGAACAAATCAAAATGCGCGCGCCGGTTTTGAATATCGCGCTTCGCTCTTTCATCAAAACGAGAAATGCGCCGGCGGCATAAGCGGCCCACTGCGTTGCGGGATTTTTACGAAAAAACTTTTGCGCAATCTGATAATCGCATGCGCTGGCGTGCGGTTCGAAATCTCCTAACCTCATCTCAAAATACGGCGAACGGGTGCTCGTTTTTTCTCCCAAACTGACTATTCGCAGCTTTCTATCCGAAGCCACTTGTAACGCAACGCATGTCGCTTCCCACAACGGCAATTGCAAAACCAATGAACCGGAATAATCAGCAATACCGCCCATCACATCGAGCCGTCCGGGCGCGCGCGTGACGATAATTTCTTTCTCAGGATCAAACAACGTCCTCGCTTCGGCGATCTGGCTTTGCGACAACGCATTGACGACGTCAACAAAACGAGAGACGTCTTGCAAGCCGTGAGTCGTGCCTTGAACGATGCGATACATATTGAATGCGTTTTTATGGCAGAATGATTGAACGGCAGGATAATTCTTAAAACCAATTATTTTGCCGTCAAATCATTCGGCCCCTCATTTGTTCCTATTTCGATAGTTTTTTGTAATGCACATCTGCTTGACTGCGCAGCTCTTCCGCTTTTTCCTCCGGGGAAGTATCACTCAAAAAATTGCCGCCGCCGATCTCCGGGCCGGCGAGATACTTCAGCAAATTCGGCTTGCGCAAGGGCGGATGAAATTCAATGTGAAAATGAAAACCGCTGTGGTCTTTGCTGTCAGTCGGCGCTTGATGCAATGGCATCACGTAAGGGAAAGGCATATGCCAGAGATTGTCAAACTTGATCAAAACTTGCTGCAACACCGCGGCGAAATCACGCAACTCTTCGCGCGACAAATCCGCCAGGCTCGGGTGCGTCTCTTTCGGCGCCACATAGACTTCATAAGCATACCGCGCAAAATACGGCATAAATGCGATGGCCGAGTCGTTTTCACAAATCACGCGCCTGCCATCGCTTTTTTCTTCATTGAGAATTTCCTGAAACAGCGGGCGCTGGGTTTTCAGGAAATAATCCCGCGAGACCCGGGCTTCCGTTTCAATAAACTTAAACACAAAATTGGTAGCGTAGATCTGGCAATGCGGATGCGGATTTGACACGCCCACCACCTCGCCTTTGTTTTCAAAAATCAGCACGTGGTTGATTTCGGGATGGCCGCCCAACTCGCGATACTGCTCTTGCCAAACCTTGAGCAATTGGCACTATAACATACCACGCGCGCCACCCCGCGCGCCGGACTGGTTTGGTAAATTCCCGTATCTTTTTGCGGGATTGCCGGCGCCGACCAACTCACACACGCATGATCGTTATCAAAAACGAAGGTTTGTTGATACTGCGGGTTCTGTGCTCCGCTCACCCGTTTGTTTCCGGGACAAAGATAACAAGTTGGATCAGATCATACTCCGGCAATTCGGATTTAGCATTGTCCACCGTCTCGCCCGTCCACGGCCGGTTCTGACGATGCGCGGCAATGATTACCCACTCTTCGCGCAGCGGATGCCATCTCTGTTCCCAAACCACGGATGTCTCCATTTACATGGCAGAAAGCTGACTCGGCAGAATGATTAACCTAAAAAATCATTCTGTCATTTGATAATTCTGCCAGAAAATTTAAAAACCTATTTCACTTTCCATTCATGAATGCCGCCGGCCCAGCCCTCTTGCAATTTAACTTCCAAACGCAGCGAAGTCGTACGCACGGTTTCAAATACGACTTCGTTGAATTGATCCTTTTGAATGCCGTATGTGCCCGGCGTGTAAACCGGCCGCCAGTCTCCATTTTCCCAATAAAGAATGCGCCACGATTGCGGAACGCGGCATTCGCCCACGCCGGTGTCATCATACCAATACACTTCTACTGTCGAAACCTCTTCGGGCTTGTTGAAATCGTATTGAACCCATTCCGTTGTCCCCTTGTTCGGCCACCAGTGGAAATAGGGCGCTTCACGATCACCGGAACTTGCCGGCTGCAAAAGATCATTAACGGCTTGCGGATTTTTTCCGAACGAGGCTTGCACTTGACTAGTGGAGGCAAGCGTCGGCAGACCGACCGGCTGCGCCGCGGCTTCATCGCGCGCAAACCAAACCGTCATCTCACCCTTGCCGCGATGTGCCCAGGCATAATACGGAATGGCCAACAACTCCTGCTCGCGCTTTTCCAGCGTTTCGTTTTTGCCGGCGTAATATCCTGCAACTTTGCCGCGCAACACTTGAATACCGTTCAGCCGATCAGAAAAAAATTCCGTTGTCAGGCCGGCGTCATCTGCTAAGAACAAATTTCTAACATGCCCGCCCTCGTGATCCGGCCATTCAGCACAGAAGACCAGAGGGCCGCGCTCAAGCGCCACGCGCCCGACATCGGCTTTCACGCTGTCATGCGCAACTACCCGGCGAATGAGCATGGGAAGATCAAGCTCGATCACGTCATTCGCACGCCACGCGCGCTGAATTTGCGCAAAGCCGTTGTTCATCTTCAGAGGAACCGCTTCGCCATTCACTT
>QEVD01000632.1 GCA_003576975.1 Candidatus Zhuqueibacterota bacterium
GCTCAGAATCGCGGTAACGGGAATGTCCTTCGTTTGATTTTTTTCCAAGCGAATAAAACCGCTGTCTTTCGGGCGTTCGGAATAGCCGCGAATATTGCTCTGCACGTTGACTTCAATCGGAAAACCCGCCGTGTTCTTGATCGTCACCAATGCCAGAGGATAGGTACTGTAAAAATTATAATACGCTGGGTATAAGTCGCGCACGACGAGTTTTGTTTCTTTGATTTGAAACAACTCGCGTTTGCTGCCCCACATGAAACATAAACCCAGGCCGAATTCAAGTCCGCTATACTCGCTGCTGTGATGCAGTCCCGCCAACCCGCGAGAAGATTTGAGATCGACAAAATGATAGCGGAGGTCGAAATTGAACGCTGCCCAGCTTCGCATGACGAGATTCAATCCGCCGCCGGCATAAGCGCCAAACAGATTGCGGCCGCCGCCGGTAACCGTTTCGCCTGTGCCTTGATCGCGCACTTCGAATGAAGTCGTCAAATACGGCCCCAACCCGGCGGACAAATAGGGCTGGGCCGCGCTGTTGTTTTGCACCGGCAGCAAGTCGTACCGCACACCGGCAAGAATCGGCGCAACCACGGAAACGTCCACTTCTGTGCCGCTGACAAGATTCTCTTCCCCGCGCACACGCACAAACCCGCCGATCTCGAAATCCAGCGACCAATTATTGTTCAGCCGCGAAAAGTAATACAACCATCCGCCCACGCCGCTCACATCAAATGTGCTCTTCGTTTCAGAAATGTTGAAGCGCGTGGCTTGCTCACCGAGATTCCAATAACTCGCGCGCACGCCGATGCCGTTCGCGCGCGACGGCCGTTGCGCGTGCAACGCCGTTTGCGCCAGCAGAACCGACATCATCGTAATCATTTGCAGGAAATAACGCATCACAGCCCTCGCGTATGCCTTGTCTTAATCGTTTAGCGTTCGCCGCAAGATACCAAAATTTGAAGTTTCAACCAAGTGGGAATAATCAGTGAAAATCAGTGTTCATCCGTGGCTAAAGCAAAGGCGCCCTGTAGTAAATGGCTTTAAAACGCCTATTCTTTTCCAAAATCTGCCGGCAAGAATCTACGCCAGATTTCAGACAAGCTGAAATCCGAAGCCCTGCGGGCGGCTCCACCGGATAGATTAACGCCAGCGGATAAAGCTTTTTGTCTTTTCCTCCGTTGGTCTTAATCTATCCGTTGGTGATAAAAAGTTAGAATTTTATTCTAGCTTTGATTTACTAATCCACATAATGGCCTCAATATCCCGCAACCTGAATATTGCCATTCACCGTGTTCAGCTTGATGCTGCCTTCGCCGCTGCCGAGACGGCCATGCAGGGCTTTCGGCGAACTCGCTGTTGCCTGCAACGTCAATCCCACCAAATTGATCGTGCCATTCGAGACTTCCGCATCAAACTCTGCTGACGTAGCTTTGGGAATTTGCAAACCGAGCGTGCCGTTCACGGTTTTCAACTCGCAGGCGCCGTTCTTCGGCAAAATCGTTTCGACAAAAACATTGCCGTTGATCAATTCCGCACGCACACTGCCGCGCACGCCGGTCAGCGCCATGTTGCCGTTGGTCAATTCCGCCTTGACTGCGCCGGCAATTTCATGCAATTCCACATTGCCATTGGCGATGGCGACCGTCGCCTGGTTTTGCAGCGAATCCACCAGAACATTGCCGTTGGCGTTTTTGATGATCGCCCGCCAGTTGCCGGGCATGCGCACGTGATAAACCACTTCGAGGCTGCGTCCGTGCGTGTTTTGCGGTTGAACCGTTTGCACGAAAATCTCATCATTGCTGTCGCTCACCCGCACTTCGAGATTGCGCAAATAAGCCCGGGCATCTTCCTCGCTTTCGGAAGTGACGCGGCGCTTGCCCCAGATTTCCACTGTGGTTGCGCCCGGCACGCCCACCAGATCAATCGGGCCGTTGACGCCTTCCAAACGCAACTGGCTTTGGCTCGCCACATTCACTTGAAAGGAGAACGATTCGGTTACCGTGGCGTCACCGCCGGCATCGATGCCATGATGAATATCGCAAGCGTTCATTGAAAACAGAACGGCGGCGGCAAGCGCCGCGGCGCGCAGCGCGCGTTTTATATTGAATGATTTCTTCATGATGATTCCTCCGATTGTTCAGCCACGGCTTGACCGTGGCTTTAGCACAGTAGATGCCACGGCCAAGCCGTGGTGAACATTGCTGAACTTTCCGATTGCTGCTTGGGATCGTGCAAGTTATTTAATCGTCGCTCCTTAATTCCGCCGTCCCGGACGATATTTGCCCCACATGAATTGCAATCCCAAACCATATTCATAGCCGCTGAAATCCGAGTTCGAATTGAAATCGACGAAATGATATTTCACATCCAAATTCAGGCCGAACCAACTGGTCAGCATAAAATCCAGGCCGCCGCCGGCATAGCCTCCGGCTTTCAGCTTCGAGTTGATGGTAACTTCCTCTTTGTCCCAATATTCTTCATGCACAAAAATATCGGCGAACCAATACGGGCCGGCGCCAAAAGCGACATAAGGCCGGATATTGCTGCGGCTCTGCGGCGAGAACAAATGATAACGCATGCCCAACAGCACCGGCACCACCGTCATCACGCGCGTGTCCTGGCCGTCAAAACGCGACACGCTTTCGATCTCGCGGCTGATCGCGCCAAGGTTGAATTCCATGAACCAATTTTCACTGGTGCGCGAGAAGAAACTGATCCAGCCGCCTGCGCCGCCGCCTTCCACCGCGTGATAGCGTTGATAATCCGTGATGACAATGCGATCCGGCGCGCTATTCATGTCCCAATACGAGCCGCGCAAACCAATGCCAGTGGCTCTCGGCTCGATTTGCGCCTGGGCATACGAGGCAAATAACGCGAACGTTGCGACGGCAATTTCATGACAAACCTCTCTTTCCAAATGGGTTAATTTTTTGCTGAATTCAATTTGCTCGTTCGTGCAGTGACACAGGCAAGGCGAATGCCAGTTTTCGCGGGCAAAATAATTCCTTTTTTTACAAACAATTATAATGGCGCTTGATTATTGGGGATTTGCGGGAGAAACGGGGAAACGCGGAATTTTTCCGCAGAAGAGTTGAGGCCGCGACCAGAACCGGTAAGCACATGCTCACATACAACACATCAAATTACCTTGCATTCCTCCGTCAGCTTACTAAATTGCCGTCAAGAGTTCACAGCCATCGGCCCTCTTCCCTGCAAACCTGCGCAAGAGTATTCATTCCGTGATAACAACCAAGGGACTAAAAAGTAGAATACTCACGCACATGAAGCAGGCGGAGCAATTCGAGGCGATCACGACCAAAGGAGGATACAATTATGCGCTGCAATTTTCTCACAACGATTCATCTCGTGGCGGGACTGACGCTAACCTGGCTGGCAGCTTGCAAAACTACGCCGCCACCGCCGCTCAACTTGCCGGTTATCGGACAAGGCATTGTGGCCTGGGGCGACAATCGCAGCGGTCAATTGGGTGATGGCAGCGCAATTGCCAAACGCGCCACGATTGGCGCCGTTAACATCGATGGAAATTGGAATGCTATTGCGGCGGGAGAAGGCCACGTGTTGGCGCTGCGTACGGACGGCGCCGTGTGGGCGTGGGGCGAAAATGGCAAGGGGCAACTCGGCATTGGCACTTTTACCAACGCGAATACCCCTTTCACCACGCAAATCGACAACGTCACTGCCGTCGCGGCCGGGGGCAATCACAGCCTGGCGTTAAAAAGAGACGGCTCGGTGTGGACGTGGGGCCAAAACCAAAGCGGGCAGCTCGGTGATGGCACGAACAACGACAACGCCAGCCCGGTGCAGGCGAAAGCGTTTTTTCTCGTGCGCGCAACGGCCATTGCCGCGGGCGGCAATCACAGCCTGGCAGTAGATGGCAATAGCGAGGTGTGGGCATGGGGCCAAAATGCTTTCGGGCAGTTGGGTGATAGCACGATTGCGAATCGTTCGACGCCGGTCAAAGTCAAACACCTGAGTGGCGTCATTCAAGTTGCCGCCGGCGCGAATCACAGCGCGGCGCTGAAGAACGATGGCTCAGTCTGGGCATGGGGCGACCGCCGGCACTTGCAATTGGGTGACGGCGGAAATTCGCCGAGTCTCACACCGGTGCAAGTGCCGAACGGCTTGCCGTCGACCCCACAGGCTTTCATAAGCAATATTGCCGCGCTTGCCGCGGGCGGTGATCACAATTTTGCCCTGGAGCAACAGAATAGTGTTTGGTTTTGGGGAAGCGATAAATTTGCCGAATCTTCCGGTTTTGGCGGCGGCGGCGGTTTGGGCGCGGTGGCGCCCGATGGCACGCCGGTAGCTTTTCCGCAAATATTGCAAGGAATCTCCGGAAAAATAACCCTGGTCAACGCGGGCTTGAATCACAGCCTGGCGCTTACGGATGACGGGCGCGTGTGGGCGTGGGGACGCAACGATCAAGGCCAGCTCGGCGATTCAACTTTTGTCGACCCGCTTGCAATTTTACCGGTTAAGAATTTGCGCGGCGCAACGGCCATTGCCGCGGGCAGCAGCCACAGTGTTGCGCTCGCCATGCCAAGCGTTGCTCTCGACCGCACGACGCTGGATTTCGGTAATGTGCCGGTCAACACCGGCGCGACGCTGATGGTTACGTTGACGAATACAGGCGCGGTTCCCGCGCCGATCAATAGTTTCGCGAGCAGCAACAGTGAATTCACCTTCGCCGCGAATTGCACGCCGCCGATCAAACTGGCCGCAGCGGCAAGTTGCGTTATACAAGTTACTTTTCAGCCGGGCAGCGCCGGCAACCGCACCGCCACTTTATTTATCGGCACCGACACGCCGCAGGGCAATCTTGCCGTGACGCTCAACGGCAACGGCACGCCGTGAAATGAACGCCGGTTAAAAATTCCCTCAGAACTCCCAGCTCACCCCGATCGACGGCAGGCGCGGCAGCCACAAATCCGCGCCCTGTTCGAACGCGAGGTCGCCGTTGGGCAGACGAAAATCTTCGAAAAAATAGTTCTTCACATTGGCACGATTATAAAAATTGATAAACTCCACGAACACGGTCACGCGCCCCTGCCCGGCGTCAAAGTCACGGCTCACTTTCACATCCATGCTGTGAAAGGCGGGATAGCGTTCGGAATTCAAT
>QEVD01000633.1 GCA_003576975.1 Candidatus Zhuqueibacterota bacterium
CGCTTCGACATTGTCGCGCAGCGATTTGAGAAACACGGAGACGTGCTTTGTGATGATTTCCTGCCAGAGTCTGTCGCGCGTGAGCGCCGGCGTCAAACGGATTTTGGCTTCATCATACTCATTCTGGCGTTTGCTCGCGCCCCAGGCGAACAAACGTTCCATCAGCTCCGCCAGGTCATGCTCGAAATTGACCAAAGCCGGCTCGCAGATGCCGTCGATTTGTTCGCGAAATTTATCCAGCAGCGTGCGTGTGACCGTTCCGGCGCGCCGCTGCAATTTTGCCATGGTGTACGGCAGCAATCCGGTTTGCTTCGCGTCTTTGATGCGATAGAGTTTGTGAATCACGCGCAGGAAGGCATGATAACTCGTGGCCGCGCCGAAGTAGGAAGAGGCGACTTCTTCGATGTCATGCGCTTCATCGAAAATTATGCGCTGATATTTGGGCAACACCGCCACTTCCGAGCTGCCGCCGGTTTCGCCGCGCACGGAAAGATCGGCGAACAAGAGATGATGATTGGCGATCAGAACATCGGCGCTGGCGGCGCGGCGCCGGGCATTGTAAAAAAAACATTCATTGTAAAACGGGCATTTCGTGCGCAGCGTGGTGTCGCTTTCGGATTGAATTTTTTCCCACACCGCTTCGGCGGGCAAAAAGCCGAGATCGGACTTGCTGCCGTCCGGCGATTTTTGCGCCCAGTCGATAATGGTGTTCAACTCCTGGCGTTGATTGAATTCGGAAAACAAATCCGGTTGGGATTGTATTTCCTGCAGTTTGCGTTTGCAGGCGTAGTTCGTGCGGCCCTTCACCAATTCCGCGCGGAATTTCAAGGGGAGAGTCGCCCGCAACAGCGGAATGTCTTTGTTGATGAGTTGTTCTTGCAGATTGATGGTGCCGGTGGCGACCACGGCGCGCTCGCGATTGCGCACGCTCCATTCGATGGCGGGCAACAGATACGCCAGCGTCTTGCCGGTTCCGGTACCCGCTTCGATGATCGAAATCTTGTTCTCATTGAAAGCTTCCGCCACTTGCGCCAGCATATGCTGCTGCGGCGGGCGCGCTTCGAAGTTTTCAAGGGCGCTGGCCAGCGGGCCCTGCGGGCCGAGAAACTCCTGCAACCGTTTTGCTTTCAGCTTGACGATCTGTTTTGGCTTTTGGGGCTCGACGACGACGTAAATATCCGAGACGTAGTTATTCACGATGTAAAAAGCCACCGCTTCGTTGCCCAGCTCGGAGGCGATGCCGGCATCGGCATTGGAAGGTTGCAGCCCGCCGGAGGGATGATTGTGAATCACCGCGTCGCCGGTGTGCACCATGTGAATGATGGCCGGCACCATCATTTTGTTGCCGCGCGCCACGACTTGCACCGCCTCGACCACGCCTTTGGCATTAACCTTTCCGACAAAGAATACTTCATTGTCGCCGGCTTGCTGAATGTGATGGCGCATGTAAAAAATCGCCTCATCGGCAAGGTAGTCTTTGATATTATGCTTGTGTTGCGACATGACGAATTTGAGTCGTTGGTTGCTTGTCGCTGGTTGGCTGCTGCAATCGAGCTGCTTGCCACCGGACGTTGTACGGCGTGATGAAAAGCCTGCGTAATATAAGATATTTTGCCTGAAAAGGAAAAGCCCGATCTGTCAATACGCAGATTTCCGGCTTGCTTTCGAGCACGAAAATGAGCAAATTTACGCGCTGCAAAATCGGGCAAATCCGGGAGGGCAAAGCCGATGGGATATCAAAGCTGGATAGACAAGGCAAATGAAAATTTGATTGTTGCTGAATGGAGTCATGCTCAAGGCCATGTCAACGCCTGCGCGAATCGTGTGTATTACGCCATGTTTCATGCCGCGATTGCGGCGCTGATCAAAAATCAAATACAGCCTTCCTCAGCCAAATTCAGCCATGAGTGGGTACAGTCAAATTTTGCCGGGCAGCTTATTCATCGACGCAAGATTTTTGCATCAAAATTCCGGCGGTATCTTGTAGATGCTTACTGGATTCGTGTTTCAGCCGATTATGATCCCCTCTCGGCCAGCAAAAGCGATGTTAGCCGAGAACTTAAGAAGGCAAAAGAATTTTTATCCATAATCGCAGGGGTGTTGGCTTATGAGTAAAAAAGATTTGATCAAGACGCTCACCAGCGAGATTGAAGCGAAGTTTCCGGAGGCGAAAATCGTCAAGGTCGCTCCTAATCCAGAAATTCCGGGGGGAACTTTGCTCTACGTCACCCGGCCGGAAAACGAAGACCGGCTTATTGCATTGGGCGAATATGCGAGCGACCGCACCGTTGACATTCTGCTCGATTACGGTTTTCATATAACCGTTATGCCGGTGGTGCGCAACGGCGAACCGGTCGTTGCGTGAGGC
>QEVD01000634.1 GCA_003576975.1 Candidatus Zhuqueibacterota bacterium
CACCGCTTCTTTCACCACCAGCGCGCCCAATTCAGTGGCAGAGAACGGCGCCAATGCGCCTTGAAACGCGCCTATCGGCGTGCGGCATGCACCGGCGATTATGACTTCACGAAACGGCGTTGGCATGAGGAATTCTCCTTTCCCAAAAAACTATGCAACAGCATTTTGTGCAATGATAACTTGTTAAGCCTCAAACAAGCGACAAACAACCAGGAACAAGCAACCAGCATCAAGAGTCAAGATTCACTGGCTCAATCTTCCAATTCCCTTCTACCTGCTGCAAATATCCCGCTTTGACATGCGCGCCATGCTCAAAAATCAACAACCATTGTTCTTC
Source organism: Candidatus Zhuqueibacterota bacterium (assembly GCA_003576975.1). Taxonomy (GTDB): domain Bacteria; phylum Zhuqueibacterota; class Zhuqueibacteria; order Zhuqueibacterales; family Zhuqueibacteraceae; genus Coneutiohabitans. The sequence continues at coordinate 338 of QEVD01000634.1, forward strand.
GAATGCTTGCTGCAAGATTCTGGGCTTAACCTGCATTGTCTGCGCCGGGAACACATCATATCCCATCACATAGACGGTTCTAAGATGAAAAACCGTCGGCACCAAATCCGCCAGGAAACAAATCGTGCGACCGGCGGTTTTGATTTTGATGATGGCATGATCGTGCGTATGCCCGCCAGTGACAATGCTTTCGATGCCGGGTATGACTTCGCCGGTGCCTTCCAAAAACTTCAAAACTCCGTGCTGATGCAGCGGAACAAAATTCTCTTGCAGGTAACTCGCGCGGCTGCGCGGGTCGGGTCGTAAGCCATATTCATAGTTGCCGTGCTGGCAAAAATATTGGGCATGTTTGAACGACGGCTCCAGCTCTCCTTGGGCATTGCGGCGCGTGCTCCAGCCGATGTGATCGAAGTGCAGATGCGAGAGAATGACGTGTGTGATATCTTCGGGCTTGAGGCCGTGCCGGGCAAGTTCGTCCATCAGTGTGCGTTCGCGTTGCACTGCGTAAATGTCCGCAAACTTTTGATCGAATTTATCGCCGATGCCGCAATCAATGAGAATTTTCTCTTCGCCGCGCACGACTAGCAATGAGTTCAATCCCAGCAGAATGCGGTTCTTCTCATCTGGTGGATCGTGGCGTTCCCACAGCACGCGCGGCACCACGCCGAACATCGCGCCGCCGTCGAGGCGAAACGTGCCGTCGGAGAGGAGAAAAATGTCAAGGTCGTCGAATGTCATTATTTTTGGGAATAAAAAATTTCTTAAAGCCTCGTTTTCTCAGTTCGCGTTTCAAGCGCTTATCATTTGTCCAAAGATGGGCGTTCAATTCCAACGCCAAGGCCACTATTGGCGTGTCGTCTTCGTCAACTCCCTTGCACAGTTTATAGGCCTTTAACTTGTTTTTTCGCGAGACGGAATTTTCACTCACAAAATTTATTTTCTCGAGTATTCGATGCAACAGCTCATAAACCTCCGGCAGAGATAATTTGGAATGCCTCAACAAGTCTTCCTTATGCTCAAATAATTCCACCATGATATAATTGGGAGCAAAATATTCCATGTCGCGCTCAAAAAAATCTTCACGCAACCGTGAATTGCTTGCCAAAAGCATCGAAAAGATGATATTCGTGTCAACCACGACTGCCAACTTTGCTGCTCCCTAAATAATCTTTCTTGTTCTTGACCCACCAATCTTTTTTTATTTTTTGTGATAGATCAAGAATGCCCTCGTCGAACGCAGCTTTTTTTATCAATTGCTCAGTTCTCAAGCGCTTCAGGAGGTTGGAGAAGAAAATTGAATCGACCGATGACTTGTCAATGGTGATGATCAACTTGTTCTTCTTTGCCTCTATCTCAAAAACTTCCATGACAAACCTCGTTTTGAAGAAGTTGACGACTAAAACCTCAGAAACTCTTTTATCACCCATCACCCGCATCCAAACTACAATTCCTTCAACACTTCCCGGGAAATAATGATACGCAGTACTTCACTGGTGCCCTCGCCGATCTCCATGAGTTTGGCGTCGCGCCAGTAACGCTCAACAGGATAATCCATGAGATAGCCGTAGCCGCCGAAAATCTGAATAGCTTTGCTGCAGGCGCGCATGGCCATTTCGCTGGCAAAGAGCTTGGCCATAGCCGCTTCTTTCACGAAATTCTTGCCGGCGTCGCGCAGTTGCGCAGCATGATGTACCATCAAGCGCGCGGCATGAATCTCCGTGGCCATGTCCGCCACGAACCAGCGAATGGCTTGAAAATCTGCGATCGGCTTGCCGAATGCCTTACGCTCCATCGAGTAAGCAGAACCTTTGTCCAATGCCGCTTGCGCCAGACCCACAGCCATCGCGCCAATGCCGATGCGGCCGCCGTCGAGAATTTGCATGGCGTACTTAAAACCTTCGTTTTCCTCACCGAGCAAATTTGCCGCCGGCACTTTGCAATTATCAAACGAAACCTGCCGCGTATCGCTCGCGCGCAAGCCGAGTTTGTTTTCTTTCTTGCCGATGATCACACCGGGGAACTCGCGCTCG
>QEVD01000635.1 GCA_003576975.1 Candidatus Zhuqueibacterota bacterium
TGAGACAATCACGCCCCTTTTCCCACCACAACAACAAGAACCTTTGACACGCCGCAACAAGATTGAGATTGCAAGTGTTTTTTTAATTCACGAGGTTTTAGGGCGATTAGCTTTTCAAAATTAGAATAATCCCGCAGCGGCGGGACTAAAAGTGTTTCGCCCGCTCAAATGAAATCCCACTGAAAAGGCTTTTTCTTTCTGTGGCAGTTCTACTTCTGTGGTTGAAGTTTTCAAAGCTGCTCGAAGAGCTTCAATTTTCAGCTTGTCTGAAAATCGGTGTAGCGTCCTTATTAAAGCAAATTCGATTGAAACGAGTTACAAAAAGCAATAATGCCAAAGCCGAAACTGGAACTCTCTTCCGAACAACTTGCCGCGTTGCAAGCGGGAGATACCGCCGTGTTCAAACTACTGTTTGAGGAATTCCAACCGCGGCTTTATCGTTTTCTCTGGCTCAAGCTGCGCGCAGTGGAACTGGCGGAAGATTTGGTGCAGGAAACCTTTCTGCGATTTTGGAATGCCCGGTCGCAACTGCGGCCGGGCGGCAATATTGAAATTTACTTGTTTCGCATTGCGAGCAATTTGGCCACAGATGTGTTGCGCCGGCCCAAGCGAGAAGACAATCGTCTGGAATTGGAATCCCAATCACATCCAGCGGCGCCAGCAGCAGACCAGGCGATCGAGTCCGAACAGCTTGCAGAAATGATTGCCGAGTTTGTCGCTGCCATGCCCGAGGGCCCGCGCACAGCCTTCATTCTCAGCCGCTATGAAAATCTCTCACACGCCGATATTGCCAAAATCATGGAAATCTCCGTGAAAACAGTGGAAAAACATATCGGCAAAGCGCTGCGCTTGCTGCGGGGCAAATTGGCGGAATTGGGTATACGCGCTTAAGCCAGCTTCATTCCAAACTCTTCGCACGCGCAAAAAAAATCACAAACCGCATGGGGGTTTGCCTTCCTGATTTCGTCTATCCTATCGTAACCATCGAGACATTCCAATGAAACATCATCTCTCCACCGAAGAACTGTTCGACTTTTTTGTCAAATGGCAAGAACGCCGCCTCAGTTCGGCAGAAGAAACAATACTCAAAACCTGGCGCGCGGCTACACGCGAGCACGAAGACGAATGGCAGCAATTGACGGCCTTGTGGCAATCCGCAGCGCCGCCGGAAGCGCCGAACGGGCGCCGCCGGAAGCGCCGAACGGCACACCCAAAGATTTTCAATGGCAAAAATTGCTGGAAGCGTTGCCCGCTGGCGAAGCGCCGCGAACGGTCAGCCGCAAACCAGGCCGTTGGCAACAACGGCTGGTGGAGGTTATGCACGCGCGGCCCGTGTGGGCGTTTGCCGGCGCTGCCATCATTCTGTTGATTGTCTTGCTACGTTTTGACTTTGGACGTGAATCGCAAGCCTGGAAAAGTGTTGCGGTGTCGCACGGCGAGCGGCAACAGATGCTGCTGGCGGACGGTTCAATCGTCGAGCTGAACGCCGGATCAACGTTGAAATATCCTGCCAGATTCTCCGCAGCAAAGCGTGAGGTCGAACTGGTAGGCGAGGCTTTTTTTGAGGTCCAATCTGCCTCTGCGCCCTTTGAAGTCAAGACGATCCATGCCAGCGTGCGCGTGCTGGGAACCTCGTTCAATGTCCGAACCTGGGAAAACGCGACTCAGGTATTCGTGAAAACCGGTCGCGTGGGAATAGCCCCAAAGCAATCCAGCACCGAAAACGAAATTTTTTTGACGCCGGGTCTGGCGGCCATTTGCGATACGGTTGCAGTATTGTTGACGCGCGTGCCTGCTCCGCAGGAGATCATGGCTTGGCGTGAGGGCCGGTTGGTGTTTCGCGACCGGCCACTGCCGGAAGTGTTGGCGGAATTGCAGCGCCATTTTGCCATTTCGATTCAGGCGGACGACCGCCTCATGCGTCACAACATCACGGCGCAGTTTGCGCAAGAACCGGCGGCGGACGTGATCGCAGCAATTGCCATCGCGATTCATGCGCGCGCCGAAGCAACGACTGCGGGTTACTGGTTGAGAGAAAAGTGAGCGCAATTTTCACCGCCAGGCGAATGCTGCCGGCAACGATCTTCTGTCTTGGGCTTTTGCCGATTACCGGTGCGCCGGCATACGGCCAAAGCATGCCCACAGTTCGCCTCACGGCACAAAATCAAAAACTCAGTGCCGTGCTCGAAGATTGGCAGGCGCAATCCGGAATGCGCTTGTTGTTTGCCAATTCCCTGGTGGATTCCTGCCGCGTCTCGTTGCAGCACACCGGGCCGGCGCTCAGCGTTTTGCATCGGTTGTTGCAAACGACGCCCTTCGAGGCTGTGAGTCAGGGTGGAAATCTCTGGGTGATTGCGCCAAAATCTTCCCAGGTGAGGCGGCTCATTGCCCTGGCCGGCGCAGTATTCGATGCCCAGGATGAACGCCCGCTGGAAGGTGCGGAGATTTTCCTGCTGCCGGCGCGCGAACATGCGCGCACGGATTCGCTTGGCCACTATCGCATCTCGCAGGCGCGACCCGGCCGCAACCGCTTGCGTGTCAAGCGCGTGGGTTATGAGGATTATTCCACGGAATTGGTGCTGTCGGGAGAAATCGCGCCGCATGTGCCCATTGCGCTCACACCGAAAAACATGACCACGCCGGAAGTGCTGGTGGAGGCGCAGCGTTTGCCAAGGAACATAAACGGTTTGCTGGCGCAACAAACCTTGTCGCGCCATGGCCTCACACTGTCCGCGCTGAGCCGCCCCGATGAAGTTTTCGAAATTTTGCAGCAGCAACCGGGTGTTTCACATCGCGAAGCGGACGACGTCTTTCCGCACGTGGAAGGCGGCAGCGCGAGTGAAGTCGGCATCGAGCTGGACGGCGTGCCCATCTTCGTGCCGACCTACAGCCGTAATCGCCGCAGCCTGTTTTCCACCACTACCATCGAAGCCATCACCCTGCATCGTTCCGGTTATGACGCCTCTCTTGGCGGGGCCATGTCAGGCTTCATCGCGTTGCACTCGCGCGAGATTCGCGAACAGCCGTATCGCTTCTATGGCGGCCTCAGCACCAATGGCTTCAGTATCGGCGCCAATCATTATTCCAAAAAAATTGCCTGGAGCGGCCTGCTGCGCCGCGCCAACGTGGAGCAGGATCTCGATTTTCACACATTTTCTGCGAATGATCTGTTCAACAAATTCGAGTTTCAATTCTCGCCGCAACACCGCTTGACGTTGTTGTCGCTGGTGGCGCAAGGATTCTTGACGCAATCAAATTCATTCCGGGTCAGTGAAACCGTGACACACAGCTCCGGCTTGCGGTATGACGGTCCCGGGTATGCGATTCTATTGTATCACTCGGCATTGCAAGACTGGCTGACGGAAACCGGCTTCAAGTTGGATGTGACTCATCAGATCACCAGCGCATCTGCGCTTCATGCCGGCGCACATGCCGCGCGGTTGATCGGCGAAAATCGCCTGACCGCG
>QEVD01000636.1 GCA_003576975.1 Candidatus Zhuqueibacterota bacterium
ACTGCTCTGCTCCTGGCCGCTAATCGAAAGCTGGCCCCGCAGCAGAACTCCCTCAATGCAGCACAACTCGTTTTACTGCTTTAAACCGGACAGCAGTGTGTTTAGATCAAAATCATGCTTGCCTTCTCATAAACTTTATCTTATCTTTCCGCAATTATACGCGCGTGTGCGTATGAAGCAGCCATTGAAACAAAATGTTGGTGGGTAGCGCTGTTCGTTTGCGATTCTCTCCTGAAATCAACTTTCCGTCAAGCATTGACGCGCAAAGTCCAGGATGGGCGGGTTGCTGATATGGCGGGGGAATCCATCCCAATCTCTCTTCTCAAATCATCACAATCTCGTTGTTCAACTTTAGCCAGGAGGAACGGACATGGTCGCGTCCTATTCGGTGGGCCTCTTGAGGCATTTGTTGCTGAAGTTTTTGGCGCATTCTCGCGCTGAAGAATTCTCCCTCTCACGCTCTGCTTTCTTTCTGTTGATCTGGGGCTTGTTGGCATTTTCGCCGGCCGCCGCACAAACGCCAATTTTTATCAACGAAATTCATTACGACAACAACGGCGCCGACACCGGCGAGGCCATTGAAATTGCCGGTCCGGCGGGCAGCGATCTGACGGGATGGAGTCTGGTGTTGTACAATGGCGCTAACGGCGCGAACTACGGCACAATTTCGCTCAGCGGAACCATCCCCGATCTCGGCAACGGCTTTGGCGTGGTTGCCGTAAATTCCCCGGTCGCCATTCAAAACGGCGCGCCCGACGGCGTTGCGCTTGTGAATGCTGCCAGCGTCGTTGTGCAATTTCTGAGTTATGAGGGCGCGTTCACGGCAACTGCCGGCCCGGCAAACGGCATGACGAGCATCGACATTGGCGTCACCGAAACCGAAGCAACGCCGATCGACGCCTCATTGCAGCTCAACGGCACAGGCGTCAATTACGAAGACTTCACATGGTCTGCGGCAGCAGCGAACACGTTTGGCGCGCTCAACAATAACCAAACATTCACGGGCGGCGAGATCGCGCCAGCGATCACAAACACCTCACCAGCAAACGGCGCCAACGGCGTTGCCGTCACAACAAATCTCATCATCGACTTCAGCGAGGCCGTTGACGTAACCGGCAGTTGGTTTACCATCACCGGATCGTTAAGCGGCGCGCACACAGCGACAGTCAGCGGCGGGCCGCAGAGTTTCACGCTCGATCCGGATATCGATTTCACGAACGATGAAATTGTAACGGTTACCGTCTTCGCCGCAAATGTAGCGGATCAAGACACAGACGATCCGCCGGATAACATGACGGCGGATTTCTCTTTTAGTTTTACCACGATTGCCAGTGATGACGCGCCTTCGATCACAAATACCTCACCGGTAGATGGCGCTGCCGGGGTTCCAATCACAACAACAATCACGATCGACTTCAGTGAAGCTGTTGAGGTCACCGGCAGTTGGTTTACCATTTCCGGATCATCGAGCGGCGCGCACACGGCAACAGTCAACGGCGGGCCGCAGAGTTTCACGCTCGAACCGGATATTGATTTCGCGAACGATGAAATCGTAACGGTTACCGTCTTCGCAGCGAATGTCGCGGATCAAGACGACAACGATCCACCGGACAACATGGCGGCAGATTTCTCCTTCAGCTTTGCCACGGCCTCACCGCCGGGCATCATCATTAACGAAATTCTCGCGGACCCTGATGGCACAAATGGCGACGCTAACGGCGATGGTACTGTAAATACAACGCAAGACGAATTTGTCGAATTGGTGAATGTCTCCAGCGATGAACTTGACCTCTCCGGCTGGACGCTCTCGGACGCCTTACAAGTGCGCCATACTTTTCCAGCCGGCACATTGGTGAAGGGCGAATGTGCGATTGTGATTTTTGCCGGCGGCACACCCACCGGCGCTTTCGGCGAGGCCATCGTGCAAACGGCAAGCACCACCCAACTCAGCTTGAACAACACCGGCGACACCGTGACGTTGCGCGATGCGAGCAGCGTGATGATCGCCTCTTACACCTACGGCGCCGAAGGCAACGACAATCAATCACTCACCCGCGATCCCGACCTCACCGGCGCCGAGCCGTTCATCCGGCATACGCTGGCAACCGGGGCAAACGGTCGCTTGCATTCACCGGGCACGCGCGTCGAGGGCGTGCCATTTTCAGGATGCGCCGCAACTACTTTGACAAAAGAAATTTTTGAGATTCAGGGCAGCGGGCTGGCAAGCCCGTTTGCGAATCAAATTATTATGACAGAAAACAACGTCGTTACAGCTTTGCGCAGCGATGGCTTTTTCATGCAAACGCCGAGTGAGCGCAGCGACAACGATGACATGACTTCCGACGGCATTTTTGTTTATAC
>QEVD01000637.1 GCA_003576975.1 Candidatus Zhuqueibacterota bacterium
ATTCAACGCGTGCGGCAGCAGATTCGCAATTTGGGCAAAAGCGAGGCCAACGTGTTGATCACCGGTGAAACCGGCACCGGCAAAGAACTGGTGGCGCGCGCGTTGCACTTTCATTCGTTGCGCGCCGACGGCCCGTTTCTCGGCGTGAATTGCACCGCGATTCCCGAAAATTTGGTGGAAACGGAATTTTTCGGCATCGAAGCCGGCACCGCCACCGGCGTGAAAAAACATACCGGCTTGTTCGAGCAGGCGCACGGCGGCACGCTGTTCATCGATGAAGTCGGCGACATGCCGGCGGCCTCGCAGGCCAAATTGCTGCGCGTGTTGCAAGAACGCAGCATGCGCCGCATCGGCGGCGACCGTGAGATTCCGGTCAACGTGCGCGTGATTGCCGCAACCAACAAAAATCTCACGGAGGCCATTGCCGGCGGCAGCTTCCGAGAAGATTTGTTTTATCGCCTCGCCGTGCTGGAATTGCGCATTCCGCCGCTGCGCGATCATCGCGACGATTTGCCCTTGCTGGCGCAGCATTTTCTCAATGTGTTTGAAAACAAATTGCGCCGCAAAACTGCCGGCCTCGCGCCGGAGCTGCTGCAGCAACTCGAAAACTACCACTGGCCCGGCAATGTGCGCGAATTGGAAAACGAGATGGAACGCCTGGTGACGCTGGCCGATGAAGGCCAGCTTTTGCGGCCCGAGCATCTTTCGCCAAAACTCAGAAGCGTTTCGCCCAGCGCAGCCCGGCTGCGTCCCTCATCTCTGCTCTTGCGCGATGCCGTCGATCAACTCGAACGCGAGATGATTGCCGAAGCATTGTCGCGCCACAACGGCAACAAAAGTCAAGTCGCGCGCACACTGGGCTTGAGCCGGCTCGGCTTGCAGCAGAAAATGGATCGGCTGGGCGTGACGAATCCGAATGCGGATAAACAATAGCTGATATCCGGATAGGTTCTCCGTAAGTGATCGTTAGGAATTTGAGTCGATAACCAAAAAATTCACAGGTGATGCCTCATGCGACAAGTTATCATTTACCCCGGCGAAGATGGTTACTGGGTAGCGGAATGCCCGAGTCTGCCTGGTTGTATCAGGCAGGGCAAAACCAGACAAGAAGCCCTCATAAATATCAAAGAAGCTATTAATGGATATATAGCGGCTCTCGAGGAAGACGGCCTCCCGATTTCTGCTTAAATGATTTTGATGATTTAATCCGAAATATCGACTCCCGCTTTTGCCGGGAGTCACAACTCATCAATCCCCATGAAAATCCGCTCCAAACTTCTGCTCGCCGTCCTCTTCGAAATTGCGCTGACCATCGTCATCGTGATTTTGTGGGCCTATCAAGGCGCGCAAAATGAGTTGGAGCAACTGGCGCGCGACCTGTTGCGCGCGCAAACCGATTTTGCCTACGCCGTCTGCGACCGCTACAACCAACGCTACGGCCGGCCCACGGATGAATTGATCGAACAAATCAGCGCGGTGCGCATCGCCATCGATGGCTACATCGTTGCTATCGACAATTCCGACACACCTGACAAGGGCAAGCTGATCATCCATCCGACCGACAAGGGCGAGAATTTAAACAACCCGCGCTTCCCGCACATTCAAAAAATTATCAATCGCATCGATCAAGCCGGCAAGCCTGACCGCTATTCCGCGTACGATGAATATCATCAGGAAACCGGCGCGCGCGGCCGGCAGGGCGAGCGCAAGATCGTGTACTACATGTATTACAAGCCGTGGAATTGGATTCTGCTCTCCTCGGCTTATGAACGTGATTTGTTTCAAAGCGCGGACGTGGTGCGGCACCGCACCGTCGAAGCGATCGCCGCGATGGCGATTCTCGCTGTCATCATCATGACGCTGTCGATCCGCAAAATTCTCGCGCCGCTGCGGCAGTTGAATCAAACCAGCCAGGAGGTTGCCAACGGCAGGCTCGACGCCACGTTTGCGATCGACTCGAAAGACGAAATCGGCGAGCTGGCGCGTTCATTCAACAAAATGCTGCAATCGCTGCAACACAATTTGCGCATTACGCAGGAATTCGAAATTGCGCGGCGCATGCAAATGGAAATGCTGCCCGAGACGCCGCCGAATTTGCCCGGCTTGCAGATCGAAGCCGTGTCGCTGCCTGCCACTGAAGTCGGCGGCGATTTTTATGATTTCATCACGCTCGGGCCGCATCAACTTGCCATCATTGTTGGCGACGTGTCCGGCAAAGGTGTATCAAGCGCGATGGTGGTGAGCGCCGCGCTTTCCGCCATCCGCTTCGCGGCGGAGGGCCACAAAGCGCCCGCCGAAATTCTCGGCCTTGCCAATCGCCGTTTGTCGGTGGATTTGCAGCGCGGCATGTTCGTCGCAGCGGCCGATTCTTTATCGCGATGGCGAGGCCATGTTGCTGCCCTCGCCGGAGGAAGGTGATCGCTTTCCGCTCGGCATTCGCCGGCAGATCGACTACGGCGAGCGGCATATCGATCTTGCTGCCGGCGATATGCTGGTGTTTTACACCGACGGCATCGTGGATATGATGAATGGCGAGAGCGAGCCGTACAGCTTCGACCGTTTTCGCGCCTCCGTGCACCGGCATGCACGCGAGCCGGGCAACGGCATCATTCATGAACTGATCAACGATGCGGAAAAATTTTCCGGCAGCCGCGATCATTCGGATGACATTACGCTGCTGGTCGCCAAGTTTGAAGGCATGCCGTCTCCTGTTCGTGATGAACCTGAAAACGGTAAGCCGGCGTCAACGGCGTTCGTCGAAAACCGCGGTGAAGTGCGGCTGTCGATTCCTTCGCAACCCGGCTATGAAAAAATGGCGATGGAAGCCGCGGCCGAGCTGGCGCAGATGCTGGGCTTTCGCGCCGAGCGTGTGGAAGATTTGCGCACTGCTGTGGCTGAAGCCTGCCTGAACGCCATCGAGCACGGCAATAAGCTGAATCAAATGAATCGCCTTGATGTTTTGCTCAAGCCCGCAGCGAACAGTCTCACCGTGCAGGTCATCGACAACGGTAGCGGCTTTGCGTTGAAACCCCAGCATGAGATCAGCCTCGAGCGCAAAATCAGCGGCGAAGAAAGCACACGCGGCCTGGGTTTGTTTTTGATCGAGAAATTGATGGATCATGTCGAGTATAAAGTTTTGCCGGAGCTGGGACACGTAACGACGCTGCGGATGGATAAAAACTGATTTCGCGCCGTGAAAGTTAGAATAAAACTCTGAAAGTTTGTGACAGAATAATTTGCCGGCAGAACGATTTGAAATAATTCTGCCGCTAAATCATCCTGCCAAAGTTTTTTTGGTGATGCTCGATGATTTCGGCGGAACAGCTTTATCGCCGATGGTCACCGAAGACACCGAGTTGCGCGGAAGCTTTGATTTGCAGCTTGTCTGCAAATCGGAGCAGATTTTGTCTGCGCAATCTGTGCCCAAATTGTTTGCGGAGTTATCTAACATCTCACTGTTCGCTCATTTTTGGTGGTTCGTGTTGAATTAGCCATCGGGCGCAGGCGCGGTATAGATCGTATCCGGGATGTCCATCCAGCGCAGGATTTG
>QEVD01000638.1 GCA_003576975.1 Candidatus Zhuqueibacterota bacterium
TTGAAATTACTTTCGGGCCGGCGCAGCCCCAGATCATCGAAAGTGTCAAAAAACAAAATAATTCCCAGCGGATAAAAGCGGCTTTTTCGGTTCGGTTGTTTCTATTCGCTGAAAAATTTTTTCGCGACGAAATCATTTTCGGCTCTCGGATTTTCTAAAATGAGGTTCTGCTTAGATTGCGATCCACCTGCGTTGTTGCTGGCTCGCCAAAACCCCGTCGATCACGCGCATATTCGCAACCGCATCGGCAAGCGGCGTGGGGGCGCTCGTCGCATTCAATATGGCTTGCGAAAACAAATCGCCTTGCCGGGCATATTGATCACAAATTTGTGCGGTGTATTCTTTTAACGCCGCGCCGGTTTGCAGAATGATCTTGCAGGCTTCTTGCGCGCCGGGCGTGAACGGTTTTATAATTTCGATTTTTCCTGAAGCGCCCAAAATGCTAATGCTTTGTTGATGCGCTGACTGCGTGGAGCACGTAAACGTCGCCGTGCCTTTTTGAAATTCCAAAATGCCGGAGGCCAGACGGTCAATCTTCATTTGCGGATCATATTCAAGCGTGCCGCATACGCGCACCGGCTCGGCGTTGAATAAAAATCGCGCCGCCGAGATGCAATAGCAGCCAATATCCAGCAACCCGCCGCCGCCAATATCAGCTTGATTGCGAATATTCGCGGGATCGACATTGTAATAAGTAAAAACCGCGTGCAAGCTTTTCACGTCGCCAATAGCGCCGCTTTGCAGCAACTCTTTGATCAATGCCCATTGCGGATGATGGCGATACATGAACGCTTCCATCACTTGCAATTGTGGAAACTTCTCTGCTTCCTCCTGCAAACCCACGGTTTCTTGCAGGTTCATGCCAATGGGCTTTTCGCATAACACATGCTTGCCCGCGTGCAATGCTTTGATAGTCCATTCCACATGAAGATGATTTGGCAGCGGATTGTAGATCGCATCGATCTCACGGTCTGCGAGCAATTCTTCATATGAGCCGCAAGCCTTGGGAATGCCCAACCGGCGCGCCGTCTCTTGCGCTCGTTCAACTCCGCGAGAAGCAATCGCCGTGACGGTGGAAAACTCACCCATTTGCATCGCGGGAATGACTTTCTCAACGCCAATTTTTGCCGTGCTCAAAATGCCCCAGGAGATTTTTCGCATCGCTTCGCTCATGTTTTATTCCGGCATCCGTAAAAATCTTTACTTCAAAGGGAGAATAAAAATCTTACCAACGAACGCAGTGAATAAAAGGGCTTTTATCCGTTGCGTTGTTTCTATCCGCAGGGGAAAGTAGCTAATGAATCTTTATTGCACGAAGACCATCTTCTTCGTCGCAACAAAAGTGCGCTCCGCGTTTGATGAGACTCCGGCCTGCAATTGATAAAAATAAATCCCGCTCGTGAGTTGCGCGGCATTGAAGCTTACACGATAATTGCCTGCGGGCTTTTTTTCATCAATCAAAGTCGCGACTTCATTTCCCAACACGTCATAAACCTTCAAACCAACCCATTGATGACTGCCCACGGAGAATTGAATGTTCGTCGCGGGATTGAAAGGATTGGGATAGTTTTGCAGTAAGCCGAAACCCTCGGGAACCGCACCGCTTCGACCTTCCTTCACGTCGGTAGGATTGGGTTTTCCCGTTGGTGAATAAATCGCTTCAATCGCGCCGGCAACATACGCTAGCGGCGCATTCCAATTGATGGCGATTTCATTTGACGCATAGCTGCACCAATCATCGAGATACGAACGCGCACGTTCCGGGCCGATATAACCCGTGCAGCCGTCCTGCCTTCCGGGATTCGGACCGCCGGCGAGCAAACCGGGAACGGGATCGGCGATGCCGTCGGCTTGCGATGGCCGATGATGCGGACGCATCGTCGGCTTGCTGCCCAATCCGGTCACGAAGCAAAAACCTACAGCATTGCGGCCGAGCAGATAATCAAGATTCTGTTGCGCGGCATGCAAAAAGGAAACGTCGCGCGTGAGATAATACGCTTGCAGCAACGCCATGCTCTGGTTCGCCGCAATCGCATTGCTGCCCCACACAAAGTCGCCGTTGGAAATACCCATGACGAGATGATAAGCGGAGCGAGTAACGTTATCACGCAGGCCGCGCGCCAAGCTAAGCAGCGCGGACACGATACGTGTCGTGTCAATTGCGCTGCCCAACGCGGCGCGATGAAAGGCCAGAGAATACAGCCCAAGCGCGTTCACACCGCCCCACCAGGGCACGCCGAACGAGCCGGCGAGCGGATTGCGCGCAACGATGAAACTATCCGCCTTGGTGGTGATGAACAACTCCGCGGCGGCCCATTGAAACTCATCACCAAAATTGCTGTCGCCGTAT
>QEVD01000059.1 GCA_003576975.1 Candidatus Zhuqueibacterota bacterium
TGTTCATGAACGTCTGACCACGATATCACCGATTCTGCCGACGTGGGCTGCGCCGCCGATTATGCTGCCCCCGCTTTCGGCCACCAGCCGCATGTTGAAAATTGGTATTTCTTCCAAAACCAAATCGGTGATCGATTTATCGATGATCACCTACTGGAGCATCAGGCAGCGTTTGTTGCGCGTTCCCGGTGTGGCTAATATTGCCATCTGGGGTGAGCGCATTGAAATGTTCCAGGTGAACGTCGTGCCGGAGTTGATGAAAAAACACAAAGTGACGCTGGATGAAGTGATGGACGTCACGACTTCTGCCTTGGACGTCGGATTGTTCCAGTTTTCAGAGGGACACCATGTCGGCTCCGGCGGTTGGATCGATACCCCGAATCAGCGCTTGCAGGTACGGCACGTTCTGCCCTTGGTCAAGGACTATGAAAACGTTACGGCCAAGGACTTGGGTGAAATGCCGGTTGCTGTGAGAAATGGACAGCAATTGTTTTTAAAAGACGTAGCCGAGGTGGTCATGGGGCATCAGCCCATGATCGGCGAAGGCATCGTCAATGACGGCATCGGCCTGCTGCTCATCGTGGAGAAATTCCCCTGGGGCAACACCTTGCGGGTGACGCAAGAGGTGGAAAAGGCCATTGATGCCATGCGGCCCGGCCTCCCGGACGTGGAAATCGACGCTGCCATCTTCCGCCCGGCCACCTTTATTGAGATGTCGATCGACAATCTTAATAAGGCGTTGCTCATTGCGGCGGTTCTGGTGATTATGATTCTTTTTGCCTTTCTCTACGAGTGGCGCACCGCTTTGATCAGCTCGACTGCCATCCCCCTGTCGTTGATGACTGCCCTGATGGTGCTCTGGGTACGAGATACGACGATCAACACCATGGTGCTGGCCGGGTTGGTGATTGCCTTGGGCGCCGTGGTCGATGACGCCATCGTTGATGTTGAAAACATTGTGCGGCGCTTGCGACAGAATCGCTTGGAAGGCAAAAAGATCCCGATTAGCAGGCTTATTCTCGAGGCCTCCTTCGAGGTACGCCACGCTATTATCTTTTCGTCGTTGATCGAAATCGCCGCGCTTTTGCCGGTGTTTGTGATGGAAGGTCTCTCTGGCGCATTTTTTAAGCCGCTTGCTCTTTCCTATGCGATTGCAATTGCGGCCTCGACCGTAGTGGCGCTGACCGTCACCCCGGCCATGAGCTTTTTGTTGTTACGCAACGTGCCGCTGGAAGAGCGCGAGTCGCCGCTTACGCGCTGGTTGCAACGCGGTTACAATTCGTTGCTGGCGAAAATCGTGAAAAAACCAGTTTCTGCCTATGCCACAGTCGGCGTTTTCATTCTGGCAGGCCTCTTGATTTATCCGCGGCTTGGGCAATCCTTACTTCCTGATTTCAAGGAGCGGGATTTTCTCATGCACTGGCTCACCAAGCCTGGTACCTCCTGGCCGGAAATGCAACGTATCAGTATTCAAAGCGCCGAGGAACTGCTCGAAATTCCCGGCGTGCTCAACCTCGGCTCTCACATCGGGCAAGCGTTGATCATGGACGAAGTCGTCGGTATGTATTTCGCCGAGCACTGGGTCAGCATCGATCCGAAGGTGGACTATGACAAGACGCTGGAAGCCATTCAGACGACGGTCGACGGCTATCCCGGAATCTATCGCGACGTACAGACCTATCTCAAAGAACGCATCCGCGAGGTGTTAACCGGAACCTCGGAAGCTATCGTGGTGCGCATCTTTGGCACTGATCTGGACGTGCTCGGGCAAAAGGCCGCGGAAGTAAAAGAGGCCTTGTCGAAAGTTCCCGGCATCGTCGAGCTACACTTCTCGTTTCAGGAGAAGATTCCGCAAATCGAAGTCAAAGTTGATCTGGTTAAGGCGCAAAAATATGGCCTCAAACCGGGCGATATTCGCCGCATGGCCACCACGATGATCGCCGGCGAAGAGGCGGGTGACATTCACATTGGCAACCGGACCTACGACGTCAATGTGTGGAGCATTGCTTCGGCACGCAACAGCGTAACCGACATCAAGGAAATGTTGCTCGACGTCCCCGGCGGCGGTCACGTGCAATTGCAAGAAGTGGCGGAAGTGCGCGTCGCACCCACGCCGAACGTGGTTAATCGTGAACACCTCAAACGCCGCATCGACGTCGGCGGCAATGTGAAAGGCCGCGATCTCGGCGCGGTTTATGCCGACGTGCAAGCCGCGCTGGCAACCGTCGAGTTTCCGCAAGAATACTATCCCGTGCTGCTGGGCGAGTATACCGAGCGGCAAGCGGTGCAGCGCAAGATGCTCATTTTTGCGATCATCGCCGGCATCGCGATTTTCTTCTTCCTGCACACGTCCTTCAAGAATGGGCGTCTGGCAACGCTGTCCTTCTTGCTGTTGCCCTCGGCTCTGGTCGGCGGCGTGATGGCGGCCTGGTTGGGCGATGGCGTCATTTCGCTCGGCTCAATGGTCGGATTCCTTACAGTTTTGGGAATCTCAGCACGCAACGGCATCTTGATGATCAATCACTTCCAGCACCTCGAAGAACAAGAAGGCGAACCTTTTGGTGTCGGGCTTGTGCTGCGCGGCGCGAAAGAGCGCTTAGCGCCGATCTTGATGACGGCCTCGACCACCGGTTTGGCATTGATTCCATTGGTGATCGCGGGCGCGATTCCCGGCAACGAGATCGAACACCCAATGGCCGTGGTGATTCTCGGCGGCTTGATCACCTCGACGCTGCTCAACCTGTTTGTGGTTCCGAGCCTGTACTTGAAGTTCGGCCGCCGCAACAATGGCAATGACGTCGGGCGCGCGCAACTTGCGTTAACCAGCTTGGGGCAGTAATCCCCTTCTGTTAGAGTGTATCTGAAAAGCAGAAAGTGAGACTGACCGGTCACTTAAATTCGTTGAGAGACCGAAGCCTTACGCGCTAAAGTGACCGGTCAGTGGCTTCTCAGATACGCTCTGAGGAAAGCAAAAGGGGGATATACTTGAATCCACAAAGGACAATGTTCAATGGTGCCGCCAGCGCACAAATCGCGTGAGGCTTAACGACGTTCATGTCTCCTTACCTCCTAATGAACTTCCCCTCTTCTTAAAGGGGGAGGGGAAGTTTTACCCAGTTTTCGCGTTCATAGACTGGCCAGTCGATGCATCCGGCCGGTCTTATTGCAATTGACAAACGGCAACCTCTTCAATTTAAACTTCTTGAGCGTGCAATCATGAAAAACACTGATACCCAAAAGAAAACTATCCGTTCCCGCCTTTTCAGCGCGACGTTTTACGGACGCCATCTCAGCTTCATGCTGGCCCCGCTGGGACTGCAAGCAGAATCTCCGGTTTTGCAAGAAATTGGCCCGCTGGCCTTTTTGCTGGTTATGCTGGCTCTCTTTGTGATGGCCTCTCCGGCAAAAGCGCAAGACCCGCTAAAATTTTCCGGCGACTTTCGCGTGCGGCATGAAACCACGACGAAACAAGAACCCGGGGCGCTGCCGGATATTCGCGACCCGCGCAACCGTGAAGTGGTACGCTTTCGCTTCGGTATGAGCAAAAAGATTAACGGCCTGTTCAATTTTGGCGCGCGCCTGGCAACCGGCTCGCCGGATGATCCCAACACCACGGACATTACGATTGGCGACTTTGCCAATGATCTCACCATCAGTCTGGATCGCGCCTACATGGAGTTGGCTTACCAAAACCTTTTTCTCACCGGCGGCAAGTTCGCCAATCCCTTCCGGACGACTGAAATGGTGTGGGATGGCGACGTCAATCCGCAGGGCTTTGGCGCGAGTTACACCTTAGCCGGTTCTCCCACCGTCGTTCCCAAGCTTACCGGCGTCTATTACGTCATCGACGAACAAACAAGCCGTGACGACAGCTACATGTTGGGCGGTCAGTTGCAGTTTGCCATCAATGCCAGCGACAACTTGAGCCTGACGCTGGCCGGCGCTTATTATGACTATACCATCAAAAGCCTGGTCAATGCCAACTCCGGCGATATTGGCAGCAATTACCTGAACCCCGCGGGCGACGGGTATCTCTCGGATTTCGATTTTTGTCAAGAATCGCGGCGCCGTCGATGCCGGTCAGGGCGAACAAGATGCGGGTTTGAATTTGGAATTGTATCTTGGCAAAACCGTGAAGAAAAACGATTGGCGTTTTCAATACGGCTTTGCGAAAACCGAGGCGGATGCGGTGCTGGCGGCTTTTTCGCACGATAACACCACGCTCACCACCAATTATATTCAGCACACGCTCGGCATTGACTATGTCGCGCACGAAAACATGATACTCAATGTAACGCTCTATCGTTATCGCCGCAACGAGCTGGAAGCGGTGGAGACCGACGGCTTTGAGAATGATTCCTTCATGCGCGTGCGCCTTAATGCGTTGGTGAATTTTTGAGATTGTTGTGCATAGGCCAGTGTAAAAGCAGCGTCATGATCCCAAGTCTTGATGAAACGGCAGCGAGAGGGTAAGAATCGTAAGCTCCTCCTCGTCATGGTCACCTTGAATTATAGAACGCCCCCTCGTGGGGCGTTTTTGCGGAATAGGCGTCAGCATAGCGATAACGGACAAAGCGATATTTTCAAACTGCGAATTGACACTACAACGTTAAGTCGAAGTGACAATAGCCCCAAACAAAGGGGCGAAATGCAGAAGCGAAGGGCAACGCCCTGGAAAATCGGTACTCAAGAGATATCACCAAACCCCAACAAAGGGGTCAAACAGGCCTTCTAATACTACAACGTTAAGTCGATGCAAACACCGAGTTGTGTCATTCTGCAAGAATCTTGTGAAGTAATAAGAAAGCGACTCAAACCGACAGCAAACCCAGTGCATCACAAGATTCCTACTGACAGGGACAAAAGTAGGGATAAATCTCGAGCTTAACGTTGTCATGCTAGCCACACTGGGTTTTACAAGTAATTTACAATTCAACTACACAATCATGACACTTTCTTATTGTTTTTTTATTATATTACAGCGAAGAAATTTTTGCAACAAACGCTTAAAATTGCTTCCTGTTAAACGCGCGAAAAACGATTTCAGCTATTCGCAAGCCCGTCAGAGCAATTCATATACACGGTTTTTTCTAACTAGCAGCAACCCTTCGAGAGGCCAGGTAAGCATCCATGAAGCCCGAATCAGCGCCTCGCAACGAATCGTTTCCCGGTTAAACAAGCGCGGCACTTTGTTGGTTTGCAGACACGTATTATAGGTATAACCTTCTAAGGAGGAGTGCATCTATGTTTGACGACAAAACCCCCAAAGCTTCGCGCTCGGAGACGGAAGTGCTGGTCGCCAAGGACCTGCGCAAGTCTTACGGCCTGCGAGAAGCGCTGAAAGGATTATCGTTCTCGTTAAATGCCGGGCGCATTCTGGGTTTCCTGGGTCCCAACGGCGCAGGAAAAACCACCGCCATCCGCATTTTGACGACGATTCTGGAGCCGGACGCGGGCCACTTTGTAGTAAACGGCATCAGCTCGGATAATCCGGTGGAGTTGCGCCGCAAGATCGGCGTGCTGCCGGAGAGTCTGGGATTCCACAAGCAAATGACCGGACTGGAATGTTTGATTTTCTTTGGCCGGCTTTATGGAAGAAGCACCGAGCAAGCCGAAGCCACGGGCATCGAGCTGCTGGAAGAAGTGGGTTTGGACAAACGGTCAAAGTCCCTGATTGGCACTTACAGCCGCGGCATGCGGCAGCGTCTGGGCATTGCGCGCACGCTGGTCAACGATCCCTCCGTGCTTTTTCTGGACGAGCCGACATTGGGCCTGGATCCGCGCGGCCAAAAAGAGTTGCTTGATTTGATCGAACGCATCGCGCGCGAACGCAATGTCGGCGTCATTTTGTGCAGCCACGATCTGCCGGAAGTTGAAAGCATTTGTGACGACGTGTTGATCATGAACCTGGGACAAGTGGTTGCTTCCGGAACCGTGGACGAAGTCCTCCGGCGCGGTCGCTCGGGCAAGGGTGGTATGGTGCAGGGCAGCGGCATTCGCATTCAAATCCCGGCAGCTTCGACGGCGGAAGCGCGAAAAATATTAGCCGCGGTGCCGCAGGTCAAGAACGTGACGCTTGCGAGCGAGGATGGCGGTTGGTTGCGCGTGGCGTTTTCAGAGTCGGGCGATGTTGATTTGACGGAAGATCCTTATCTCAACAATAGAATTTTGGAAGCGCTGATCCGCGCTGAAATTCCGATTTTAAATTTTGAAGCGGAACGCAGCCGATTGCAAGACGTCTTTCTGCACTTAACCGAGGAGGCGATGGCATGAGTAACAGAAACAACTTGAATTCCGCTGACATGTCGGGTTCCGGGTCGCCAACCTGGTGGCTCGTTTTCCTCAGAGAACTCAATGAATTGTGGATGGGAGGAAAAGCGCCGGTCCTCCTGCTTATTTTTAGCGTTTTGTTGGGAATCATGACCTACGTGATGGCGAGCAACAGCGAATTAAGCCTCATTCCGCCACAGGAAATGACTTATGAAACGCTGAAAGCCGCAATTGCCGTGGGCTTGTTCATCAGCTTGATTATCGGTGCTGATAGCATCAGCGGTGAGCGGGAGCGCGCCACGCTGGAGTCGCTACTGTTAACGCCCACGAGCCGCCGGCAGATCGTCTTCGGCAAGTTTCTCGCCGGTGTTTCGCCTTGGCCAGTTGCTTATCTGATTGCCATTCCCTATATGAAAGTACTTTCGCAGGGTAATGAAGTTTTTGCCGCCGCTGTGCCGTGGGGCGCGCTGACGGGAACCCTTTTGGCGCCTGCGTTTACGGCGATGGGCATGCTGGCGAGCTTCTGGTCCAACTCCAACAAAACTAGTTTGTTTACCGGATTGGGCTTGTACGTCCTTTTTCTGCTGCCCTCACAATTGCCGGGCCGTGCACAAACTGGCCAAATGGGATCATTGCTGCAACAGGTGAATCCGATTGCTTCCACAAATCATTTTCTGTCGAAGATTCTGGTCAACAACCGAACATTCGAAGAGTGGTGGCCCTGGCTGGTCGCGCCCGCGGCGCTGGCCCTTTTGCTGTATGGTTTGCTGTTCCTTTGGGCTGCTCCGGATCTCCGCCTTGAAGGTGGAAAGGCCGGCAAGTTCTGGACAAAGCTGGGCCGTCTCATCGGTGTGTCTGTGATTGCCGGCATGATGCTGGTGTGGAGCGCAGCACCGGTCGCCGCGCAGGAATCATCCGTGCTTTACCAGGATTTGCAGATCACCATTGACATGGAACATCAAATGGTGAAAGCGGGAGATCACATTATCTATAACACGACTGTGACTAACAGTGGCACGGAAACTTCCGCGCCGCTGTGTTTGGCGATGAACATCATCAACCTTGATGCTGCCGGTGATATCGTTGATCCGGAAGACTGGTCGCCGCAACGAACGCAATACGTTGACGGCTTGGCGGCAGGCCAATCCGTCACCCATTCCTGGCGCGTCAATGCGATTTTGGATGGCGATTACTTGATTTACATGGTCGTTATTCCGGAGCCGCCGGGCCAGGAAGCCACCAGCCTGCCGGTCGCCAGCTCGGGCATTCACCTTGTTGTGACGCCGTTTACCAAACTCAATCCCGGTGGTGTGCTGCCCTATGCGATTGGAGGCCCGCTTGTGTTGATTTTGGGTATCGTGCTTCTGTACCGCATGCGGCGCCGGAAAATCGACATGGGCGAGTCGACGGAAGAATCCTAGCGGTTAAAGTTTTTGCTTTTGTGCTAAAAATTTCACTCATATTGTGCCACTTATTTTGCTTAAAAGAGTATCGGTTTGTTTGCCGTTAAATGTCTATTACCATGAATTCACGGAGGCAAGGATGCAGCGCAGCCAACGAGGGATGATTCTGCTGGTTACGATCCTTTTGGGATTACAGCTTTTCGCGTGCCAACAAAAGGCAGAAACGCCGCCTGATCTCGAAAAATACGCCAAAATTGAGTATACCGGGCAGGCGCTGCATCGTGTGCGATTGACCGCGAAACGGGCGGCAGAACTGGGTATTGCAACGGCCCCGGCTCGTGAAGAGAAAATCTCGGGACAGGTGCGCAAGATTGTTCCCACGGCTGCGGTGGTTTATGATCAAAATGGCAACACTTGGGTTTTTAAGAGTCCTGATTCACTGGTTTTTGTGCGCGAACGTGTCAGCGTCGAATACATTGACGGCGAGCGTGCGGTTTTAGTGGAAGGCCCGGAGGACGGCGCGCAAGTCGTAACGGTTGGAGCCGCGAACCTGTTCAATGATGCCTTCAGCCAGGTTGGTGATGGCCCGGTTGAAGGCAGAACCGAGGCCGGTGGAACGGCAGCAGGCTCGACCGGTACAATCACGATGCAAGAGGATGGCACGCTCAAAGTCGTGCATCGCGCCACCGGAGCGAGCGGCCTGACTGCTAATGTGGTCATTGAATACAAGCCGGGCGATGAAGACTATCAGAAACTTCTCGATCGCGTCAGAGGCTTGCAGGTCGGTGAGACCAAGAACATTGACCTGTTGTCTGAGAAATAAAAGGCAGTACGATTTCCGGTACAATTCATGCGAGAAGCGCAAGGAGTCAAGATGACAAAACGAGTGCAGAGGTTGGTTGGACTAACATTTCTTTTGGGTTCTTTTTGCCTGATGTTGGCATTCCGCGGCGAATCCGGTACCGCGACCGGCTCGGCAAAAAGCGTGGCGATGCAAGACAAGAAGGCGAACGGCACAGCACCGGACGTCGTCATTTATGCTTCTGACTTGCCAGAGAGCGCACTGTCGGAATTTGATTTTTGGCAAGACCCGGCTTCACCCGGCGGCAAGCTGGCCGGAACGCCCAACACCGGCGGGAATTTGGATCCTCCCCCGGAGAGCGACCCTCATGTGAAATTCAAGATCAAAGTTCAAAGCGGCGTCGCCTATCGCTGCTGGATTCACATGAAAGTCGGGGCGCCCAAAGGCGTATCGCAGGCGAACAAATTCTGGGTGCAATTCTCGGACGCGGTGGATAAGGCGGGCAACCCGGTTTTTAAGCCCGGCACGAAAAGTTACCTTACCGCGCAAGGCCCGACCAAGCAAGGCTGGGCCTGGGTAAGCTGTGATCTGGAAGGCGGCAAATCCGCTTCTGAGTCATTGGTCACGTTCCAAATCAGCGGTGAAGTCACCGTGCGCATGCAAGCCGGCATGGAAGGCGTTGGCTTCGATCAATTGGTATTAAGCCCGGTAAAGTACTTGGATAAACCACCTTCTGAAGCGATTGTAAAAAAATAATAATTGGAGAAAACGATGGAAACTGCAAAAACATTGTCAAAGACTGACGCTTCTGCTGCCGGATGGAGTAGTCTGCTTCTCACGTCTGTGAAGATAGCAGTTGTGGGCTTTGTGGTGCTGCAAGCAAAGGAATGGTTTGACGCCGGCATGTTAGACACGCCTGCCACCGCGATGGACGCGAGTTTGATTGCCGCCGGCGTTTTTGTGGTGAATGCCATCCTCAAGTTGCTAAAACTCTAGCCGGTTGATCGTAAAAGCGACGGTTTATTGAAAAAGGAGGAGCGACATGAGCAAGCTTGGCGTATTCCTATTTGTTGGGGTTATGTTCGGTTTGTCGCAGACCGGTGCGAGCCAATTCGTGAGCGATTCGACAAACGTGCAAACCGTTGCCGCCATAAAGCAAATGGATGATAATGCCTGGTTCACTCTGGAAGGGCACATTGTGAAGCAAGTTCGCGAAGAGAAGTATATCTTTCGCGATCAAAGCGGAGAGATCGAGGTCGAGATCGACAACGACAAGTGGAAAGGCCGCAAGGTTGATCCAGGCACCAAAGTCCGCATCGCAGGTAAGGTCGAGAAAGAGTGGTTAAGATCGATGGAAGTGGAAGTCAAACGCATCGAGTTGGTCGACGGCGAGATAAAAGCACAGGATGGTTCTAGCCCAGCCCGCTAGGCACGGTAGCGGGCCCGAGCTTGGGAAAAATTGCGCCCGCAGAAGGAAAGTCAAACAGGCTTTCCTTTTTATTTTGCCCAAATCTTTCGGGCGTTTAGACACTGGGTGCTCATTGCATCTGCTTCGTGAGACCGTTGCAACTCACTTAGATTAAGCTTGAGGCAGTAAGGAGACTGTATGACATGCAAAAAGATTTCCGTTGTGTTTGCCCTGATCACGACCGCTATTGTTCTGCAACCCATGATCGGCATTTCCCAGGAATTGTTGCCGGGGTATTTGCGTGATCGCGGTCCGGGAATGCCGTTGTCGCAATTCGGCACCTACATCGAAAAAGGCGAATTAAAAATCTATCCTTTTTACGAGTACTACCGCGACAAAAATGCCGAATACAAACCGGCGGAGTTGGGTTATGGTTTGAATCAGGATTTCCGCGGCCGTTTCCGCGCCAACGAAGGTTTGATCTTTTTGGCCTACGGTTTTTCGAACAAGCTCGCCGTTGAATTTGAAATGGCGATGATTTCCGCCAAGCTCGACAAATCTCCGCAGGATCCCTCCGCCATGCCGGCAAGACTTGAGAAATCCGGGCTGGGCGATGTGGAAGGGCAAATTCGTTATCGCTGGAATCATGAGCGGCCCAACACGCCCGAATTTATCAGTTATTTCGAAACGGTTTTTCCGACCGCGGAAAAGCATAGTCTTATCGGCACCAGCGACTGGGAATTCAAATTCGGTTCGGGCTTGATTAAAGGATTTCGTTGGGGTACGATCACGCTGCGTGCGGCGGTGGAATATGCAGCGGCAGAAAAAGCCGCCGGCCCGGGCGAGTATGCCATTGAATACCTAAAACGCGTATCCGATAATTTCCGCGTATTCTTCATGCTGGAAGGCACCGAAGATGAAGTCTTTTTGATTCCTGAGATTCAGGCGCATTTCAGCCGGGTTGTGGTGCTCAAAGTCAATAGCGGCTTTGGTGTTACTTCAAAAGCGACAGATTTTGCGCCGGAAATCGGCCTGATGTTTTCGGTGCATTAGAGTCGCCGGCAAAATGATTCAATATCAAACCATTATAACTCATCGTGCTAGTGAATTATTTTGCTTAACAAGAATCAAGGAGTCGAGATGAAAAAGCGATTGCTCATGCTTGCGGCAGCAACTCTTTATTGCGGTGCGTATGGCTTGACGTTTGTGAGCGCCGGCAACGGAGCTAAGCCGTCTGAATCATTTACCAAAGCGCATGTTCACTTCGAGCAGAACGCCACAGATGAAGACGTCGAAGTCGTATTCGAAGTCAAGGGCGGTTCCGAAGGGCTGGCGAAACTCAACGTGATTTCTCCGGACGGCCGCACGGTGGTCAATTTCACCGCGCCCGATGCTTCCACCTTGGGTATACGCCAGTTTCGTTTTGAATCGCCGGAACCCAAGGATGTCAAAGGCTTGAAAGCCGCTTATCCTGAAGGAGTTTATACTTTCATGGGTGAAACGGCCGCCGGCGTCAAATTAGAAGGCAAGTCCACGCTAAATCACACGCTGCCAACCCCGACTTCCTTTGTTCAACCCAAAGCCAAAGCCGAGGGCGTGCCGGTAAAAAGCCTTGTGGTCGCCTGGGCGCCGGTCAAGAACGTTGCGGCTTATATCATCTATATCGAACAAGACGAGCTGCAGGTGGAATTCACGGCAAGGCTGGCCGGAACTGCGACTAAGCTTGCCGTGCCCGATGGTTTTCTCGTTCCGGGCACGCAGTACACGCTGGGCCTCGGAACGGTAACAGAAGATGGTAACGTTTCGATTATTGAGACCTGGTTTACAACGGCTGAAACGAACTGAGGGATGGCGCCGATGCAAGCTCTTTCTCGACTCATGGCAACTTTTGCAGTTGTGTTACCGATTGGTCTTTGTGAAGCTCAGGAAGATCGTCAAAGCAGCACCTCGCGCGGCAAATTTTTGTATGAAGAATATGCCGGCTGCGCAAGTTGCCATGGCTTCGACGGCACGGGCAATGTGGAGGGCCTGAAGCTCGATCCACCGCCGCCGGATTTGACCGATTGCAGTTTTAATTCGCGCGAGCCGCGCCGGGATTGGAGCGCCGTGATTGCACGCGGCGGCGAAGCGCGCGGGCTTTCCATGAGCATGCCCGCATATGGCGAGGTGCTGACCGCAGCCCAGATCGACACGATTATCGATTATCTCAAGACGTTTTGCACGGACGCCGGCTGGCCCCAGGGTGAACTGAATTTTCGGCGGCCGCAGATCACCTCCAAAGCCTTTCCTGAAAATGAGGCGTTGCTGATTCCAACATATACCAATGACTCAGAGACGTCGACGGTCACCAAGATGGTTTATGAGAGGCGTCTGGGCCGGAAGGGTCAGTGGGAAGTCGTTGTACCGTTCGCCACGGAATCAGGCCCGGCCTCGTCTTCCGGCATCGGTGATGTTGAAGTGAGCCTGAAACACGTGCTTGCCCATCGCCCTGCATCGCTGTTCATCTTAAGCGGCGGACTTGAAGCAGTCGCGCCCACCGGAAAATCTGAAATTGGTATTGGCAACGGAACGTGGAAGCTTGCCCCCTTTCTGGCTGCCGGCAAAGGTTTTGACGGCTTTTATGTGCAATCCAGCGTGAAGTTCGAAGCGCCGTTGGAATCAGAGGCCGGCGAAAATGAATTACTTTTTAACTTTGCCCTCACGGTGCCGGTGACCAAAGAGAAAAAGGGGCTGATTCCCATGCTTGAGTTCAATGGAATCACGGCGACCGAGTCCGGCAAGACGGAATTGTTTATCACGCCGCAGTTTTATTACGGCCTGGTCCGCCGCGGCCATATTGCGGTTTCATTTGGCAGCCAAATTCCGGTGAGCAGCGAGCGGCCGTTTGACTATCGTCTCGTCGGATTCTTGCTATGGGAATATGCCGACGGCGGGCTTTGGTGGTGATGTCACTAAAGGTCCATTTGGAAATTGCCGTTAGAAACTATTCGTCAAAATTAGCAGCGTATTCTCCAGCTTTATATTGGAAGGAGGTTCATTATGCGCAAGCCATTTTACTTAGCTTTTTTGCTCGCCCTCATGCTTGGGCTGTTGCTCTGCTGTAGTTCTTCAGAAAAAACGGAAGCGGCAGCCCAACCCTCCGTTTTAGCAAATGGCGCCTCAGCCGCGCCCGCGGCAGAGGGTAAACAAATGCAATATCGCGCCGTGTGCATTGAAAAACAGGCTCATGCCGGCAACGAGTATGTCTTGAGCAAATGGCTTGATGACAAGGAAAAGGCCAACAGCTTTGGGCAGTATCATGGCGACTTCAAAGAAAAAGGCCACCGGTGGCGAGTCGATGAGCGCGTTAAGCCAGCGAGCAAGCCTTGATCGTCTGGCATTGCGGATAACCTTGAGCAACTCGCGATTAAGAACATTCCTTATCCGGAGAGGCGGGCAAGCAGCGCCCACGTGCGGAAAATGCGTCTGGCCGTTTTTTATCTGAAGAGAAAGGTATGTTGAAAAAGCTTCTCATCCTGGTGTTCGTGCTCATCGCCCAGGGTTCATTCGTATCGGGCCAGGATCGGCAAAACGCGACCATTCATGGGTTTATTTACGACGCGGCCAACGGTGAAGCGCTGATTGGTGCGAATGTTTATTTGGATAAAACCAAAATCGGCAGCAGCACGAATCTCAGCGGCTACTACGCCATCCCGCATGTTCCAGTTGGCGCTTATACCATCATTGTGCGCCATATCGGGTATCAGTCTTATAAACAAGAAATCTCGCTGGCGGAGGGCGAGGCGAAGACGATCACAGTGAGTCTGCAAGCCCAAAGCATCGTCACCGAAGGCGTCGTCATTTCCGGAGATTCGATTCCCGGTGCGCAGAGGTTGTACGAACGTGAGCTTTCAACGCTTGAAATTTCACTGCGCCAAATCCAGCAGATTCCGCAAGTGGTGGAAACCGACTTGTTGCGGTCGCTGCAAACATTGCCGGGCATCATGCCGGTGTCCGATTTTTCCTCCGCGCTGTATGTGCGCGGCGGCACGCCGGATCAAAATCTCTATTTGATGGACGGCACGGATGTTTATAATCCCGAGCACGCGTTTGGCGTTTTCTCCACGTTCAATACGGATGCCATCAAGCAAATCGAGCTTTCCAAGGGCGGGTTCAGCGCGAAGTACGGCGGGCGTCTGTCCTCGGTTCTCAGCGTGACCAATTTCGACGGCAATCGTGAGCGCTTCGAAGCATCCGGATCCATCAGCCTGTTGAGCGCCAAAACCACTCTGCAGATGCCGCTCGGCAAGTCCAGCTCGCTTTCAGGCTCGTTGCGGCGAACGTATTTTGATCAAACCGTTGCCAAGTTTGTGGAGGAAGTGCCGGATTATTATTTTCTCGACGGCAACCTCAAAGCGTTCTTTGATCTCAACAGCAAAAATAAATTGACGATCAGCGGTTACGGCAGCACTGACGATTTGAATTACACGTTCAATAAAAAAGTGCGAGATCAGGCTGCGCTGAAGTACGATTGGGGCAACCGCACCGGCAGCGTGCGTTGGACGCGCATTTTTTCTCCGCAACTGTTTGCTAATTTGTGGATCACCGGCAGCCGGTTCGACTCCAATGCCGATTTCAGCCAATTGTTCGATTTTGTATTCACGGAAAAAAATTATATCTCCGACGTTTCGTTCAAGGGTGATTTTGAGTATCATCTGTCCAAAACAGTGCGGGCAGATCTTGGCTTTGAGCAAAAAAATCTTCATCTCGTTTACAAGCATGAAACGCAGAGCGGCATTATCGACATCGACCACAAACCCAGGCACTATGCCGCCTATTTTTCGGGCAATTGGCAGCCCGCCATAAGATGGGATTTGGTTGCCGGTTTGCGTTACGACTTTTTTGAGGGCGAGAAGAAATTCAAAAATTTAGCGCCGCGTTTTGCAGCAAAGTACCGGCTTACGGATTCCTTCAATGTGAAGGCCGCGGGCGGCACTTACTATCAATATTTGCACCGTGTGCCGCGAACATTTATCGCAGACAATTGGGTGGCTTCGGATCGCGCGCTCAAGGAATCCTCTGCGCAACATGCCATTGCAGGAATCAGCAAGGATTTTGGCTCAGGCTATCAAGTTGAGATCGAAGCCTACTACAAAGACTATCAGAACGTTTACGCTTTCAACGAGAATTATAAAGTGGACATCACGCCGCAGGCGTTTGACGGCGATGTCCCGATTTACACGCAAACCGAGGCGATCTTTCATCGCGGCGACGGCGACAGCAAAGGCCTCGAGTTTTTATTGCGCAAAGAGCAAGGCGTCTTCACCGGGTGGCTGAGTTACAGTCTGGCGCGGACAAGGTACGCGTTCGACCGCATCAATCAGGGCAAAGCTTTTGCGCCCCGGCACGATCGCGCGCATGTCTTCAATATTGTGGGCAACCTCGATTGGAAGAATTTCAAACGCCGGTTGCGCAAACAAGATTCGATACAACACAAAACCAACTGGCGCCTCGGCGTCATCTTCGTTTACACCAGCGGGCAACCCATCACCCTGCCTGGCTCACATTATTTTGTGAGCACGGCGCCGGATTGGGATTTTGCCAGTCCGGAAGTTTTTCCCAGTGTGATCAACGGCTTTCGCTTGCCGCCCTACATGCGCCTGGACGTGAGTATTACCTATGAAAAACACTACAGAAATTGGACAATGCTGCCCTACCTTCAGATTTTCAATGTTGGTTACCGCAAGAACGTCTGGTTTGTTGATTATGATGCCATCCCCAGTAGTTCCGGCGCCGTTCTGACCCCGGTGATTGACCCGATCGCGATGTTCCCGATTCTGCCAACGCTGGGCGTGAATTTTAAGTTTTAGCGCAAAACGGTTCATTCAAAATCCGCCGTTTCGCCTGATGATCTGAGTGCAAAATATGAACAAATTGAACGCAGTGATGAGTCTGGTTGTGATGATGCTCGCCGCCTGCGGGGAAAGCAATCTTTCTATTACGGAGGCAACGTATCAGCCCAAGATTGCCGTGCAAGGCATTCTCATACCCGGCCAGGTTCCTCAGATTAAAATCAGTAGAAATTTTCCCGTGAATGTCGTCATCGATCCGGTCGACATACCGATACCGAACGCCAGCGTCACCATCAGCGACGCTGCCGGCGTTCGGCGCACGCTGCTCTACAATCCGCAAACCCAGGCCTATGAAGCGCAATTCGACGTTGCTTACAATACAACCTACACACTCAACGTTGAGGCTGGCATCGACGGCCGGACATTGCATGCGAGTGCAACCACAACTGTTCCCAACGCCGGCTTTAAGATATTAGAAGAGCGTTCGAACTTGGGAAGCATGGTCTATCGCCAACGCGACGCCCAGGGCAATCTAATCAATTTTGATGTCGTCTTCGAACGGTCTCCGGGCACGGGGTACTATCTAGTCTCGCTGGTCGCGCTTGATGCGGATACTTCGAAATTTATTTACGATAATCCGTTTCGAGAACTGACGGCGGAAGACGTCTTTACGGATTTCGAAGAATACAAATATCTGTACTACTGGCTGCAAGACCGGCCATTGACGCCCGGCATATCGAACACCGAAATTCTTTCCTTGTTTACCTTTTTTTACAGCAGGTATCGCGTGATC
The DNA here is from genome assembly GCA_003576975.1 of Candidatus Zhuqueibacterota bacterium. Taxonomy (GTDB): domain Bacteria; phylum Zhuqueibacterota; class Zhuqueibacteria; order Zhuqueibacterales; family Zhuqueibacteraceae; genus Coneutiohabitans. The sequence continues at coordinate 16,508 of QEVD01000059.1, forward strand.
ATCTATGCCGCCGATCGCAACTTCCGCGATTTTCAAATAACGCATGAATTGCTGCAAGGCATCGACGGTAACTATCATGAGCCGGCTTTTCATATCGAGGGCGATGGCATCGGCGTGTTCGGATCAGCCGTTGCTGATACGGCTTATTTTGAGATCTTGCGGCCTTGACGCCAGATCGTTCTATTCCTGCTTGCAAACAATTTCGAGAAATACAAACGAGCATGTCCGCCATCCGCAAACTGGTTTTATTGATCTTCCTCTTTGGAACACTCAGTGTCGGCGTGGAATTGTTGTTGTTGGGTCACGTTGAAAGTTTCTGGCAATTGGTGCCTTTGGTCCTTATCGCTGCCAGCCCCGTCGCGCTCGTCTTTCATGTTGTTGCTCGAAATGCGGCCAGCATCAAAATTTTTCAGTTGTTGATGTTGCTCTTTATTTTGAGCGGCTTTGTTGGGATTGGCCAGCATTATAAAGCCAAGATCGAATTCAAATTGGAAATAAATCCTTCGCTTAGCGGGCTGGAGTTGTTTCGTGAGGCCCTAACCGGCGCAACCGTGCCCCCGGTGCTCGCGCCGGGAATGATGTTGCAATTGGGTTTGTTGGGCTTGGCTTTCACGTACCGACATCCCACAATCCTCAAAACGGCTCAAAAAAGTGAACCAACAACAAACGGAGAGTGACATGAAGCTGCTCAAATTGTTCTTTGGAACTGCACTTGCGTCTCTGCTTCTGGCCGGCAACGCCGATGCCCAACTCGGACGCCAGCAGGGTTTGCTCGATCCCAACATTGCTGGAGAAAAAGAATTGCTCGCGCTGCCGCATATGAATGCGGAGCTGGTAAAAGGCCTGCTGGAGAACCGGCCTTTTTTGAGCATGACGGACTTGAATGCCTTCTTGAGTAAATCACTCAAGGCGGAGCAATTGACGGAATTGTATGGAAAACTTTTCCTTCATCTCAACCTGAATACGGCCCCCGAGGCGGAAATCATGATGATTCCGGGCGTGGGAAAACGTATTGCGCATGAGTTCGAAGAGTACCGGCCCTACAAATCACTCGCGCAATTTCGCAAAGAAATCGGAAAATACGTGGACGAAAAGGAAGTGGCGCGCCTCGAGCAATATGTTTTCGTGCCGATCAATCTGAATACGGCCGGCGACGAAGATATTCTCAGCATTCCCGGCAGTGGCAAACGCGTGTTGCACGAGTTCAAAGAATATCGGCCCTACAAAAACCTCGAACAGTTCCGCCGCGAGATGGGCAAATATTGGAACGCCAAAGAAGTTGCACGACTCGAGCGTTATATAACGTTGGATTAAGCGCAAATTGAAAGTTTTCTTGCGCCAATTCAGGGATAGATCTTAGAGTGATTCAGTTTTACCCATGAATGTGTCTTAATCTTCAAGGATGAAAACACTATGCGAAGTTACTTGGGAAAAAAAATGCCGTATTATCTTGCTTTGGTTTGCACGTATTGCTTTGCCTCTGCTTGCAGTTTCTCGAATAACGACGAACAAAAACGTGTTCTCAACCCCCGACCGGTTCCAGAGTTTTCGATCCCCGATCGAAATCCGGCGGAAAAGTACATCTATTTCATTGCCATTGGAGACCAGGGCAAGGGCGGCGAAGACCAAAGACACGTTGCCGAGTTGATGAACGAAAAGGCTCGAAACGACTCTCTTCATTTTGTGATTACGCTGGGCGACAATTTCTATAACGACGGTGTGACTTCAGTTTACGATATACAATGGCTCCAAAAATTCGAAAACATGTACGACCTGTCTCACCTCGATGTCCCTTTTTATGCCTCTCTCGGTAATCATGATTATCACAACGACAATGCGTGGCATCAGGTGGAATACAGTAAGATTAGCAAAAAATGGAAGATGCCGCATAACTATTACACGTTCTCGAGGAAGATTGATGAAAATTCTTCTGCACAGTTTTTTGTATTGGATTCACAGCAAATCAAAGAGCGCGACGATCACGATGGTAAACAACTCGCCTGGCTCGAACGCGAGCTAGGCGCTTCCACCGCAACCTGGAAAGTCGTTTACGGACACCATCCTTTATTTTCATATGGCAAACATGGTAATGTCAGCGCGATGATCGAAAATGTGCAGCCGCTTCTGGAAAAATACCGGGTGGATGCGTATATCGCCGGGCACGATCATGACCGCCAGCTTCTCGGACCGCGGAACGGCGTTTTCTATATCGTTTCCGGCACTGGCTCTAAAAGCCGCAACACCAGTTATGGCGACATGACGGTTTTCGCTGAAACCAATTTGGGCTTTGCATGGTTTCGTGTTTCTCCAATTGAGTTTCATGTACAATTCATCAATGCGGAAGGCAAGATTGAATATGCGCACACATGGACAAAAGATATGCGCCACCACGATCCCTCAAAATTTACGACAAAGTAAGCACGGGCGGTTTTGGGCAATCATGCTCTGTGGACTTATGCTGGCATGGCAAAGCCCCGGACCTGCGCAAGAATTGCAGAATCCGTCAAAACAGAACTTGTTCAGGTCATTCGCTGCAACGGTGGGCGGGGATGTCTCGCATATTTTTTCCTCACCCTTTCGGATAAAGCAAAAAGACGGATGGAGGCTCCTCGCGTTGACTGCCACCACCGCCTTATTCGTGACGTCGTTGGACAAGCGCATTGACCAGGATTTTGTCGAGCGCGATGATTTTTATGTCAAACCGGCAATTCGACTGGCGCAAATCGGCGATGTTTACGATAAGTATTCTGCCGAATATGTCCTGGCCGGTTTGTCGTTTCCTATGCTAGCCGGCGGCTTGATATTGAAGGATAGAAAACTTGCAACGACCGGCCGGTTGATGATAGAATCTTTTTTGATCGCCGGGGCGATAACCCAGCTTGGGAAAAAAGTTTCCGGCCGCGCTCGCCCGTATACCGGCGATGGCCCCTCGGCGTTTGCCTGGTTCAAATTCTCAGGTACGGAAGAGAGACGCTCATTTCCTTCCGGGCATGCTACTGGCGCTTTCGCGCTCATGACGGTGCTGGCCAAACAATATGACTCCTGGTGGGTGGAAATCCCATGTTATACGCTTGCGGTTTCCGTTGCAATGCAACGTCTTGACACACACAGGCATTGGGGAGCAGATGTTGTACTGGGAGGCGCGATCGGCTATTGGGTCGGAAGCACGCTGGTGAACCGGCACAAACAACAACCCTCGAGCTGGTCTGCAAAGCCCTACATTGGCGTAGATCGCATTGGCGTGGCCTGGTCTTTCTAATGCAACATGCGAAATACACGACCTGCCTCCCTTAAAAATGACGCACACGGCCTTGCCACCGTGCTCCGGCGCCTCACGGGGCGCGTATCAATCGTTTATGCCTGTCCTCTCACCATTTTCATGTTCTTCAATTGGGATGCGGCGAACACGCCCCGCTTCAATCTCGATTCATGGTTTGCGTTGTGCGCCTACGTTATCACGGAAACAGGGGGAACAAAAGGCGCTCCGTTAGTCGGCATTGTTATGCTTGGCCTTCTGGTGTCACGCGCGGGGATAGCCCTGAAGCAACGCCTTACCGAAGCCCTTGTTGTTTTTGTTTTCCTGCTTCTTCTTAACGGAGGGGGATCAGCTCTTAATGAGTATGTGATCAAACCTGTGTTCAAGTCGCCGCGGCCGCACATTGTATATCTCGCCGGTGACAACGGCTCCGGGCCGTTGCAAATGCCGGCGGATGAATTTTATGCGCTCGCAAAAGAAGAGCGGCAAAGGCTTTTGCGTGCCGTGCTGGAAGCAGAGCCGCCGCCGCTCATGTTGCCTCGTCTGATCAAAGAACATTGGATCGCAACCATCGGTTACTCCTTTCCCTCCGGGCATGCTTTTGCGTCAATGTTCTTCGCGAGCTTCTTTCTGGCGATGGGCTTGACATTGGCGTCAAGGCTGCGACGCATTTGCTTTTTTCTACTGTTGCCATGGGCCGTGTGTGTGGCTTTTTCGCGAGTCGTGTTGTGGGTACATACCATCAAAGATATTATTGTGGGGAGTTTCATCGGCCTGCTGTTTGGCTGGCTGGCATTCATCCTGGTGCGCATGAGTCTGAGGGCAATTGCGCGCAAAGCTTCGCTTTCGACAAATGGATAAAATCGAACCTGGTTTTATTTTGAGTGTGAACCCGGTACAACTCTGAGTAGGATTTTTCATGAATGTACGCATTTTGTTTTCACTCGTTGTTCTTCTGGCTTTGGGCCTTGCCGGCGGCATTTTATTGAGCACGCAGGCAATGGGTAATTTGACTTCGGACGAGATCTTTGCCCGCGCCAAGTCCGGCGATTGGGTAGAAATCAAAGGGATTGTTCAAGCCGATTACTCGGTGCTCGCGGTGGAATTCAAATTTCTCGGTAGCGGTATGGGGGATGACGACTGGGAACTTACGGGCAAGGTTCGCGCCGCGTCGCCGCTTAAAAGCGAGATACACGTCGCGTCAGTGGTGGCTCAAATCACGGCGAACACCAAGCTCAACAAACCGATCAAAGGCTTTGATGATATCCAGGCAGAGATGTTGGTCAAACTCGAGGGCACCTATCGGGACGAAGGCATTTTCGTGGCGAAAGATGTCAGCAGTAAAGCTGCGCAACTCAAAGACAAGCCACAGTTAGCGCAGATAATTGAGGCTGTGGGAAGAATTGGACATGTTGATGAAGAAAGACGCACGATTGTCGTTATGGGAATTCAAGTTCATATCACGGATTGAAGAAACCGACTGATCCTGTTTCTTGCCTCCGCTGGGTTTTTCTGTCCGCTGGAAATTATTCTTTTGAGGCAAATCTCCAATACAACACTGGCATCACGAAAAGATTCAACACGGTTGAACTGGCCAGGCCGCCGAGAATAACGACCGCCATGGGATGCTCGATTTCATGTCCCGTCCCGGGCGGTTGCCGCCAAGCACAATCGGGAGCAAGGCCAGCGCCGCGGCAAGCGCGGTCATGAGAATCGGCGCGAGCCGCTCCTGCGCGCCGCGCATGATCAAATCGAATCCAAACGGCTGGCTTTCTTCCTGTTCGAGATGGCGATAATGGCTAATGAGCATAATGCCATTGCGCGCGGCAATGCCGAGCACCGTGACAAATCCCACCAACGAACCGAGGGAGAGCACGCCGCCGGTGAGGAGCACACTGATGATGCTGCCCACGAGCGCAAACGGTAAACTCAAGAGCACGAGCAGCGCCAAGCGTAGGGAGGCGAAATCCGCATGCAGGATCAAAAGAATACCGATAACCGAAAGTAGCGACAGCATGAAAATGCGGTTCTTGGAGGCTTGCTGCGCGGCGTATTCGCCGAGAAATTCGGGATGATAGCCGCGCTCAAAGTGAATACCGCGGACGTTGTTTTCGATATCCTGAGCGACACTGCCCAGATCGCGACCGCGCACGTTGCACGTCACCTCGGTATAGCGTGAAGCCGCCTCACGCGTAATTTGATTCGGCGTCGGCGCGATGATGATGTCGGCCACCTCGCGCAGAGGAATGATGCCACCGGTGGGTGTGGCAATCATTAAATTGCGAATGGCCTCGACGTCATTGCGCGTGCCGGGTTCGCCCCACACCGCCACCTCAAAGACTTTTTGTTCTTCGTAGAATTCGCCAACAGTGACACCTTTCACCAAAACGGTTGCGGCCCGCCGTACTTCACCAGGTGTCAGGCCAAATCTCGTTGCGGCTTCTGGCCGAATACGCACTTCCACCTGGGGCACGAGAATTTGGGGTTGCACTTTCAAGTCGATCACACCCTCGACGTCGGAAATGGCAGCTTTAACGGCTTCGGCGTGTTCCCGTAACATGTCGAGATTTTCGCCATAAATGCGCACGACGAGTGTGGCGCTGGTACCGGTCAGCACTTCTTTAATGCGCTCGCGCAAATACGTTAGCACATCGCGATACAATCCCGGGTAACCATCGATGACTTTTTGAATTTTCGCAACCGTCGGCTCGTAATCCACTTGGGGATCGAGGCTGATCCACAACTCGGTAAAATTGGGGCCAACGACTTCATCGGCTACTTCGGCGCGACCGAGATGGGCGCCGAAATTGCGCACCCCGGGAATGGCGCGCAGCTCTTTGCTGGCGCGTTCCGTGATGCGCTGCATCGCTTCGAGCGAGGTGCCCGGCTTCTCGACCCAGTGCATCAGGAAATCATACTCTTTAAAGTGAGGCAGGAATTCTTCACCCAGGAAAGGGAACGCCAGCAGCGCCAAGATGATTGTCACAGTCAGAATGCCGGTGACGCGCTTGGGCTGATTAAGCAATCTGGGCAGAATTTTTTCATAACGCCGTTTGAGCCAGTGCACCAAGGGCGCTTCCTTTTGAGGCGAGCTGGCCCGCGGCAGCAGCAACAGTGAAAGCGCCGGGGTAAGCGTGAGGGCGACCAACAACGACGCTAGAATTGCTAAAACGTAAGAAAGAGCCAGAGGCCGGAAGAACGCGCCGGACAACCCTTCAAGCAGAAACACCGGCAACAACACCAGAGCGACGATGACGCTGCCATAAACCACCGCACTGCGCACTTCGAGTGAAGCGTGGAGCACAACGTGAAACGACGATTGCGGGTTGCCTGCTGCGCGATTGAGGCGCAGACGGCGCATGATGTTCTCCACGTCGATGATGGCATCATCCACCACTTCCCCGAGCGCGATCACCAAGCCGGCGAGCACCATCGTGTTTATCGTGCCGCCTTGATAGTGCAAGGCGAGCGCGGCTGCAACCAGGGACGTGGGAATGGCGAGCACGCTGATCAACGCTGTACGCCAATCGTTGAGAAAAAACGCCAGCACTAAAATCACCAACAAACACCCCAGGAGCATGGCGCGGTTGAGATTCGCCAGCGACATTTCGATAAAGGTCGCCGGGCGAAAGATCGTCGGGTCAATTTCGAGATCGCCCAGTCCGGGGCGAAGCGCTTCCAATGCCGCTTCGACTTTGTGCGTCACGTCCAGGGTGTTGCCCCAGGGTTGCTTTTCTACGATGAGCAATAGCCCGGTTCCGTCATTGATCACGGCATCGCCGATCGGCGGCGGAAATCCTTCGACCAATTTCGTGATATTGCCGAGAGTGAGAGGCGCACCGTTGCGCATCGCCACCGGCACATGCGCGAGATCTTGCGGGGTATGCACCGGCGAAACAAGGGAAACGGATAAGCGTTGATTCGGCATATCCACAAAACCGCCGCCGCTGATTTCCGTGGCGCCGCGCGCCGCACGAACGACCTCATCGATCGTGATTTTATGCGTGCTCAAAAATTGCGGATCGACAAGCACTTGTATTTGACGATCGCGCTGGCCCCAGATCGCAACGTTCGCCACTCCGGGGATCGCCATCAGGCGCGGCCGGATCGTCCACTTCGCAATCGTCGTCATTTCCACTTGGGAAAGGGTTTTGGAAGAGATGCCGATTTTCATGACGCGGCTGGTGGAGGAGAGGGGCGAGAGAATTACCGGCGGTTCCGCGACTGACGGCAGGTTCGCGGCGACTTGCGCGAGACGTTCTTGCACCAGTTGGCGCGCACGCAAGAGATCGGTGTCTTCGGCAAAATACAACACGACCGAGGACAGGCCGAGCACCGATTTGGAGCGGATCTTTTTCAGCCATGAGGTGCCGTTAAGGGCATTTTCAATCGGCACGCTAATCAACGCCTCGACTTCCGCGGTTGAAAGTCCGGGCGCTTCGGTTTGAATTTCCACCAAGGGCGGCGCAAATTCGGGGAAGACATCAAAGGCCGTGGTGCTGAGAATGCGCATGCCCGCGATCATGAAGATCACCGTAAGCACGACGACGGCAACGCGCAGACGCAGCGAGGTGGCAACCAGCCATTGCATCATTTGTCGCCTCCGAACTCGGTGCCGAATATTTCGGCGGCGCCGGTGATCACCACTTCCGTGCCCGAGTCCGGACCGCGTGCCAGGACCGCGAGCGTATCGACGACATGATGCAGTTCGACGCGCTGGCGTGTGTACGTGTGCGGCGACATGCGAGTATAAACCCAGGTACCGCCGTGAATATCATAGAGAATCGCCGAAAACGGCACGATCAGATTTTCTGCGATATTTTTTTGAGCAAGCGTCACACGCACTTTTTCGCCGACACGAAATTGGCCATCGCTATTTTCCATCTCAAAAAAAAGATCGGCGGAAGCGGCGTTGGCGTCGCTGAGCGGCGGGCCTTGCACTGGTTTGGCGATGCGTTGCGAGACGCCGGAAGCGTCACCGAAAGCTTCGATCTGCGCCGGCTGCTGCTCGTCGATGGTGGCGAGATCGCCGACATAAACCGGCACGCGCACCCACACGGTATTCTGCCCGACAACTTCAAACAGTTCCGCACCGGCAGCGACAGTTTGGCGCGGCGCAATATTGATTCTTTGCAGCACGCCATCAAAAGGTGAAGCCAGCGCCATCGTCGCCGTCGCCAGCGTTGCAGAATCCGCGACGGTGCTGTTGGCAAGATGCAAGCGCGCCTCGGCAGCTTTGAAGGCGGCAGCAGCCGCAAGCAACTCGGTGTCTGCTTCTTCTTTGGTTTTCACGCTTCCGGCGTTGTCATGCAGCAATTGCGCGGCGCGCTGGGCTTTGGCTTGCGCAACATCAAACTGCATTTTTTTCAAAACGACTTCATCCGGCGAGCCCAGCAAATCGCGTTCGGCAGGCAACGGTAATAAGGAGAAAATCGCCTGGCCTTTGCGCACACGCATGCCGGCCTGCGGCAATCGCCCGTTGGGCGCAACGATCACACCCGCGACCGGCGCGGTGACAAAAATGCGGCGTCCGGGAATGGCGACAATTTCTCCACCCAGCCGTAACCTGCGGGCGAGTTGTCGTTTTTCCACGGCCGCAGTCTTGATGCCAAGCCGCTGTTCGGCCTCGGGCGAAAGCGTAACAGTCGTGAGCTCAGATTCTTTAACGCCGTTGGCAACCTTCGCCGGCGGTATAGCGCTGGCCGAAGTTTGGGTTTCGCTCGAGCAGCTCCATATGCGGGTGAGAGACGCGAGCAGAACTATAAGAAAAAAGCGTTGGTTAAAATTGGGGTTCATTATCATCTCGAACAAGTTTCACCCACTGCGCCAGAGGGTGGTTCAATGTGGGCCACCACCGAGCGATGATCTGAAAACCGGGACCAATTCAGGTTACAGTTGACGACCGTTAATTTTTTGCTAACCCAGATATGGTCGATTACCAAAACCGGTAACGGCACCGGCCACGAGGGGGAAAATCCCATGCCAGCGCTCTCAAACGCATGCGCGAGATATTGCCGAAAAGGCTCGAATAATATGGAATCCAAAGGCGTGTTGAAATCTCCCATCACGATAAGATTTTCGTGCGCATAAAAGCGGATCATCTCCGCCAACTGCTCGAATGCGGGGGCGCGCGACCGCAGAGGGTCGCCGTCAATATCCACGAGCAAGACATAAAAGAATCGCCCCTCTAAAGCGACTTTGAGCAAGTTAAAACGGCCGCGTTTGCTGAGAGATCCTGACTCCGTTGATAGAATTTTTCCTTTGGTGAGCAAGGCCATATCGCCGGGCAAGACGTGCACCTCATAATTGGGAAATACGTTCTGCCACGTAACTACTTTCTTTTTACCGATTCCGGCTTCGACAAATCCGATAATGTCCGCATTAAAATTTTGAACGTAGTCGGTAATTTCCCCGGCCCGCCTGTTATTGGCGGCATTCCAAAAAAAGAGCTTCACGTCACCGGCTGTCGGCGCACGAGAATTCAGCGAGATATTTTTGTAAGACCATGTCGCCAGGCATGCAAGGGTAAATATAAAACAAGCGTTGGCCACCCGGCGACGTTTATTGCACAGCCAAATCATACCCAGCAGCAACGAAAAAATCGCGAGAACCGGCAAGGGCGTGCAATAGTACACTACCGAAAACGCATCTATTCTATCTTTCAACAGAAAGCGAATGATCAAGCAGGATATGAAAAAACCGCTCACCGCAGCGCGGAATAACCGTAAGCCCAGCTCCACAAAGAGGCTAATTTGCGGCAATATTGTTTTTGGGTAGAATTCAGTTTTCATGTTTGGGATGATAGAATCCGACACTGTGTTGCAGGCGTGCATGAGCGCGATGTGAATTCGCCGCGGCCTCAACTTCACGCAAGCGCGCCTCTAGAAGTTGGCGGTCGATTTCGAGCACAAATAGATATGAAACCTCTCCGGCGGTGTAGGCTGTCCGCGCGCGACGAGCCGATTCACTGGCAGTCGGCACCCATTCTGTTCGGCAGAGAGCAAGCGCCTGTTGCGCGGCTAGATAATTCGTGTATGCGTCCTGAACTTCCAACGCAAGACGATGCTTCACGGCGAGATATTGCCGTGCGGCTTGCTCGATTTGTGCTTGTGCGCGCGCGATTTTGCCGTTGTTCCAATTGAACAGTGGAAGCTCGATTTGTGCGCC